>NZ_JBFWZI010000042.1:0-47075 GCF_050185545.1 Reyranella sp. | reverse complement strand
AGTCGATCAGCTGCTGCCAGTTGGTCAGCACCGGCATGTGCTTGACCTTGCGCTCGGCCATTCGGCGGGCGACCTCGCGCAGCGCCTTGAACTGCACCAGAGTGCGCTGGTCGATGTCGAACTCCTTGAGCTGCTGGGGCTCGGCTGCGAACACGTCGCCCAGGGTGCCGAAGCGCTCGAGCAGGCGCTTGGCCAGCGGCTTGGTGTCGATACGCTGGATCGAATAGAACAGCAGCAGCTCCAGCAGCTCGTAGTCGGCGAGCGCTTCGACGCCGGCCGCCAGCACGCGCTCGCGCACACGCTGGCGATGGCCGTGATAATGCGGCTTGGGTGGCGTCTCCGTCACGCCGCTGTTGTGGCCGGGCGCCGGTGGCGCTGCGATCAGGGCAGCGGCGAGCCGGACCGTCGGGTCCTCGCCGGCGAACTCCCAGCACTGGTCAAGCTTGTTCCAGCTGCCGCCGGCGCCGCGCAGCAGGTCTCGGTTGGGCAGCGTGTTGCCGCTCACCTTCCAGCGGGCGTCGCCGGCCGACTGCAGGCGCAGGCCTGCGTCGAGCAGGGAGAGCAGCGCATCGTCGCTGGCGGCGCCGACGGAGCCGACCATGAAGGCCGGGTCTTCGGCCTCCGCCTTGCGCCGCGCCATGCGGCTCAGGCCGTCGCGGGCTGCGGCTGCTCGGCGGGCTTGTCGGCGCCGAGATCGTAGGGAGGCTTGGCTAGCTCGCGTGGCGAGAGGGTGAAGAACTCGACGCCGGTCTCGGTGATGCCGACCGAATGCTCGAACTGGGCCGACAGCTGCTTGTCGCGCGTCACCGCCGTCCAGCCGTCGCTCAGGATCTTCACCTGCCAGGTGCCGGCATTCACCATCGGCTCGACGGTGAAGAACATGCCGGGCTTCAGCACCGGCCCGGTGCCCCGCTTGCCGTAGTGCAGGATGTTGGGCGCATCGTGGAAGATGCGGCCAAGGCCGTGGCCCGAGAAGTCGCGCACCACGGAGAAGCGCTGCGCCTCGACATAGCTCTGGATGGCAAAGCCGATATCGCCGACATGGCCGCCCGGCCGCGCCGCGGCAATGCCGCGCATCATCGCCTCGTAGGTGACGTCGCACAGCTTGCGCGCCTTCACCCCGACCTCGCCGGCGAAGAACATGCGGCTTGTGTCGCCGTACCAGCCGTCGAGGATCACGGTGACGTCAATGTTGACGATGTCGCCGTTCTGCAGGCGCTTGTCGGACGGGATGCCGTGGCAGACCACATGGTTGATCGAGGTGCAGATCGACTTGGGATAGCCGCGGTAGCCGAGTGGCGCCGGGATCGCCTTATTGTCCAGGATGTACTCGTGGCACAGCCGGTCCAGCTCGAGGGTGGTGATGCCGGGCTGGACGTGAGGCGTGATGAAGTCGAGCGTCTCGGCGGCCAGCCGGCCGGCGCGCCGCATGCCCTCGAACCCGTCCGGTCCGTGGAGCTTGATCGTGCGCTCGTCGCGCCGCCAGTAGTCGGCGCTGTCGTCGATGATATCGCGGGGGCTGCTCATGGCCCATATTTGGCATGCGATATCGGCAGTAACAAGGCCGTGGACCGCTTGGCCGGCTGGCCGCCCTCCGCTAGTGTCCTGAAAGAAAAGGAAAAAGAGAGTCGCATGTCGCCGCCGGCAAAGACCGTCACCGCCTGCATCGTGGTCATCGGCAACGAGATCCTGAGCGGCCGGACCCGGGATTCCAACATCCAGTACCTCGCCACCGAACTCGGCGTGCTGGGCGTGCGGGTGATGGAGTGCCGTGTCATCCCCGACATCGAGGCCACGATCGTCGCCACCATCAACGAGGTGCGCGCCAGGTTCGACTACGTGTTCACCACCGGCGGGATCGGCCCGACGCACGACGACATCACCGCCGATTCGATCGCCAAGGCGTTCGGCGTCGGCATTTCCGAGCATCCCGAGGCGGTGGCCCGCATGGCGCGGCACTACGGCGACCCGGCACTGTTCACGCCGGCGCGACGGCGCATGGCGCGGGTGCCGCATGGCGGCACCCTGGTCGACAACCCGGTGTCGGTGGCGCCCGGCTTCCAGATGGAGAACGTCTTCACCTTCGCCGGCATCCCCAAGGTCGCCGAGGCGATGTTCCAGTCGATGAAGCACCGGCTGGTGGGCGGCGAGCCCATGCTCTCGCGAACCGTGCGTACCAACCTGCCGGAGGGCGTCATCGCCGAGCCGCTGGGCGCCCTGCAGCAGCGTTACGCGGATCTCGACATCGGCAGCTACCCGGCCTTCCGCAACGGCAAGCCCAGCGTTTCGCTGGTGCTGCGCGGCATCGATGCGGCGCGGCTCGAAATCGCCTCGGCCGAGCTGATGGCGACCATCCGGACCATGAACGGCGAGGCCGAGGAGTTCACCCAGTAGGTGTTGGTCTGGTCGGCGCTGATCGGTCTTTCCGCCGCGCTCGGCGCCCTGCTATTCTGGCTCCACGCGCCGGCCGCCCTGATGCTGGGGCCACTGATCGCCGCCATCGTGGTCGCCGCCGCCGGCGGTCGCGTGCGCTTCCCCCTGACGCCGTTCGTGCTGGCCCAGGGCCTGATCGGTTGCCTGATCGCCAAGATGGTGCCGCTGTCGATCATGGGCGACATCGCGGCGCACTGGCAGATGTTCACGGCCGCCGTGCTGTTCGTCGTTGCCGTTTCGAGCTTCCTCGGCTGGCTGATGACCCGCCTGCAGCTGCTGCCCGGGACGACCGGGCTGTGGGGCATGAGCCCGGGCGCCGCCTCGGTCATGACCATCATGGCCGAGTCCTATGGCGCCGATATCCGGCTGGTCGCCCTCATGCAGTACCTGCGGGTCGTGATGGTGGCCGGCGTCGCGGCCCTGGTCGCCAAGCTGTTCGGCGTCAGCGTCGCTCATGGTGACATCGAGATCGTGTGGTTTCCCAGGCCCGACTGGCTGGCTCTCGGTGAAACCCTGGCGCTCGCCATCGTCGGCCCGCTGGTTGCCAAGTGGCTGCGCATTCCTGCCGGTGCCTTCCTGGTGCCGATGATCGGCGGCATCGTGCTGACGCATTTCGGCCTGATGACCATCGAGCTGCCGGCCTGGTTGATGGCGATCAGCTATACGCTGGTCGGCTGGAACGTGGGACTGCGCTTCACGCGGCCGCTGCTGGTCCACGCCGCGCGCGCCTTGCCGCGCATCATTGGCGCTACCCTGGCGCTGATTGCGCTGTGCGCCGGGGTGGCGGCCATGCTGGTCTATGGCGCCGGTATCGATCCCTTGACCGCCTATCTCGCGACCAGCCCGGGCGGTTCCGATTCTATCGCCATCATCGCGGCCTCGACCAACGTCGACGTCTCGTTCGTCATGGCAATGCAAACCGTGCGCATGATCGCGGTGCTGTTTCTCGCGCCCATCTTGACGCGCTTCATCGCCCAACGGCTAAGGTCTCCGAATGACGAACATCCATGACATGGCCGCGGTCGACCTGCTGGCCGCCTACAAATCCCGCAAGCTGTCGCCCGTCGAGGCAATCGACGCCGTGATTGCCCGCATCGAGGCCTGGGAGCCGAAACTGAAGGCGCTCTACGCGCCGGACTTCGACGGGGCTCGCAAGCAGGCCAAGGCCTCCGAGCAGCGCTGGCGGAGGGGGGAGCCGATGGGCGCCCTGGACGGCGTGCCGATCACCATCAAGGAGAACATCGCCACCAAGGGCGTGCCGGTGCCGCTCGGCACGGCGGCGACCCAGCTCGTCCCGGCCGCGGCCGATGCGCCGGCGGCGGCCCGGGTGCGCGAGGCGGGGGCGGTGATCCTGGCCAAGACCACGATGCCCGACTTCGGCATGCTGTCGTCGGGCAGGAGTTCGTTCCATCCACTGACGCGCAATCCCTGGAACCTCGCCTGGAACCCCGGCGGCTCGAGCGCCGGCGCCGGCGCCGGTGCGGCCGCAGGCTACGGTCCGCTGCATCTCGGCACCGACATCGGCGGCTCGGTGCGCCTGCCGGCGACCTGGAACGGCATCTTCACCTTGAAGCCCAGCCTCGGCCGCGTCCCGGTCGACCCGCCGTACTTCGGCCGTGTCGTCGGGCCGATGACCCGGACCGTGGCCGATTCGGCGCTGCTGATGGCGGAGCTGTCCAAGGCCGACTGGCGCGACCACATGAGCCTGCCGCCGGCGAGCCTCGACTGGAGGGCGGATCCCCTGGAGCCCAAGGGCCTCAGGATCGGCCTGCATCTCGATGCCGGCTCGGGCCTCCCGGTCGAGGCAGAGGTCAAGGCGGCGGTCGAAGCGGCGGCGACGCTGTTCGCCGACGCCGGCGCCGCGATCGAGCCGGTGGCGCCCTTCCTGTCGCCCGAGATGCTCCATCTGCAGGACCTGTTCTGGCGGGTGCGCAGCTGGGTCGATTTCTCGGGCCTGAGCCACGCCCGGCAGGCGAGTGTGCTGCCCTTCATCGCCGACTGGTGCCGCGGCGGCGCCGATGTCTCGGGGGCGACGGTGATTCGCACCGTCAACAACTACATGGCGATCCGCGCCGCCGCGATCAAAGCGACCCACGGCTTCGACTATGTCCTGTCGCCGGTGTCGCCTGTGCCGACTTTCCCCGCCGAATGGGAGACGCCGACCAATGACGTCAATCGGCCGCTCGAGCACATCTCCTTCACCATGCCCTACAACATGAGCGAGCAGCCGGCCGCGTCGATCAATTGTGGCCACACCGCGGAGGGCAAGCCGATCGGCGTCCAGATCGCCGGCCGCCGCTTCGACGACCTCGGCGTGATGCGCCTGGCACGCTGGTTCGAATCGGCGCGCGGTGCGCAGAAGAAATGGCCGGAGCCGCCGGCGACGGTGTAGCGCTCTCTTGTCATTGGCCTCCCCCGTGAGACTCAGGGCATTCGCACATGGCAAAAAAGTGCCGTCATCCCGAGCGGAGCCGCCCAAAGGGCGGCGCAGTCGAGGGACCTTTCTTGCTGATGCTGCAACAAGAAAGCTCCCCCCACTACGCCTCGCTAAGCTCGGCTCCGGTCGGAATGACGGCACTTTTTGCCATGTGCGAATGCCCTGACCCGCAAGACGGGAAGGGCAATGAAAAAGTGATTGCTTCACCAAGGTAGTGCGCTGACGGCGCGTCCCCCAATGCGCCGCAAAACGTGAACGACCAGGTTCGTGGGCCCCGCGCCGGCACGTGGTAGCGTCGGTAATGTTCCGCCGAACGCTCCTTGCCGCCCTGCTCGCCGTCTCGCCGGTCCTGGCGCAGCCGGTCGCCGCGCCCGACTGCACGGTCGACGTCCAGCTGAGCGAACGCGGTGGCCTCGGCCTCGAGGTCACCTATCGCTGTCGCGCGGCGCAGTCGCTCGCCTTCGAGATGGGCGAGGCGCGCGCCGCGCCGTACGTCGGCGGCCTCAGGGTCGAGCAGGGCAATGGCATCGCCGAGGCGCGCTACCACTTCGACCTGTCCGACTTTACCGGCACCGTCCAGTCGACATCGCTCGCCGTGCAGCGCGGCAACGGCGTGCTCGCGACGCTGGGCAGCTGGCTGCTCGAGCCGCGTGGCTACGACCGTCCGCCGGTCATCGATATCCGCATCAATGCCGAGCCTGGGCTCGCGTTCGCGGCAGGCCTGCCCAAGGTCGGCGACGCTTGGCGGCTCGCCGGCACCACCGTGCGCTTCGCCGGCTACACCGCGCTCGGCCGGCTGACCTATCGCGAGCTTGCGGTGCCGGCGCCCGGATCGCTGCGGCCTGGCCAGCCCGCATCGCGGGGCGTGTTGCGCGTCGCCCTGCTCGACGGCGTCGCCGAGGGCAGCCGCGCCGATGTCCTGGATTGGGTCGAGCGCACGGCCCAGGCGCAGGCGAACTACTGGCAGGGCTTCACGGCGCGGCAGGCGCTGGTCGGCCTGGTGCCGATGCCCGACCGGCGCGGCGTCGGCTATGGCCGCTCCGTACCCGGCGGCGGCGTCACCGTGATGGTCGAGATCGGCAACGAGGTCGATCGCCATCGCCTGTTCGGCGACTGGGTGCTGACTCACGAGCTGGTGCACACCGGCATGCCGTTCATCCGCGGCCGCGGCAGCTGGTTCATGGAGGGCGCCGCCACCTATGTCGAGCCGATCATCCGCGCTCGCGCCGGGTGGAAGACGGAGGAGGAGGTGTGGCGTGAGTGGGTCGACAACATGCCGAAAGGTGTGCCGGCCTTCGCGTCCGGTCTCGCCAATGCATCGGGTCGCGAGAATTACTGGGGCGGCGCCACCTTCATGCTGCTCGCCGATCTCGCCATCCGGCGCGCCAGCCAGGGCGCCAGGGGACTGGAGGATTGCCTGGGCGGCGTGCTGTGGAGTGGGCTCGATGGCGCGCGGCGCGCCTCGGTCGGCGACTACGCCGCCGCGTGCGATCGCGCCACCGGCACCCAGGCAATGAGCGCCCTGGTCGACCGCCATTTCAACCGCGGCGGGCCGCTCGATCTCGCGGCCCTTTGGAAGGAACTCGGCGTCAGCCTGATCGGCGGCCGCATCGCCCTCGACGACTCCGCGCCGAGCGCGGCATGGCGCAAGATGATCGTCCCGGGCAACCGGCCGCCCAAGCCGGTGAAGCTGCCCTGGCAGAGCTGAACATGCCCGAGAACACCGGAGCCTGGCTGGAGGACCTTACCTGGCCCGAAGCCAAGGCGCGCTTCGACGCCGGGGTAGTGGTCGTGGTGCCGGTCGGCGCCGCCGCCAAGGCGCACGGCCCGCACCTTCCCTTGAAGACCGACGCCCTGACGGCACGGGCGCTCGGCCAGCGCCTCGCCGAGCGCCTGCCCGTGATCGTGGCGCCGGTCGTGGGCTTCGGCTCCTACCCGGCCTTCACCTCCTTTGCCGGCAGCCAGCATTTGTCGGCGGCAACCTTCAAGGCGCTGCTGTTGGAGTTGATTGGCAATCTGCGCAGCCACGGCGTCAGCCGGATCGTCCTAGTGAATACCGGCGTGTCAACCGAGAAGCCGATCGACGAGATCTCGACCGGCGCCGACGATCTCCTGGTCCTGCACATGCGCGGCCTGGGTGCCGCCGCCGAGCGGCTGATCGAGGTGCCGGAGGGCGGTCACGCCGACGAGCGCGAGACGTCGGTGATGCTGGCCCTCGACCCGCGCAGCGTGCGCATGGACAAGCTGGCGCTCGACGGCCCGTTCGAACGCACCGGCGCCACCGGCGACCCGACCCGCGCCACTGCCTTCAAGGGCGAACGCCTTCTGGCGGCACGGGTGGACGACATCGTCGCGGCGATTGGCAAGCGGTGGCCATAGGGGGAGTCATTGCTGGGAGCGCGCCACTCCTGTGGCGCTCATGGGATGTGGGATCGACAAGAAGAGCGCCACGGGAGTGGCGCGCTCCCAGCAACGGATCAAACCGCCGGCCGGCTGCGGATCTCGTCGGATACCTTGCGCTTGAGGAATTTTCCGTGGCGCAGGTCGCCGTGGAAGGCGCCGTTCTCCACCACGACGTTGCCGCCCTTGATCGTGACGGTGGGCCACGCCGTCACCACATGACCCTCCCAGGGCGTGTAGTCGGTCTCGTGCAGGTCGGCGGCGCGGATCGTCTTCGAGAGGCCGGTCTCGAGCAGCACGATATCGGCGTCGGAGCCCACTGCCAGCGCGCCCTTGCGCGGATAGAGGCCCATGATGCGCGCGGCGTTGCTCGAGATCATGTCGACGAAATGTTCGGCCGAGTAGCCGCGCTTCGTCACCATCTGCGTGTACATCAGGCCGACGCGCGGCTCGACGCCCGAGTTGCCGCCCGTGGTGTCGTCGATGCGGCTGCCCTGCAGCTTGACGCGCAGCGGGCAGCACAGCTCGTCGGTGGCGATGACCTGGATGGCGCCGCGATTGGTCGCCTCCCACAGGCGCTTCTGGTCCTCGGGAAATTTCAGCGACGGGTAGGTGTGGAACATCTGCCCGCCCGGCCGCTTGTAGTCCTCGGCGTTGTACATGAGGTACTGGTGCAGGGTCTCGCCGTACATCGGGAAGCCGCGCGCCCGCGACTGGGCAAGCGCCGCCACGCCGGTCGCCGCCGAGACGTGCACCATGTAAAGCGCGGCTCCCTCGACGTTCTCGGCCAGCCGGATCACGCGGTTGAACGACAGCTCCTCGGACAGAGCATTGTGAACCTCGGCCATGTGCTCGAAGCTGACGCGGTTCTCGCGCACCAGCTTCTCGTACATGAACATGACGATGTCGTTGTCCTCGGCATGGATGCAGGCGATGCCGCCCTGGGCCGCGACCACCTTCAGGGCCTCCCAGATGTGGCCGTGCGGCACCATGCGGCCGAGGTTGCCGGGCCGGATATTGGTCGTGAAGATCTTGATGCTGGCGTGGCCGTCCTGCATCGCATCGGCGAGCTGGCCGAAATGCGGCGTCGGCACCTCGCCCATCAAGGTGAGGTGGAAGCCGTAGTCGCAGTAGCAGGCGTCCTTCCACGCGGCCTGGGTCTGCGCGATCGATTCCTGGACGGTGCGCTCGTGCACGCACTGCACGAAGTCGATCAAGGTCGTCGTGCCGCCGTGCAGGGCCGCCTTGCTGACCTGCGACGGCGGATCGGTCAGCACGTCCGGCCGCCCCGGCGCGCGCACCGGCATCAGGCAGTGGATGTGCGGATCGATGCCGCCCGGGATCACCAGGCGGTTCTCCGCCGACACGGTGCGCGCCGCCTGCGGCAGGCTGCCGGCGCCGCCGACCAGAACGATGCATCCGTCCTTCACGCCGATATCGGCGGCCTGGGTTCCGGTCGGCAGCACGCACGTGCCGCCAGTGATGGCGAGGTCGAGCATCAGGTCACTCCTGCCGGAGGGGCGACACATACCGGCGCGCCGTCGGCGAACCGGTGCAGGATCTCTTCCGGCTGGAGGTCCCGCACGATGAAGACGAGGCGGCTGGTGTGGTCGGCATCGGGCCAGCGCTCCAGCCAGCGCGGCGGATAAAGCGTGTGCTGCACGGCGTGGATCGCCGCCGGCCCCTCGGGCCGGTCGGAGAATTCGACGAGACCTTTCACCCGCAAGAGCTTCTCACCGTGGTCGTTCGCCAGCCTGCCCAGCGCCATGGCGAAGCCTAATCGACTCATCGGGCGCCCGAGTCGCACCGAAAGCGCATGGATGCCGTGCGCGTGCACCGCACTCGCGCTCGGCCGTGGCCGCGGCAGCGACTTCGGAACGCCGCCGAACAGCAGGTTGGCCGCATCGGCGTCGCCGGCGGCGACGATCGGCGCCAGCGGGTTCAGCGATGCCAGACGCTGCACCAGGCTGTCCGGGGCAGGGGCGATGTCGGTCTTGGTCAGGAGCAGGAGATCGGCGACCGCGGCCTGTGCCGTGGCTTCGCGATAGCGCTCGAGCGTCCTCTCGCCCAGCACCGCATCGATCGTCGTCACGACGCGGTCGAGCCGCAGCGAGGCCTCGAGAAAGGCGTCTGCCGAGAGCGTGTAGAGGGTGGGCGCGGGATCGGCGAGGCCGCTGGTCTCCAGCGCGATGCGCCGGAACGGTGCCCGGCCGGCCGCCTGGCGCGATCGCAGCAGGCGGTAGAACGAGTCGGCGAGGCCCTGGCGCACGGCGCAGCACGTGCAGCCGTTGGGCAGCTCGACCACGTCGTCGGTCGTCTGCTCCAGAAGGAGATGGTCCAGCGCGACCGCGCCGAACTCGCTGATCAGCACGGCCGTGTCGCGGAGATCGGGGACGGCGAGGACCCTGGAGAGAAGCGTCGTCTTGCCGCTGCCCAGGAAGCCCGTAAGCAACGAGAGCGGAATCGGCTCGGAGGGAACCTCCGTCAGGCCGGCAAGAGGAGGGGTCACGGCAAGCCCGGTCAGGCCTCGCGCATCAGGGTGGCGCCCTTGTCGAGAAGCGGCAGGACCTTGTCCTTGGCCTCGGGTGGCACGGCGAAGACGACCCGGTCGACGCCGGCATCGCGGGCGCGCTTCAGTCCGTCGCCATTCATGCCGACGCCGAACAGCGTCACCGGTACGTCTGCCTCGGCGCGGCCGGCTTCCTTCAGCATCTCGCGGAACGGCGGCAGCATGCCGAGCGTATCGCCGCCGCGGCCGCCGATCGGCATCCAGCCGTCCGCATAGGCCACAGCGCGGCGCGCGCCCTGCGGGAAGCCGCCGCCGACGATGATCGGCGGGTGCGGCTTCTGCACCGGCTTGGGCCATTGCATCATCTCCTCGAACTTCACCATCTCGCCCGCGTATTTCGGCTTCGGCTGCGCCCAGATCTGCTTCATCGCCTCGATGCGCTCGCGCATCAGCTTGAAGCGCGTGCCGAATGCCGTGCCATGGTCGGCCATCTCCTCGGCGTTCCAGCCACCGCCGATCCCGAACAGCAGCCGACCATTCGATAGCCGGTCGATGGTCGAGACCTCCTTGGCGGTATGGATCGGATCGCGCTGCACCACCAGGCAGACCCCGGTGCCGAGCTTGATGGTCCTGGTGACCACCGCGGCGGCGGCCATGGCGAGGAATGGGTCATAGGTGTCGTAATACCATTTCGGCAGCTCGGCGCCGCCTGGCCATGGCGACTTGCGGCTGGTCGGGATGTGGCTGTGCTCCGGGAACCAGACCGATTCGTAGCCGCGCGCCTCGGCCTCCATGGCAAGTTCGTGCGGCGGGATCGCGTAGTCCGTCGCAAACATCGTGATGCCGATCCGCATGATGTGCTCCCTCTCGTGCCGGCAGAGGGTAGCCGATCCGCGGCAGCCCAGGGGAGGGTGTACTCTCAAAATAAATGTGGTCGAGTCCGTCCGTCTTGATGTGACGATCCGGCAACTCGGCATTTCGGCCGAGATGTTGCTCCGCCCGACGATCGAGAAGGAAGCAGCGTGAGCGCGACTTGGGCTCGGCGGTCGCGGGACCCGCAACCACCGAGACCGACGCTCGCTCGTCGTCACCGCATGAGTGACAAGTCTTTGTCCTACTTGGCCGCGAGCTTCATGAGTTCCGTCGCACAGGCCGCAGCGACCTCGTCGTCCGGCTCTTTGCTGCCGGGCATGGTCGCCCAACCCTGCTTCTCGACGAAGTCACCTCGTTGCCAGGAACTCGTGTCCTTCAGGGCGGCGAGCTGTGTTGTCCGAAGCGCGGGCGCGAGCTTCTTGAACTGGGCCACGCAGATCGGCGTGAGTGCAGCGAGGGCAGCCTTTTCCCCTTCCTTCTTGGCCATCTCCTCGGCGGAACCGCTCGTGATCACCCAGCCCGTTCCGAAGCCGACAATTGCGACTGCCACGATTCCGACGACACCACCCCACGCAGCCGGCCTCAACCAATCGGGAACGCTCGCGTTCATGATCGCCTCTTTTTTTGTTCAGAAGGTCGAACCGTGCCAGGTGACGAAAGCGGCTGCCTTCAACTGGATTTATGATATGGATCAAGTCGAGGTGCGCCTCGGCCGCAGAGTACCCGACGGAGTCGCCAACTCGTGACTGCCCGCGACGCTCGAGGCACTTCGATTGCACCCCTCGAGAGACGACAATTCCGGCCTTCTTCAGTTGCTTGTTTGGTTCGACCGTCCACGCAATCACATTATTGACAAGTTTCGGGCCAATTGTAGTGTCGCATGCAGTCGCTGGCCGCCAATCGTCTCGTCCCGGTGTTTCAGCCGACCTACTTTGCGGTTTGCGTTTGCCTGGACCAAAAGAAGCAAGAACGACGTCCCGCCCCGTCTTTTCCCCCTCAAGGACCGCGAGGATATTCGACCTGCCCCCCACTAGGCCAAGCACGCAGCTCTCCCTGAATGGGAGAACGATTCGCCCTTTCCGGCGTTTGACCACTCTTCTGCCAGCCCTCCTTCTGCTTGCCGCCTCGCAGGTCGTTGCGCAGCAGATGGTGAGCGTGTCCGGCAAGGAAGTGAATCTTCGCTCCGGTCCCGGCACGCAGCACCCCGCCGAGTGGATAGTGGGCCGAGGCTATCCTCTCAAGGTCGTCGGAAGTCAGGGGCAATGGCTCAAGGTGACCGACTTCGAGAATGACCGTGGTTGGATCTATCGGCCGCTCACCAACAGCACGGCGTATCACATCGTGAAGGTCGCGGTGGCGAACATGCGCAGCCAGCCGACGACGCGCAGTCGGATCATCGCAAAGCTTGCCTACGGTGAAGTGCTGAAGACTCTCACACGCAAGGAAGGCTGGGTCAGGGTGCAGCACGAAGGAGGAAAGCGGGGCTGGGTGGCGCGGCGGCTGCTCTGGGGCTGGTGACCTCGTGACCTTCCATTGCCGCAGCAGCGGCGGTTGGCTCGGCTCGTGTTCATTGAGGGGCAGGTGACGGCTTCGGCGCCCCAGCAAATGACTTCGCTGAGCGACAAGCTCGCCCGATTCATCGACCTCACGCTGCAGGAACGCACGTACCTGGCGAACGTGCAGACCGAACTCGTGCCGATGCGGGCAGGTGCCGACATCATCAGGGCCGGCCAGACCTATCGTTGCATCTACGTTCTCAGCCAGGGCATGGCCATCCGCTACAAGGTTCTGCACGACGGACGTCGCCATGTGCTCAATCTTCTTTTGCCGGGAGACCTGATCGGACTGCCCGGATGCATGTTTCAAAGCTCTCTGTATTCCATATCTGGCCTAACTGATGTGGTTGTCTGCCCCCTGTCGTTCGATGCCATGTTCGAGCTTTTCCGTCGCCATCCCCGGCTGGGAGCGGCGATGTTCTGGATTGCCGGACACGAGGCAGCACTCTTTGCCGAGCACCTGGTGGGCGTCGGACGCCAGTCGGCCTACGAGCGTGTGGTGCGCCTTCTGCTGGAGCTTCTGTTCCGAATGCAAATCGCGGGGCTGGCCGACGAGCGGTCCTATGACCTGCCATTGACGCAGGAACTCATCGCCGACACGCTCGGGCTGAGCGTGCCGCATGTCAACCGGACGCTTCGGCGGCTGCGTGAAGACGGCCTGATCTCGCTTCAAGGCGCGAGGTTGACCTGCCTCGACATTCCGGCGCTCTCACGCCTGGCAGACTTCGACGGCGTCAACCTCGGTGGGCAGCGTGTTCCCGGCCTTTAGGCCGGCCAACTTTCAGATCTGAAGTCTGCGGGCTGTTGCCAGCCCCGACATTTCCTCCACTGCGTCCTTTGGCCGGCCGGGCATCAGGCAAATCTCGTGGCTGGGAGCGCGCCACTGCGATGGCGCTCGTGGGACCTATGGAGGAGAGCATGAGGGAGAGTCGCGCGTCGTGTTCGATGCCCCTATGCTGGTCGCGCACGGAATGGAGCATCGATGAAAATCATCAGCGTCGCGGCGGCGGTCGTCGCCTTGTCTGTGGTCGCGAACGAAGGGCGGGCGCAGACCGCGCTGCAGCCCGGCCTGTGGGAGGTGATGGACAAGACGACGATGGAAGGCGTCCAGCCGATGCCGATGACGTCGCGCAAGGTCTGCATCAAGGGTGGGGAAGCGACGCTCGAGCGGCTGCTCTACCCGGCCCCGGACGTGTTCGCGAAGCACGGCTGTACCTTCCGGCCGGCGCCGGCTCAAACCGGCCTTTTCAAGGCGACCACGGTGTGCCCGGCGACGGCGACGCTGCCCAGCGTCACGGCTTCGGCGGAGATCAGCTACAAGCCCGACAGCTACGAGGGCCTGGGCCAGCTCCTGATCAAGGACCAAGCCGGCACGACGCTGAAGGGCAGCTCGGCGATGAGCGGCAAGCGGATCGGCGACTGCTGACGGCCACCGCTACATGAAGGCGGGCATCACCTGCTCGCCGAAGCGGCTGAGCGAGGCCATGTTCTGCTCGTGGCTCATGGCGCCGAAGCCGGTCTGGCACAGCAGGTGCTGCACGCCGACGTCGCGCAACTCGGCAACCTGGTCGCGCACGCGCGCCGGCGTGCCGTACAGACAGCCGGTGCCGAGAACATAGGGGATGGCCTGGTCGTCGCTGACTCCGGGATCGGTCCAGGCGTTGAGCGTCGCCGGATCGGGCTGGAAATCGTGCGGATTGTAGGCCTCGCGCACGTGCATCATGTGGGCGCGCGTCTCGACCAGCAGGGCGGCCAGCTCGTCCTCGGCCTGGGCATTCGACTGCGCGACGTAGACGTTCCGCCATAGGGCGCTCTGCGCCAGCAGGAGCGCCCGCTTCTTCTCGTCGTGGCCACCGGCCTCGATGCCCTGGGCGTAGGTCGCCCAGCGCTCCTTGATGCGATTGACTGGCAGGCGCGCCGTGAGGATGGGCACGCCCAGCCGACCGCACTCGGCGAAGGAGCCGGGCGAGATGACGCTGCGCCACAGCGGCGGGCCGGGCTGCTGCACCGGGCGCGGCCTGAGTGCCGGGATGTGGACCTTGTGGAACTTGCCCTCGTAGGTCAGCGGCGCCTCGCGCCAGGCGCGCTCGAGGATATCGACCGCCTCCTCCATGCGCTCGCGGCTGTCGTGGCTGCGCAATCCATGGCCGACGAACTCGTACTCGTTGTAGACCGTGCCCTTGCCGATGCCGACATCGATGCGGCCCTTGCTGAGATTGTCGAGCAGCGCGAGCTGCACGGCGAGACGTACCGGATGATGGAACGGCGTCTGCACCACGGCGAAGCCGATGCGGATGCGCTCGGTCTTCATGGCCAGCGCGGCCGCGAACATCAGTGAATCGTTATAGACGCTCTCGCCGGTGAAATAGTGCTCGGTCAGCCAGACGTCGGAGAAGCCCATTCGTTCCGCCGCACAGACCTGCTGGATGATCTGGTCGATGCGCGCGCCGTCCTCGTCAGGCGAGGGCGACATGGAAAGGGTGAGCCAACCGAACTGCATTACATTAGCTTAGACGCCGCTTGGGAGCCGTGTCATCAGGATGGCCGGCCGGGGAAACCGGCGCCTCGTGTGTATCCACGATCTCTTCTCGTCTTCGACTCGCGATGAATTGGGGGGAAGAGATCGGTGGCTCATGTGACCCTCATGGTTTCCGGGGACCGCGGGCGTCTCGCCCGCTCATGCTCGATTCATGAGCGGGCGAGACGCCCACGGTCCGGATGAGCCATGGGCGTCGCTTCATGAAATTACAGCGGCTCTGCGGAAAAGATACTTGGTCTGTGGGTCTGGAGGCGGGGCCAGGGCCCGGAAAAGGAAATGCCGGCGGTCCACCCCAGACATGCCGGCACTCCACTCTCTCCACAGTCAGCGCGGGCGAGTCCCGGATAAGCCCCAAGACGTACCCTTCCTTGCCCAGCCGGCTGACGGTAGCAATTGTGCTGTAGTTGCATGGCGAAGGCAAGAGGATACGAATATGCATATCTACTGTAGCGTTACGGTCAGGCTGAAAACGGCGCCCGCCACCCCGGTCGGACCTACCGCTATGAGGTAATCGCCGGTGGTCGGGAGGGCGCCCATCCAAGCCTGCGCGTTGTCGCCGAACCCGGCGTCCGGCAGGGTTCGGCCGGTGATGAGAGGAGTTCCGTCCGCCGCCCGGGCGATGGTCGTGTCCGGCCGATAGACCTGAAAAGCGAGGCCAGCTGCGGGATTCAGCGAGACCGTCATGGTCTGCCCGGCCTGCGCCGCCACGTAGTAGAGCGCGCGACCGCCCGGCTGAACCTGGCCGCCGGCCGTCGCCGTCGAGGAGCCAGGGGCGAAGGTGATCGTCGACATGGGCGGCAGACTCGTGGGTTGCCCTAACGCAGACAGGGGTGGAATGGTTGCGATGAGTGCGACAATAAGTGCCAGCCCGCCCCATGGGCGAGACGGTCTGATTTGATCTCTGTCATTATGCGGCATTGCTCTCCGGGGCCCTTGGGGGCGTCTTTCCTTCTTAACGCTCAGACCTTAAGATGCCTCGCTTTCCCGGCGTTTGGCACTCGGAAAGCATATGGCTCATATCAGACTGAACACCCATCCGGCGCAGGGCGGCCAAGCGGCCCCTGCTGTGGTCTGGGGAGCGCGCGATCCCAAGGTGCGGGGCCCTGTCGTCGGCACGGTGGCTGATCCCGCCCGGCGAAACGCCATCGGCGTCCATTCCGGCAGCTACGGCATCTACCGGGCGCTCGCCATCGCCGCCCAGGAGCTGAAGCCCAGCCATCGCCCGGACTTCACGAATACCGCCCCCGCCGAGCCGATCGGCCCATTCGAGAGCTGGTTCGATCCCAAGAAGATCGTATCGCTCGATCCGTGGGGCCACATGGTGGCCGAGGTCTTCGCCGACAAGCTCGCCGCCGGCTGGGATATCCGGCCAACCATCGCGGTCACCAAGGCGCGCGTCCAGATGCCCGAGATCAGGGACGCGATCGCGGCCGGCCGCCTGCGACCCGACAACGATCTCCTGATGCCGAACGGCGACGTGCGGGTGACCAAGGCGGCGGTCGAGCCGGTGTGGTGGCTGCCCGGCATCGCCGAGCGCTTCGGCGTCAAGGAAGTCGATCTGCGCCGAACTCTCTTCGAGCACACCGGCGGCATGTACACCGAGCTGGTGACGCGGCCCGATCTCGAGCTGTTCCTGCCGCCGATCGGCGGCGCCACGATCTATTTCTTCGGCGACGTCGGGAAGCTCGGCAAGCCCGAGACGAAGATTGCCTGTCGCCTCCACGACGAATGCAACGGCTCGGACGTGTTCGGCTCCGACATCTGCACCTGCCGGCCCTACCTGGCGCATGGCATCGAGATCTGCATCGACATGGCCCAGCGGGGCGGCGTCGGCGTCGTCATCTACAACCGCAAGGAGGGGCGGGCGCTGGGCGAGGTGACCAAGTTCCTCGTCTACAACGCGCGCAAGCGCCAGCCCGGCGGCGATTCGGCGGCGCAGTACTTCAACCGCACCGAATGCGTGGCCGGCGTGCAGGACATGCGTTTCCAGGAGCTGATGCCCGATCTGTTCCACTGGCTGGGCATCGCCCGCATCGACCGCTTCGCCTCGATGAGCAACATGAAGTCGGACGCCCTGCGCGAGCAGGGCGTCGACGTCGTCGAGCAGGTGCCGATTCCCGACGACCTGATTCCGGCCGACGCCCAGGTCGAGATGGATGCCAAGAAGGCGGCCGGCTACTTCACGCTGCTCAAGCCGGCGACCGCGGACCTGATCAAGCCCAAGGGGCGGGGCCTCGATGAGTAGTGCCGGGGGCGCGCCGCTCGAGCGGCGCGTCATGGTCTTCCGGACCGCGGGCCTCCGGCCCGCTCATGAGGCGGGCAGGACACTTCGACACGCTCAGGGCAGGCTGCCCGCGGTAGGACGCGCCACTGGAGTTTGCCACCCGCCTGCTGGCCGACCCTCAAGGATGAAACTCATGGCCGGGAGCGCGCCACTGCGTGGCGCTCATGGGTCGCGTGATCAACGAGAAGAGCGCCACGCAGTGGCGCGCTCCCGGCGGCGACCTTGTTTCTTGCTAGTGGCGCATCCCCAGCCATGAGCGACTCGCTTGCGTGGCTGCGCACGCCCGCGGCAATCCGCGAGCGCGCCGAAGGTATGCTCAAGTACGCCGAGGATGGTCGCTCGGCCTGGTTCGCAGTCGATCCCAACGGGCTGGAATCGGCCGTGCAGGCGACGCTCGCCGTCACCCGCCGGCGCTTTTCCAATCCGGCGGCGATTCCCTTCCATTCGCGCTGGCGCCATTTCGAGGCCGGCGGGCGCGACCGCTGGGCCGCGCTCGCCCCGCGGCTGGCTTCCTTGCCGCGCGAGGAGATCGCCCGGCGGCGCATCGATCTCGCCGTGGTCTCGGTGCTGCTCGACGCCGGCGCCGGACCGGACTGGTCCTATCGCGAGCCCGGCAGCGGCGAGACCTTCGCCCGCTCGGAAGGGCTGGCTGTGGCGAGCTTCCACATGTTCGCCGCGGGCGCCTTCAGCCGCGATCGCGACGACCCCTTGCGCGTCGATGCCGAACGGCTGGCCACGCTGACGCCGGCCGACATCGCATTCGGGTTCCAGGTGCGGGCGCACAATCCTCTGACCGGCCTCGAGGGGCGCGCCGAGCTGCTGCGAAAGCTCGGCGCCACCGGCTTGGCCCGGCCCGGCGCCCTGTTCGACATCCTGGCCGTTGGGGGGGAGTTGAAGGCCGAATCGATTCTCGCGGCCGTGCTCGACCGGCTTTCCTCGATCTGGCCACGCCCGATGGGTGATGTCTGGCCGCATCCGGCGCTCGGGCTGGTGCCGTTCCACAAGCTTTCGCAGTGGCTGTCCTATTCGCTGGTCGAGCCGCTCGAAGGCGCCGGCCTCAGGGTCGTCGAGCTGGATCGGCTGACCGGCCTGCCCGAATATCGCAACGGCGGATTGCTGGTCGATGCCGGCGCGCTACGGCCGAAGCAGGCGGCGCTGCTGCAGCAAACGTTCGCGCCCGGCGACGAGCCGATCGTCGAATGGCGTGCGCTCACGGTGGCGCTGCTGGATCGCGTCGCGGGCCACGTGCGCGGTCATCTCGGCCTCGACGCCGAGCGCCTGCCGCTGGTCAAGGTCTTGGAGGCCGGCACCTGGTTTGCCGGGCGCGCGCTCGCCGCCGAACGGCGCCCGGGGGGCGGGCCGCCGATTACCGTCGCCAGCGATGGCACGGTCTTTTGAAGAAGGGGAGAGCTGCATGTCCTTGCCGAAGTCGGTCCACGTCGTCAGCCATCCGCTGGTGCAGCACAAGCTCACCAAGATGCGCGACCGCCAGACCTCGAGCACCAACTTCCGCCGTCTGCTGCGCGAGATCGGATTGCTGCTGGGCTATGACGCCACGCGCGACCTGCCGCTGGTCGAGACCGACATCACGACGCCGATCGCGGCGATGAAGGCACCGTTGCTCGACGGCAAGAAGCTCGTGGTCGTGCCGATCCTGCGCGCCGGACTGGGGCTGGCGGAAGGCATCATCGATCTCGTGCCGCTCGCCCGCATGGGCCATGTCGGGCTCTATCGCGATCCGCGCACGCTGCAGGCGGTCGAATATTACTTCAAGATCCCGCAGGACATCTCCGACCGCGACGTCATCGTCTGCGATCCCATGCTGGCGACCGCGCATTCGGCGATCGCCGCGGTCGATCGGCTGAAGGAGACCGGCGCCAGGCGGATCAAGTTCATCTGCGTGCTGGGCTCGGTGCAGGGCGCCAACGCCTTCGCCGAGGTGCATCCCGACGTGCCGATATTCACAGCGGCGGTCGATGCAGAGCTCAACGATCACGGGTATATTGTCCCCGGCCTGGGAGACGCGGGCGACCGCCTTTTCGGGACCAAGTAGAAGCAAGAAGGGGAGTACGGATGTCACCGGATCTCAAGTATCTCCTGTTCTCCACGATCCTGTGCTTCGTTCAGGTGCTGGTGGCCGCGTCGGGAGCCAACAGCCAGGTCGGCCTGAACACCCTCGCCGGCAATCGCGAGGGCCTTCCCGACATGACCGGCTGGGCCGGCCGCGCCAAGCGGGCCCATCTCAACATGATCGAGAACCTGGTGCTGTTCGCCGCTCTGGTTCTGATCGCGGCTGCCGCGGGCAAGGCCAATGCGACGACGGCGATGGGCGCCATGATCTTCTTCTGGGCCCGCCTTGCCTACGCGATCATCTACCTGATCGGCATTCCCTGGCTGCGCACCATCGCCTGGTTCATCGCGGTGATCGGCATGGCGATGATCGCCTGGACCCTGCTGCAGGCGCTCTGACGCTTGTCCTCCCCAGCTTCGCTGGGGAGGTGCCCGTCATACGGCGTGGAGGGGACATGAGTCTTCCGGACCGCGAGCGTCTCGGTCGCCCATGACTCTGAGCGAGCGAGACGCTCGCGGTCCGGAAGACCATGATCTCATGCGCTGGGAGCGCGCCACTCCTGTGGCGCTCTTCTCGTTGATCCCACATCCTATGAGCGCCACAGGAGTGGCGCGCTCATAGGCGCTAACTTTGGCCGGACCAACAAAGTCCTCATTCTGAGGAGGCCGCGCAGCGGCCGTCTCGAAGGATGGGCGACACACGAGATCGCTGGAGAAGCGGTGTCGCAGCGCCCGGTCTGTTGCCGACCCTTCGAGACGGGGCCCTCCGGACCACTCCTCAGGGTGAGGTCTTCTGTAAAGTTAGCGCCTATGAGTGGCGCGCTCCCAGCCATGACCTCCCCCAGCGAAAGAGATATGAGCCCAGCCCATCGACGAGCGGCCTCGCACCTCGATACGTCGCGGCCGATTTGCCTTTCCCTGCGCCGACCCGTGATCCAGAACGACGGGCAATCACCAGCGTTCAGCGGAGGAGCGCATGCAGCAACTCGCCACGGGCTATGGTCTCATCGAGGGGCCGGTGTGGGATCCGTCTCGCGGTCTCTATTTCAGCGACGTCATCAATGGCGGCGTGTTTCTGCTCGACCGTGCCGACCAGGTGTCGGTGGCGGTGCCCAGGCGACGCGGCATCGGCGGCATGGCGCTGCACGCTGCGGGCGGGCTGGTGGTCGGCGGCCGCGACATCGCGGTTGTCGGTCGCGCCGACGGCGCCACGCACCAGCTCCTGGCCCAGGATGCCATACCCGGTGCCACCGGCTTCAACGATCTCACGACCGACCAGGCGGGCCGGGTCTATGTCGGCTCGCTCGCCTTTCGCGTGTTCGGTGGCGACCCGCCGAAGCCCGGCCACCTGCACGTGATCGATCTCGATCGCTCGATGCGTACGCTGTCGGACGGCGTCATGCTGACCAACGGCCTCGGCTTCTCGGCCGACGGCAAGCTTCTCTACCATTGTGACGCGCGCTCGGGCCTGGTGCGGGTCTACGACGTCAAGGCGGACGGCAGCGTGGGCCCGTGGCGGACCTTCGCCACCTTCGCGGCCGGCGGTGTTCCTGACGGCCTCAAAGTGGCAAGCGACGGCTCGGTTTGGGTGGCCGACGCTCACGGTGGCCGGGTCGTCGTGTTCAACCCGGACGGAAGCCATCGGCGCGATGTGCCGGTGCCCCTGCCGATGGTCACCAGCTTGTGCTTTGGCGGCGATGACCTGCGCGATCTCTACGTCGTCACCGGATCGCGCGGCGGGCCATCGGAGAATTGCGGCAGCGTGTTCCGCACTAGGGTCGATGTCGCGGGACTGCCTCTGCACCCGGCGCGCGTGGCCGTGTGATTGTTAGAATCATGCTCTTCCGGACCGCGAGCGTCTCGGTCGCTCATGATCATGAGCGACCGAGACGCTCGCGGTCCGGAAGACAAGAGTGCTGACTTGGATCACCGCCCGTGCTGTCCGGGCGCGGACGCGCCCATCGCTTCGACGGTGAGCTCGACCGGAATGCTGCCGGCCTTCTCGAACACGAGAGTCGCCGGCACCTTGGTGTCCTTCGCGAACGGCGCCTTCAGATCCATGAACATGAGGTGCAGCCCGCCCGGCTTCAGCGTCACCGTGGCGCCGGGCGGGAGCTCGACGCCCTTGGGCAGCTCGCGCATGCGCATGATGCTGCCCTCCATGGACATCTCGTGCAGCTCGACCTTGCCGGCGCTGGGGCTGGTGACGGCGACCAGGCGGTCGGGCGTCGTGCCGGTATTGGTGAGGACGAGATAACCGCCGCCCGCTGGTGCGCTGGGAGGCGTTGCACGGGTCCACGGCTGCTTAATTTCGATGGCGCCGAGCTTGTAGTCGGCGGCCTCGGCGGCGACGGCAAGCAGGCTCAAGAGACCGGCCAGCACAGTGCGAGTGATCGACATTGGAGAATTCCTCAGGGACGTGAGTTGCGTTGGGCGTCGAGCCAGGCGCGAACCTGGGCGAGATCGGCGACGCCGGGCAGGACGGTTTCCTCGCCCTTGGCGTCGATCATGACGGTGCGCGGCAGCTCACCGGCCCAGGCCGGATCGATCTCGTAGCGCAGCCGCTCGTAGAAGCGATCGGTGAAGCTCCAGCTTTCGCTGCCGGAGAGGCCCGCTTTGTCCAGCGTCGCCGCGACGCGGTCGGGATCCTGCGGCAGCGGATCGGCGGCGATCAGCACGAGCTTCAAGTCCGGCCGCTCCCGACGCAGCTTGCCCCAGTGCGGCAGCTCGACCAGGCAGGGGCCGCAGGTGAAACCCCAGAAATGGATCACGGTCGGCTGGCCATCGTGGCTGGCGCGCAGTTTGGCCCAGCTGCCGCGCTCGAAGGCGAGCGGGCTGGTCGGTTCGGCGCTGGCGAAGGACGCGATCGCCAGGAGAATGGCGAGCAGGATCGACAGTCTCATGGCTGGTCCTCCAGCGGAATCAGGCGATATCCCTGCGCCTTGGTGAGCCATGACAGGTACGCTCGCCCGGCGTGGCCGATCAGCAGCGGGTGATCGGAGGCATCATCGGTTTCGGCGACCGTGCGGCCCTTGCTCCACGTCACACCGCTGTCGTTGGAGACCTGCCAGCGCACGACGACCTTGTTGCCGTCAAATTCCTTCCAGACCAGATAGACGGCGCGGCCCACGGCAAGCAGGTACGGCCGCGCCGGCTGGCGGTCGGACGAGGAGAGGGCGCGCGGCGGCCCGAAGGCCGAGTCAGCCGACTCGGCGCGGGCATAGAACAGGCCCTTGCGCGCCTTGCCATCGGTGAACCACGCGACGTGCTGAGATCCGTCCGCGGCGACGGCGAGGCTTGGGCCATGATGAGGGCACGCCTCGATCTTCCAGTCGTCGGTGCTTACGCGACGCAACGGGCCGGGCGTCGTCGCATCCCTGAAGGTGACGACGGCGTGGTCGCGCACCGATCCGGAGAAGACGTTGCGGAAGGCGATCACGGGACGCCCTGGCCCGGCGAAGGCAAGGCCAAGCCGACAACATTCGCAGGTGTTGTCGAGCGCGATGTCCGTCTTGCCGAACGTGGCGCCGTCGTCCGACCAGGCGTAGGCCAGGGCGGCGCCGGCGTAGGCTTTGCCGGCGGCGCGTGCGGGCGGAA
This sequence comes from Reyranella sp., assembly GCF_050185545.1. Taxonomy (GTDB): domain Bacteria; phylum Pseudomonadota; class Alphaproteobacteria; order Reyranellales; family Reyranellaceae; genus Reyranella. The sequence goes on along the minus strand of NZ_JBFWZI010000042.1, from coordinate 24,377 downwards.
TGTTGCGCTTGTCGAGCCATGTCGCGAAGACCCGGCCGGCCGGATCGATGCCGGCGATCTCGAAGCGCTGGCTGGTCGTGTCCGGCGTGATCGGCCGGGGCTTGGAGAAGTTGGCGCCGTCGTCGCCTGAGCGGGTGAAGAAGGCGCGGCCATTGAAGTTCTTGTCCTGGAAGATGCCGAAAGTGACGATCAGGCCACCCCTGGGATCGACCGCGATGCGCGCGCGCGCATCGGGTCCCCAGTCGAGGTTCATGGGCTCGGGCGTCACCCTCACGGGTGCGGAAAAGGTCTTGCCGAGGTCGATCGAACGCTGCACGACGACACGGTCGACCATTGGCCGCGCCAACCAGAGCGTGCCGTCCGGCGCGAAAGCCGGCGCAGCGGTGAACGCCTCGGGCGCGCTGCCCGGCCTGCCGTGCTGATGCTGTGCGACGGCAGCAGAGCCGAACAGGATAAGCGCTGGAAGCGCGAGCAACAGTCGCATCAGAACCTCACTCTCAAGCCTGCGATCGCCGTCAGCGGCATGCCGAGCTGCGGGATAGAAGAGGGGTTGACGGTCGACCCCTCGAACGACGTCAGCGAGTATCCTTGGGCCAGATACTGGACGTTCGTCAGGTTCTGGATACTGCCATAGATGTCGACATCCTTGGCAGGCGACCAGCGCACGCCAAGGTCGATCAGGGTGGCGCCGTCGTTCAATTGCGTGTGACCTGTGTCGTTCCAATACTGCGGGAACGACTTCATGGACGCCGTGATGACCAGGGTCTCGATCGGCCGCCATTCCACGCCGGCCGTGAACATGTAGGTCGGCACCTGGCCAAGCTGGACGCCTGTCCGTACCAGGGTCGGATTGATCGAGCTGGTGAGATGGGCGTTGGTGTTGGTGAAGCTGCCCATCAGCCGGAGCTGCTCCAACGGCTGCCAGGTGGCGATCAGCTCGAAACCCTGGAACATGGCGTTGCCGATGTTCTGGTATTGGCGGACCGTCGTGAAGGCCGGGCTGAGGCCCGCCGCCCAGACGAACGGCGCGGCGCAGACGGGGTTGGTGTTGCAGACCGTCACGAGGTCGATGAAGTTGTCGAGGTTGTTGTTGAAGTAGGTCCCGGAGAGGGTGAAGCCCTTCCATTCGAAGTCGAAGCCGACTTCCTGGCCGAAATTGGTCATCGGCTGCAGGTTGGGATTGATCGTCGTATAGCCTGTGCCGGAGGCGAAGACCCGATACATCTGGTTCATGCCGGGTGCGGAGAAGTTGCGGTAGATCGCCCCGCGCAAGGTCAGCTCGTCGCTGGCATAGAACTTCAGGCCGATCCTCGGATCGAAGCTCGATGCGCTGGCATTGGGCACCACGTTGAGCGTGCCGGAGTTCGTGGTCAGCACGCTGGCGTTCATGGCCTGCCAGAAATCGCCGCGCACGCCGACCGTGACGTCGACCGGCAGCCCGCCGAAGCGCCAGGTGCCCTGCCCGAACACGCCCTGCAGGCGATGCTCGCCGTTGACGACGAAGGTCGTCGGGTTGGCGCTCACGCTGGCATAGAGATTGTTGTAGTCGGTGATCAGGGTGCGGCGGGCATCGACGCCGATCTTGACGTCGCGCAAGGGGCCGAAATTCGCCTCGTAGAAGATCGAGCCGCCCTGATCGGCATTGGGGGCCGCCTCGATCTGGCTGACGAACTGGTTGAGGGCGCTCGTGTTGTTCAGCGTGTAGCCGCCGCTGCCCACGTTGATGGTGCCGAACGAGCCGCTGCTCAGCCAGCCGCTGAAGTTGATCGAGGACTTGTCGTCGAGCTGGTAGCTGCCGCCCAGCAGCAGGCGGTAGGTCGACCAGTTGTTGTGGGCGAAGGTCCAGACCAGCCCATCCTCGTAGGTCTGGTTCCAGTAGGCCTTGGCGAAGACCTTGAGCTTGTCGCTCGGCGCCAGGAAGACGCTGGCAGCGATATTGTCGGCCTTGGAGGCCGTCGGCACCAGGTTGATGTTCCGGTACTGCGCCGGCGTGAGGTTGTAGCCCGAGCTCTGGGCGTGGTTGTAGCTCGCCCCGACCTTGACCTTGTCGTTGACGATCACGCTGCCGGCGACTTCTGCGGTGGCGGTGTTGTAGCTGCCGTAGCTGGTGTCGGCCGCGGCGCCCGCCTTCGTCGGTTCGCGGGTGACGATGTTGATCACGCCGCCCATCGCCATGTTGCCCCACAGGCTGGTCGCGCCGCCGCCGCGAATGACCTCGATGCGCTCGACCGCGTTCTTGGGGATGGTGCTCCAGTTGATGGTGCGGAAATAGGGGTCGTTGATCGGCGCGCCGTCGACCATGACCAGCGTGTTGATCGTCGTGCTGGTGCCGAAGCCACGAATGTTGACCGGCTGGGCTGTCGGATGGAGCTGGCCGGTCGGGATATTGGGCAGCCAAACGCCGGGAATCCGGTTCACGATCTGGTCGATGCCGGTCTCGGGCAGGGCCTGGATCTGCTCTCGCGTGAGCAGCGTCGTGCTGACGTCGAGCTTGTCGAGTGCCGAGCCGCGGCCGGCGGTCACGGTGATGGGCGGCAGGTCGACGGCCGGTGCAGTGGGATCGGCAGGCGGCGGCTGTTGCGCCCTGGCGAGCGCGGGTATGAGGGTCAGTGCCCCCAGGGCGGCGCACGTCGCCACCCGAATGGAAAACATGAATACTCTCCCCAACTGACAAACGAATGCCGCGCGTGAACACGCGCGGCGGCTTCATGGGTCAGACGGGGAGGGGTGGCGCTCGCGGTTGACTGGGTCCGTCGCGGATGCCGACCGGCGCGATCGCTGCTTGCGGGAGGACGGATCGTTCGACGGTGGGGGACGGCAGGCCGACGATGACGAAGATCGACGGCGGCTCGCTCACCTGGGTCGCGTGGGCCAGCCCAAGGCAGCATTCGTGCAGCTTGCCCGCAACGGGCGTCGTGCCGTCGCGATCGCGCTCGGCCGAGGCGCCGGGCAGGCACATCGCCGCCCAGGTCGCCGGGCCGCCGTCGCGCATCAGCACGGCATGGGCGAGCGGCTGCAGGAACTCGAGCGTGATCGCAAACAGCGCCACGGCCAATGCCGCTGCGCGCCAACCCGATGCGGGGTGCCGGCGATCCATGTTCCAGCTACGCACGAACGGGGGTGAAGCGGAAGGGGCAGGTTGTCGCTTGGCGACTCATCATCATCATCATCATCTTCTTCTTCTTCTTCCGGACCGCGGGCGTCCCGCCCGCTCACCTCATGATCGGCGCATGTGAATGCGCCGGGCAGGCGAGACGCCAGCGGTCCGGAAGAGCTAAAGATCCAGCGCCGCCAGCCGCGAATCGCCGCTCGTCTGCGCGAAGGTCTTGAGCTGCCACAGGGCGGCGAGGTGCAGGCCGGGGATCTCGAGCCTGCCGTCGCCGAGCTCGGCGATGAACTGGCGCCACGGGATGACGTGCGGGCGAATCACCTCGCCGGGATCGAGCTTCTGGTCGGCAACGGGGCGCGCGTCGAGCGCCAGGAAGGCGTGCACGCGGTTGTTCTGGCGCGCGGTGTTGGCTGTCGACGAGCCGAGAGCGTGCCATTCATCCGCGGCGTAGCCAGTCTCTTCCAGAAGCTCGCGCTGCATGGCGGCGAGCAGATCCTCGCCGTCGTGATCGGGGGCACCGCACGGCAGCTCGATGGAATTCCGGCCGACGCCGTGACGATACTCCTCGATCAGGACAATGTGACGATCGGAGGTGAGCGCCACGGCGCAGATCCACTCGGGGAATTCGAGGGTGTGGTAGGGCGACAGGATGGTGCCGTTGGGCACGCGCACCGTGTCGCTGCGCAGCGCCAGCCAGCGATCGCGGTAGCTGTATTTCGTGTCGAGCACCTGCCAGGGCTCGATCGCAATGGCCTGCCCGTCGCTGGCCATCACACCGCCGTCCAGCCGCCGTCGACGACCAGCTCGGCCCCGGTGACGTAGGACGATTCGTCCGACGCCAGGAACAGGATGGCATAGGCCACCTCGTCGACCTCGCCGGCGCGGCCAAGCGGCACACCCTTCAGGGTCTTGGCCCGGGTCGCCGGATCGGCGGTGCGACCCGACGTGCGCATCGGCGGCATCAGGCCGGGATGCACCGAATTGACGCGGATGCCGTCGCGGCCGTGCTGGGCGGCGGCCGCCTTGGTGATCAGCCGCACAGCGCCTTTGGAGGCGTTGTAGCCGACATGGATGTAGCCCTGGCCGACGATGCCGGAGACCGACGACAGGTTGATCACCGAGCCGCGACCCGCCTTTTTCATCGCCGCGATGCCGTGCTTCATGCCGAGGAAGACGCCGGTCGCATTGATGCCCATCAGCCGGTTCCAGGCCGCCGTATCATAGAGATCCTGCTCCGCCGAACCCGAGATGCCGGCATTGTTGACCAGCACGTCGAGCTGGCCATGGTCGGCCAGGATGCGATCGATCACGCTTTTCCACTGCGCCTCGTCGGTGACATCGAGATGGGCGTAGCTCGCCCGGCCGCCCGCCTTGACGATATCGGCGACCACCGCCTCGCCCTCCTTGTCGAGCAGGTCGGCCACAATGACGGCCTTGGCCCCTTCGCGGGCGAACAGGCGGGCCGTCGCGGCGCCCATGCCGCCGGCCGAGCCGCTGATCAGGGCGACCTTGTCCTTCATGCGCATCGTTTCTCTCCCTCGAGGTTATGTACGAACCGGCCAATTCGATTGGGCCAATTTGGATCAGGCTGCCTGGATCAGGCCAGCTTGAGGCCGATGATTCCGGCCACGATGAGGCCGATCGACACCATTCGCAGGGTGGATGCCGAATCACCGAACGCGGCGATACCGACGACGAAAGCGCCAACCGCGCCGATGCCGGTCCACACGGCATAGGCCGTGCCCATGGGGATGAAGCGCTGTGCCCACAAAAGCAGCGCGCCGCTCGCCGACATGGCCAGGACGGCGAAGGCGATCCATCCCCAGCGGGCGCCCTGGTCGGTCCAGCCGAGCTTCAGGCCGACCGGCCAGCCGATTTCGCAGATTCCCGCCAGCACCAGATAGAGCCACGCCATCCCTCTCCTCCTCGCTGCCGGTCGCAGCATCGTTGACGACAGCGTGCCGGCCTGTTCTGATCCCACTTCTGATCTAAGACTTGCACGCATCTTGCAGGATAGCGAGAGCGTCGGATGGCAATGGATTGGTACAGGGTGATGGGAGCGGGACCATGAACGAACGTGAATTGCGGCGCCTGATCGGCGCGGTGAAGACTGGCAAGCTGTCGCGACGCGGCTTCGTCCAGCGAATGGCGGCGGTGGGACTGGCAGCGCCGATGGCAACACAGCTGCTCGCCTACTCGGGCGTGGCGATGGCGCAGCCCAAGTCGACCTACAAGCCGACCAAGCGCGGTGGCGGCGGGCTGCTCAAGGTCTTGTGGTGGCAAGGCTCGACCTTGCTCAATCCGCACTTCGCCGTCGGCACCAAGGACCAGGACGGCTCGCGCTGGTTCTACGAGCCGCTGGCCAACTGGGACGCCGACGGCAATCTCCAGCCCAGGCTGGCGGCATCCATTCCAGGCCGCGAGGACGGCACCTTGGCGGCCGACGGAAAGTCGGTGATCTGGAAGCTGAAGCAGGGCGTCACCTGGCACGACGGCAAGCCGTTCACCGCCGACGATGTCGTGTTCAACTGGGCCTATGCGAAGAACCCGGCGACTGCCGCGACCACCAGCGGCTCCTACAAGGATGTCGTGGCCGAGAAGATTGACCAGTACACGGTCAAGGTGAGCTTCGCCAAGCCGACGCCGTTCTGGGCCGACGCCTTCGTCGGCCCGCGCGGCATGATCATTCCCAAGCACCTGTTCGAGGCTTTTGCCGGCGACAAGTCGCGCGACGCGCCGACCAACCTCAAGCCGGTCGGCACCGGCCCGTACATGTTCAAGGATTTCAAGCCGGGCGACATGTTGGCGGGCGTGATCAACCCCAACTACCACATGCCGAACCGGCCCTACTTCGACGCCTTCGAGATGAAGGGCGGCGGCGATGCGGTGTCGGCGGCCCGCGCCGTGCTGCAGACCGGCGAGTTCGACTTCGCCTGGAACATGCAGGTCGAGGACGAGATCCTGCAGCGCCTGGAGAAGGGCGGCAAGGGCAGGGTGGTCATTTCCCAGGGCGGCAACATCGAGCATATCCAGCTCAACAGCACTGATCCTTGGACCGAGGTCGACGGCGAGCGCTCGAGCCTCAAGACCACACATCCGACCCTGTCGGATCCGGCGGTGCGCCAGGCCCTGTCGATGCTGGTCGACAAGGTCTCGGTCGAGAAGTTCATCTACGGCCGGACAGGCACGGCGACGGCCAACTTCGTCAACAACCCGGAGAAGTTCCGCTCCAAGAACACCAAGTTCGAGTTCAATGTCGACAAGGCCAACGACATTCTGGAGAAGGCGGGCTGGAAGAAGGGATCGGACGGCATCCGCGCCAAGGACGGCAAGAAGCTGAAGTTCGTCTACCAGACCTCGATCAACCAGCCGCGCCAGAAGAACCAGGCGATCGTCAAGCAGGCCTGCCAAAAGGCCGGCATCGACATCGAGGTCAAGGCGGTGACGGCGTCGGTGTACTTCTCGTCGGATGTCGCCAACCCCGACACCTACACCAAATTCTACACCGACCTGCAGATGTACACGACGACCATGACGCAGCCCGATCCGGAAGTGTTCATGCTGCAGTTCACGTCGGCCGAGGCGGCGACCAAGGCCAACAAATGGCAGGGTCGCAACATCACGCGCTGGCGGAACAAGGAGTACGACGACATCTTCAGTGCGGCCCAGGTCGAGGTCGACCCGGTCAAGCGCGCCGGCATGTTCATCAAGCTGAACGACATGGTGATCAACAACGTGGTCGTGATCCCGGTGGTGGCCCGTCCCACGGTCACGGCGGTGAGCAACCAGCTCAGGGTGAACCTGAGCGGCTGGGACAACAACACCTGGGACATCCAGGACTGGTACAAGGAGAGCTGAGCCGACAGTCGTGACGGCAGAGCAGCGGAGGCTGTGAGTGTCCCGACAGTGGATCGTTCGCCGACTATTGCTCGTGATCCCGGCCATGCTCGGGATCAGCGTTCTCCTGTACACCGTTCTTGCGCTGGCGCCGGGTGACCCGTTCTCCGAGCTGGCGCAGAATCCGGCAGTGCCGCCCGAGGTGGCGGCGGCGCTGCGCGCCAAGTTCGGCCTCGACGACCCGGTGTGGGTCCGCTACGGCCACTGGTTCACCTCCATGATGCGCGGCGACTGGGGCTTCTCGTTCGTCAGCCGCATGGATGTCGACACCCTGATCCTGCAACGCCTGCCGACCACCCTGGTGGTGATCGGTGCCGCCCAGCTGATCGCCATCCTGGTGGCGCTGCCGGTCGGCGTGCTGGCCGGCATCCGGCCGTACTCCGTGTTCGACCAGATCGCCAACACGCTGGCCTTCATCGGCTTCTCGCTGCCGACCTTCTTCACCGGCCTGCTGCTGATCCTGGTGTTCTCGATCCAGCTCGACTGGCTGCCCTTCGTCTACCGGGCCGACATCAACGCCACCGGCTGGAAGTTCTACTGGGAGCACATCAAGCAGTCGATCATGCCGGTCATGGTGCTCGGCCTGTTCCAGGGCGCCTCCCTGGTACGCTACGTGCGCTCCTCGGTGCTCGACGTGGTCCGCTTGGACTACGTCATCACGGCACGCTCCAAGGGCATTGGCGAGCGCAAGGTGATAACCAAGCACGTGGTGCGCAATGCATTGATCCCCGTCGTCACCCTGGTCATGCTGCAGATGCCGGTGGTATTCGGCGGCGCTATCGTCACCGAGCAGATCTTCCGTGTCCCTGGCATCGGCTCGCTCCTGATCTCGGCCATGCTGGCCAACGACACGCCGGTGGTGATGGCCGTCACCTTCGTGTTCTCCTGTCTCGTCGTCCTCTGCAACCTGATCGCCGATGTGCTCTATGCCTGGCTCGACCCCCGCATCTCCTACCGCTGAGGCGCGCCCATGACCGTCACGCAGAGCGCCCCGACCGGTATCGCCGCGCAGCCCGCGGCCGCGGCCGCGCCGGCGCGCAAGAAGCAGCATTTCTCCCCCTGGCAGGAAGTATGGCGGCGCTTCCGCCGCCATAGGCTGGCGCTGGCGAGCTCCATTGTTCTGGGACTGATCGTCGCCACCGTCGTGGTCGGTCCGTTCATCTGGACGGTGCCGATCAACGAGATCGACTTCGCCGCCAAGCTGGAGGGGCCGAGCTGGTCCCATCCACTGGGCACCGACGATCTCGGCCAGGACGTGCTGGCCCGCATGATCTACGGCGGACGCATCTCGCTCGCGGTCGGTCTGGCGGCGATGGTCGTCGCCATCTTCGTCGGCGTGCTGGTCGGCGCAATCGCCGGCATGGCGAGCGGCAAGGTCGACGCCGCGCTGATGTGGCTGGCCGATCTGTTCCTGTCGTTGCCGACGCTGCCGCTGTTGCTGCTGATCATCTACCTGTTCCGCGATTCGCTGAAGGCGGTGTTCGGCGTCGAGGGCGGCATCTTCATCATGATCGTGATCGTGATCGGCGGCCTGCGCTGGATGCCGGCGGCCCGCCTGGTGCGCGCCCAATTCCTGTCATTGCGCGAAAAGGAGTTCGTCGAAGCAGCGCGGGCGCTCGGCGCCTCGCGCAGCCGCCAGGTCATCCAGCACATCCTGCCCAATGCGCTGGGCCCGGTGATCGTGGCCGCCACCATCGACGTCGCCGCCGCCATCATCCAGGAATCGACCCTCTCGTTCCTCGGGCTGGGCTTTCCGCCCGACATCCCGACCTGGGGGCGCCTGCTCGCCGACGCCAAGGACTATCTCGACATCGCGCCGCATTGGGCGCTCGCCTCCGGTGCTGCGATCTTCCTCACCGTGCTGTCCATCAACTTCATTGGCGATGGGCTGCGCGATGCGCTGGACCCGCGCCGCGTCATTTGAGGGGTTCGTGGTCGAAACACTGCTCGAGATTCACGGACTGAAAACCTGGTTCAAGACCGACGACGGCATGGTTCGTGCCGTCGACGGCGTGGACTTGCGGATCGATCACGGCGAGACCGTGGGAGTGGTGGGCGAATCGGGCTGCGGCAAGACCGTGACCGCGCGCTCGGTGCTCAAGCTGATCGACATGCCGCCCGGCCGCTTCGAGGATGGCAAGATCCTGTGGCGCGGCCGCGACCTGATCCCGCTCGACGACGAGGAGATGAACAGGATTCGCGCCCGCGAGATCGCCATCATCTTCCAAGAGCCGATGACCTCGCTCAACCCGGTCTACACGGTCGGCGACCAGATCGCCGAGGTGATCGCACTGCACCAGAAGCTCGGGCGCAAGCAGGCGATGGAAGGGGCGGCCGAGATGTTGCGCCTGGTCAACATCCCCAACCCGCAGCGCCGCGTGCACGACTATCCGCACCAGTTCTCCGGCGGCATGCGCCAGCGCGTCATGATCGCCATGGCGCTGTCGTGCCAGCCCAAGCTGCTGATCGCCGACGAGCCGACCACGGCGCTCGACGTCACCATCCAGGCGCAGATCCTGGAGCTGATGCACGAGATGAAGGATCGCTTCGGCATGGCGATCATGCTGATCACCCATGCCATGGGGGTGGTCGCCGAGACCTGCCAGCGGGTGACGGTGATGTACGCCGGCAAGGTGGTGGAGGAGGCGCCGGTCGGCGAGCTGTTCGGCCAGCCGCGCCATCCCTATACCCAGGGGCTGATCCGCTCGATCCCGCGCGTCGATCGGGCGGCCGAGAAGAAGCAGCGCCTGGAAGCGATCTCGGGCACCGTGCCGAGCCTGCTCGATCCGCCGCCTGGCTGCCGCTTCGCCGCCCGCTGCCGCTACGCCAGCGACATCTGCGTGCGCGAGATGCCGCCCCTCAAGGAAGTGTCGCCCGGCCATTTCGTTCGGTGCGTGCTGTGAGCGGCGCGACGGCAGGCGCAGGCGACGCGCTCCTCTCGGTCCGCAATCTGCGCAAGCACTTCGCCGTCAAGGGCGGCGTGTTCGTACGCGAGATCGATCGCGTTCACGCCGTCGACGGCGTGAGCTTCGAGATCGGCGCCGGCGAGACGCTGGGTTTGGTCGGCGAATCGGGTTGCGGCAAGTCGACGACCGGCCGCTGCATCCTGCGCCTGATCGAGCCCAGCTCGGGCGAGATCTCGTTCAAGGGCGCCGACGTCACGCGCATGGATGCCACGGCGCTGCGCTCGCTGCGGCGCGACATGCAGATCATTTTCCAGGACCCGTATGCGTCGCTCAATCCGCGGCTCACGGTGGGCGCGATCATCGGGGAGGCGCTGACCATCCACAAGCTGGCCGAATCGCGTCAGGCGCAGGAGGATCGCGTCGTTCAGTTGCTGGAGACGGTCGGCCTGCAGCCCGACCACATGCGCCGCTTCCCGCACGAGTTCTCGGGCGGCCAGCGCCAGCGCATCGGCATTGCCCGCGCGCTCGCCGTCGAGCCCAAGCTGATCGTCTGCGACGAGCCGGTGTCGGCGCTCGACGTCTCGATCCAAGCCCAGGTGATCAATCTCCTGGAGGACCTGCAGGAAGAGTTCGGCCTCACCTATTTGTTCATCGCCCACGACCTCAGCGTGGTCGAGCACATCTCGAACCGGGTGGCGGTGATGTATCTCGGCCGCGTGGTCGAGATCGCGCCGGCGCGCGATCTCTACGAGACGCCGCTGCATCCCTACACCGAGGCCTTGCTGTCGGCGGTGCCGATCCCCGATCCCACGGTCAAGCGCAAGCGCATCATGCTGCAGGGTGACGTGCCCAATCCCATCCGGCCGCCCTCGGGTTGCCATTTCCACACCCGCTGCCCGATCGCCAAGCCCGACTGTGCTCAGCGCGTGCCCGAGCTGCGCGAAAGCCGTCCCGGCCACTGGGTGTCCTGCCACTATAGGGGGTAGGCTCCTCCCCAGCGCCATCGCTGGGGAGGTGTCCGCGTCTTCGCGGACCTGCCTTCGCCGAAGCGAAGCCGCTTCGGCTTCGCGCAGGCAGGCGGAGGGGGCATGGTCTTGCGGACCGCGGGCGTCCCGCCCGCTCGTGGTTTCATGAGCGGGCGGGACGCCCGCGGTCCGCAGGAGGGTGACGTTCACCCCTTCGGGGTGAATACGTCGAGGTCCCCGAGGCCGATCGTTTTCTCGATCTCGTGGACCTTCTTGGCGACCTTTTCGAAGCCGTCGGCACCGAAGGCCTGGCGCTGGGTCTTCTCCATCTCGTCGGCAATCTCCTGGTGCTCGTCGCCGGTCACGAGATGGCGGAGGGTGGGATAGACGTCGGTTTCCTTGCGCGCCATGTGCGGGCGGTACAGGGTGACGAAGGCCTGGATGTCGGGCGCCATGGCCTCTCGCGGCTGCCGGTTGCGCGCCTGCGGGGCGGCGGCGATGATCCGCTCGGTGAGCTTGCGCCCGGCGGCATGCTGGACGGCCAGGACGTTGACCAGCTCGACCATGCGCCCGGCCGTCTTGAAGCGCGGGAACACCAGCTCCTCCTCCTGTTTTTCGTGGTGGCGGTGGATGAAGTCGAGGACGATGCGAGCCGAGACCTCGAGCACCGCCGGGTCGATGTCCTCGCCCTGGCCGAGCCGGCGCATGGCGCTTTCGTAGATCAGCAGGATGCGGGCCAGCACCGCGTTGTCGCGCATCAACATCTCGGCCGGCGAGACGAATTCGTCGGAACGTTTCTTCCTGATGTCCTGCGCCCGGCCAGGCAGAACGATCGCCGCGCTCGCCAGGCCCGCACCCACACCCGCACCCGCACGCAGCAGCGTGCGCCGTCCTGATGCTGCAATCATGACGCCACTCCATTTCCCAATGCCGGGAAACGGGCGGCAGCAGATCGGGTTCCGAGATTACTGCGTCCCGAGCTTCCAGCCGACTTCCTTGGCGAAGGACTGGAAGAAGTCGACGTCGTAGGCCTGTTCCGGCGCCTCGCGTACGCGGCGGTCGATCTTCTCGGCGTCGGCGCCGACCAGGATGCGCCAGCGCTCGGCCTTCACGCCGTCGAGGATGATCTTGGCCGCCTGGGCGGCGCTGGTCGGGGCGTCCTCGAGGAAGCTCCGGGCGCGCTGGGCCGCCAGCCGGGCGACGTCGTCGTCCGACAGCTTGCCGACGTCGAAGCCCATCGAGGCGATGCGGGCGCGAATCTGGGCGATTTCCGTGGCATTCATCGTGTCGCTGAGATTGCCGCTCTGGATCTTGCGCGAGTTCGATACGATCGAGGTGCCGATATGGCCCGGCATCACCACCGAGCATTTGATGTGCGGGGCGTTGATGCGCAGATCGGTCTGCAGCGCCTCGCTGAAGCCCTTCACGGCGAACTTTGCCGCGCTGTAGGAGGTATGCGGCACCATCGGGCCAACCGAGGCCCAGAAGCCGTTGATGCTGCTGGTGTTGACGATGTGGCCCTGGTCGGCCTTCAGGAGCATCGGCAGGAAGGCGCGTGTGGAATAGTAGACGCCGAACCAGCAGATGTTGAAGGTGCGTTCCCACTCCTCGCGGCTGTTGGCGATCATGCTGCCGCCGCCGCCGATGCCGGCATTGTTGAACAACAGGTGAATCTTGTCGGTGTCTTGCTGTTCGGCCACCTCGGCGGCGAAACGCTTGACATCGTCCTCGTTGGCGACGTCGGCGACGTGGGTGGTGATGCGCAGGCCCTGCGGCAGCCGCTCGACTTCGCACAGCCGCCTGGTCTCGGCCATGCTGGCTGCCGAGATGTCGCACATCGCCACGTTGCAGCCTTCGGCGACGAGCTGGCGCGCGAGCTCGCGGCCCATGCCGGTGCCGCCTCCGGTGATGACCGCGATCCTGCCTGCGAAATCCTTCATGGCTTCTGTCTCCCTCGCCGCATCGCGCCCTTGTCGGGCCGCGCCGGCTGCATCTATCCTCGTGACGCTTCCATCTTCGTGACACAGTGCTCCTAGAAACTCTTTTGCCGCTCGGCAAGGTCGATCCCGGCCTGCGCGCCCCCGAGATTCCGCTCGACCTCGCCACCGTCGGCGAGAACGCCCGCCTGCTCGAGGAGGTCGGCTACGACGGCATTGTCGTCGAGGAGACCAAGGACGATCCGTTCGTCATCATGGCGCTGGCCGCGCAGGCGACGACCCGGCTGAAGCTCGCGACGTCGGTCGCCATCGCCTTTCCGCGCAGTCCGGCCGTGACGGCGATGAGCGCCTGGACACTGCAGAAGCTGTCGCGCGGCCGCTTCACGCTGGGCCTCGGTACCCAGGTCAAGGCGCACATCGAGCGGCGCTATGGCCTTGCCTGGTCGCCGGCCGGTCCGTGGATGCGCGAGTACGTCGGCGCCGTCCGCGCCGTATGGGAGTGCTGGCAGAACGGCACGCCGCTCGCGGTGCGTGGCCCGCACTACAACCTCGACCTCATGGTGCCGCTGTTCAATCCGGGCCCGATCGAGCATCCGCGCATTCCCATCCAGCTGGCCGCGGTCAATGCCGTGATGTGCCAAGTGGCGGGCGAGGTGGCCGACGGCATCCGTCCCCATCCGGTGTGCACGCCGTCCTACATCGCCGGGGTGATGCTGCCTGCCGTGCGCGCCGGCGCGGCCAGGACCGGCCGCTCGCTTGCCGACTTCTCCGTTTGCATGAAGCCCCTGGTCGCCGCGGCGGCGAGCGAGGCCGAGCTGGTGCCCAAGGTGCGCGACGTGCGGGCGCGCATCGCCTTCTACGCATCGACGCCGCAATATCGCGCCGCTTTCGAGCATCTCGGTCTCGGCGAGCTGGCCGATCGGCTGAAACTGCTGTCGCGCGCCCAGCGCTGGGAGGAGATGCCGCGGCACATCAGCGACGAGGTGCTGGAAACCTTCGTGACCATCGGGACCTACGACACCATCGCGCGCAAGCTTCACGAGCGCTACGGATCCGTCGTCACCCATTGCGAGTTCTCGATCCCGGTGAAGGACGCCACCGACAAGGCGCGGCTGGGCGACCTTGCCCGCACCCTCCAGGGCGAAAGCGTGGACATGGCGAGGCGTGCCATCGCCGGATGACCGGCTCCCCACGTCGCAGGGGCGTTCGCCTATGGCCAAAAAAGCCGTCATCCCGAGCGGAGCCACCCGATTAGGCGCTGTTTACAGCGCCATTGGCGGCGTAGTCGAGGGACCTTTCTTGTTGCTGCAACAAAGAAGGGTCCCTCCGCTGCACCTCGCGGCGCTCGGCTCCGGTGGGGATGACGGCTCTTGGGCCGTACGCGAATACCCAGCCGCCCGTTGGCGCGAGAGCTCACGACACTGCGAATTGTTCCGTGCTGGAACGCTCACTGGCGATGCTACAATATTTCTCTGCGCGGACACGCCGTCCCGTCGGAGTCGATTCCTTGTCGACGCCTGCTGATGGCTTGTGAATCTGCCAACGAGTCGACGTGTTGTGAGCCAGCTGGGCGGTTAGATGCGGCGATGGAACAGAGGCCGAAGATTCTCCTGGTCGAGGACGAGGCGGTCACCAGGGCGACGCTGAGCCACTTCCTGGCGCGCAACGAATTCGAGGTGAAGGCCGCCGCGACAGCGGCAGAGGCCTACGGCCTGTTGGTCGCCGAGGCCTTCGCCCTCGTGTTGCTCGATATCAACCTGCCCGATCTCGACGGGCTGTCGCTGGCGACCGAGATCCGCCGCAGCTTCGACGTTGCCATCGTTTTCGTCACGCAGCACAACGAGCGCAGAACGCGCATCGAGGCCCTCGAGACCACGGGTGACGACTACCTCACCAAGCCGCTCGACCTGCGCGAGCTGCTGGCCCGGCTGCGCAACGTCCTGCGCCGGCGCGGCGCCGGCACCGGGACCGTGGTGTCGATCGGCGACATCGAGGTCGACCTGCTGCGCCGGGAGGTTCGTTCGGCAGGTGACGGATCGATCGATCTCACGCGCGGCGAGTTCGATCTGCTCGCCGCCCTGATCAGGTCGAACGGCAACGTCGTCACACGAGAGACGCTCGCCTCGGTGGTCACGCGCCAGCTCGGGCCGAGCGATATGCGCACGGTCGATACGCTGGTCAGCCGGTTGCGCCGCAAGCTCGGCCCGGGCCTGGGCGATAGCCACCAGATCAAGACCGAGCACGGCGTGGGGTACCGGCTGCTCCGTGGGCGGCGACCGTGAGGAACGACTGCCGGGCCGCGGCCTTCACCGCGCTCGACGGCAGACGCGCGCTCGTGGGCGCCATCGCCGGACGGCTCGGTCTCAGTCATCGTTCGGGCGTCGTCCTGGTCTGCGGCCCAGCGGGGATCGGCAAGAGCGCCGCGATCGAAGCTGCCCTGGCGAACGTCGAGGCTTTCGTGGGCCGAGGAAAGATCGCCCAGCAGGCCGGTCTCAACGGCCTGGCTCCGGTTCGCGAAGCGTTGCAGCAGTCGCTCGAGGCGGTCGTGGCTGTGGCGGCAGACCGCGCTGCCGCGCTCGCCCGGCTGCGCAGCGATGTCGGCCCACTGCTCGCTCTCGTCCAGGGCGAGGTCGACGTCGGCAGCGACGCCGGCACGCTCGATCGCCTTCTCGAGGGCGCGCTTGCAGTGACCACGGCGATGGTCAAATTCGGCCGCCCGGTCGTGCTCTTCATCGACGATCTGCACTGGGCCGAGGAGCGGACTCTCGCGCTGCTTGCCAAGCTGGTGAAGTTCGGCCCGGCGCACGCCCTGTTCGTGATCGCGGGCAGCCGCACCGCCGGGATCTCCATCGATGGTGATCGCCTGATCGTGGCGCCGCTCGACGTTACCGACGCCACGCGGCTAGTCGAATCGCAAATCGGCGGGGATCGTGCCCTGGCGCGCAACATCGTCGAGATCGTCGGTGTGGAGGCCTCGTCGACGCCGTTCGGTCTCTTGGAAGCGCTGCGGCTGCTCGAGCACAACGGTATCCTCGCGCGCGGCGCCACGGGCCTGTGGTCGCTGACGGCGCTCCGTGCCGATGTCGGGGTGCGATTGGAAAGCCGGTTGGCCAATCTCGCGCCGGAGATGCGCCGGATCGCATCGATCGCCGCCTGCCTCGGTGACCGTTTCCGCCGCGCCGATCTCGACGCGATCGTCGCGCGCCTGACCGGCGCTCCCGTCGCGCCGGGCATGGTCGACCGCCTGCTGGCGATGGCGATCCTGTCGCAACGCGATGACGATCTGCGGTTCGCGCACGATTTGCTTCAGGAGAGCGCCCAGCGAGACATCGCCGCCGACGAGCGGCATCGGGTTCATCAGCTGGCGGCGGAGCTGCATCGCCAGCGTTACCTGGCTGAGGAGGCGGCCGGCGAAGTCCTGAAGTTTGCCACGCATGCGCTGGCCTGCGAGCCCATGATCGAGCTCGCAGCCGCGTGGACGGACGCGCTTGCCGACGCCGCGGAAGTCTCGCTGGCGCTCGACGACCTCGCAGGTGCCAGCCGCATCGCCCGGCATGGCCTGACTCTCGTCAAGTCGCATGCACGTGGAAGGAGCCCATCGCCTGCCTTTCGCTTGAGCGTGGTGTTCGCGCGGACGGCGCCGTTAGAGGAGCTGGCGGGCCATGAAGCCGAGCTCGTCGCGCTGGCCGCGACGGCGATGGAGATCGCGATCGCCTATGGAACGCTCGCCGCCCGTTGGTTTGGTGCGGGCGAGAACAAGCGCGCCGTTGCAGCGGTATTGGCCGGTCTCGCGGCGCTCGGGCTGCCGGCGCCGCGATCGGTCGGCAAGCTCCGCGCCGGCGCCGGGATGGCCTGGACGAGCCTCGCCGCACCGCTCGCCCGACGGCTGTCGCGGATGTGGCGCGCACCTCCCTCGCGCCGGGTGCTGATCGACGCCGAAGCCTTCCTGATCGAGAAAGGGGTGCCGGCACTTTACAGTTCGACACTTCACCTGTGCGCCTGGCTCCGGGCGCGTGCGGCCCTGCATCAGCTGGCGGTCGATGGAAGTCGGCAGTACAGCACCAACTCAGGCATGACCGTGGCGCTGGCATCGGCCGGACGCCTGGCCATGGCGCGGCGCTGGGCGCGCTCGACCCTGGACGCGCTGCCGGACAGCCTGAGCTATGGTCGCGCCTCGGCACTTTATCGCGCCACGTTCTTCGGCGAGATCTGGCGCCGGCCTTTCGCGGAGCTCGCCGACGTCAATCGTCGCGTCGTCGCGTACGCGGTCCTCGAGGGCGACCAGCTCTACGTCGCCTATGGCGTGCGCAACCTGGTCCATTGCCTGTGGTTCGCCGCCGCCGACCTGGACCAGGTTTCCCGGGTGGCGAACGAGTATGCCAGCCTGCTGACGCGCCTTGGCGATGTCGGCAATCGGCGCATCGTCGAGTCGATCTCCCAGGCGATCGCCGGACTGAAGGAAGGCGTCGACAAGCCACTGGCGCTCGATGGCCGCATCGTGTCGGCCGAGGACGTCGAGCAGCTCGCGCGAATGAACAACTGGGATGCCTGGGCGATCTGCAAGACGCTCGATCTGCAATTGCGGGTGGTCGATGGCGACTTCGCGGCCGCACGCCGCATCGCCGACGAGCTGGCGCCGCGCGCGAACAATCTCGTGGGGACGCTCATTCACCCGTTCTATTGCGCGTTCTCCGTGGTTGCCTGTGCCCGGACGGCGGATCTCACCGGAGCGCGGCGCTCGTTGCGCCGGCTTGCCGGCTATGCGCGCACGTGTCCGGAGGCCTTCTCGGCCCTGCGTGACCTCTGCCTGGCCGAGGTGGCCGCGGCACGCGGCCGGTCCACCGTTCATCTCTACGATCGGGCGGCGCAAACGGCGGCGAGGCTCGGCCGGGATTTCGACCGCGCCTTCATCCATCGGCTGGCGGCGAGCGCTGCGCGGCGGAGCGACCTGACGGGCGAACAAGAACGGCATGCCGGTGCGGCGGAGATGGTCTGGCGGCAGCTTGGCGTGACACGTTTCACGTCGTCCACCAACATCGGCGCCGATTTCGCCCAATTGTCGGAAGTTGCCGAAGCGGCTTCGCTCGATCAGGCCTGCCAGCGCGCCACCGCCGTGCTTGCCGGCATCTGCGGGTTCGATGTCGGGCTTGCCGTGCGTGTCGAGGGGGCCTGGCGTTCCTGGACCTCCAGGCCAGAGACGCAGGCGAGCGACCTTCGACGACGGCTGGCCATGGTCGGCGATCAGGGCGAGTCGCGTCAGGCGAATGCACGTCTCCTGTCGGCCGGTGACGAGATCGGCCTTCTCGTCGTCGATGCCGAAGGGGCGGCGGCCGGCACGGCCTTGGCGCGGCTCGCGCCGCTCGCGCGATGGCTGGCGCCGGTCGTCGACCGGCATCGGCTGGCTGCCGAGATGGAAATTGTTCGCGGCCGACTGGCTGCGGCCGCCGAGGCAGCACGCGCCAGCGCAGCGGAGTCGGCCGAGCGCGAGCGGGCCCTGGCGTCGCGGTCGGCAACCGCCATGGCGACGATCGGCCACGAGCTGCGCGGCCCGCTGGCTGCGGTCGGGGCCCTGATCGAGGTGTCGTCCCAGGGGCCGGCACCGAGCGGGCATGTCGCCGCCTTGCGCGCCGCCTTTCTGTCGCTGCGCGAGCTGGTCGACGACCTGCTGACGGTCGGCCTGTGCGAGGCCGGCAAGCTGCCGCTCAGCGCCGCGCCGTTCGACCCCGTCGAGGTCGCGCGCATCGCGGCGCGACTGGTGGAGGCACAACACGCGGTCGCGGGCCGGCCGCTTTCGGTTGCCCTCGGCGGCTGCCGGGAAGCGGTGATCGGTGACGCGCGACGCCTGCAGCAGATCTTGCTCAACCTCCTGTCGAACGCCTACCGCCACGCCCCCAGCGGACCGGTGACGCTGGGCGCCACCTTCGTCGACGAGGGCCGTGCGCTGCGTTGCCGCTTCACGGTCGAGGATGAGGGGCCGGGCCTCGGCGAGCGCGGCGCAGCCGGGCTCTTCAAGCCATTCTCGACGACCCTGCCGTCTGCGGGCAGCGGCCTCGGTCTCTCTGTATCGCACCATCTCGCCGCGGCACTCGGCGGTACCCTGACGGCGACGGGTCGGCTCGGCCCTGGCGCCTCGTTCTGCCTGGAGGTGAGCTTCGACAAGGCGCTCGCCAACCGGCCGTCGGCTGTCGCGCCGCGCTCCCTCACTGTGCTTCTGGTCGACGATCTCGAGCTGACGCGCACGTCCTATGCCACGCTGCTGGGCCTCGAAGGCTGGCGAGTCGTCTCCGTTGAGACCGGTGAGCAGGCGCTAGAGGTCTTGGCGCAGTCGACCTTTGACCTCGTGCTGCTCGACATGTCGTTGCCGGGATGGGACGGGCTGGAGACCCTGCATCGGATGACGCGGCTCCTGGCGGAGAGGACGCAACGGCCGGCGCTGGTGCTGTTCACCGCCATGCCGTCGCCGACCATCGTCGAGCGCGCCAAGGCGGCAGGCGCCGATGCCGTCCTCGCCAAGCCGGCGACCCGCGAGGAGATCGTGGCCGCGGCTGCCAGCCTGGTTCCGGGCCGCCCCGCCGAGGTCGGCGTCGACGCCGGCCGCCTCGCGCATCTGCTCGAAGCTTTGGGCGCCGACGGCATCGGGACCATCCTGTCGGCAGCGCAGATGGAGCTGCCGTCGCTCGCCGAGGACCTGGCCAACGCCGGGACTGCGGAGGCTCGACGCCTGGCCGCCCATCGACTGCACGGCTTCGCCACCCATCTCGGGCTGGCGGATCTTGCCCGCTTTGCCGCCGCGGCCGAGGCAAGCGGCTCATCCGTCGCCGTCGCCGAAGGCCTGATCGAAAGATCGGCCGCCGCCCTCGAGGACATGCGGCAGATCGCGATGTCCCGCTAGAACGTGGTTTTGTTTGGTCGAAGTACCAAAGAGGGTCTCACCCTGAGGAGCCACGCGGAGCGTGGCGTCTCGAAGGGTCGGCCGAAGTTCGTCTGTTGCCGACCCTTCGAGACGCGGCCCGTGGCCGCTCCTCGGGGTGAGGTTTTTCGGTGCTTCAATCCAAGAAGATCTCGCTCTAGAGAGGTGCGCTCCCATCAGAAGAGTTGCAGGACCATTCGTGTTTGCCGAGGGCGGCCTATGGCGGCGCGAGGCAACTCGCCAGCCGCGCCTTCAGGGCTTCCGTCTCGAGCCCGCGTCCGATCAGCACCAGCCGGTTGGGGCCAGGCGCCGACCGGGGATCGTCGTCGAGCGTGAAGCGCTCGCCCACCAGATGGAAGACATAGCGCTTGCCGGTCTCGGCCAGCCACAGGAAGCCCTTGCCGCGGAACAGGCCTGGCGGGCGGCCGTGGTCGAGGAAGGCCTGGAACGACGAAACCGAGAACGGCTGGTCACTCGAGAACGACACCGAGACGAGTCCGTCGTCCGCCAGATGCGCCGTGGTCCGCGCGCGATCGAGTGAGCTCTCCTGGAACAGATCGGTGTCGAGGATCAGGGGCAGCGGCACGGCGCTCCGTGTCGTGCGCACCAGACGTGCGCTCGGGTTGACGTCGCGAATGTCCGCTTCCACGGCGCCGAGCCTGGCCTCGTCCACCCGGTCACACTTGTTCAGCAGCAGGACATCGGCGTAGCGCAGCTGATGGCGGGCGGCGAAGCTGTCGAAATGGTCGAGGCTGAACTGCTCGGCGTCGGCCAGCGCCACGATGGCATCGAGGCGCAGCAGGTCGCGGAACTCCGGGCGCTGGAAGGTGAGGGCGACCGGCAGCGGGTCGGCGGCTCCCGTCGTCTCGACCAGCATGTGATCGATCGGTTCCGGTCGGCCGAGCACGCGCACGATGCCGTCGATCAGGTCGGTGTTGGTCGAGCAGCAGATGCAGCCGTTGCTGAGCTCGATCATGCCGCCCTCGCTGGCGACGATCAGGTCGTTGTCGATGCCGATCTCGCCCAGCTCGTTCACCAGCACGGCGGCCTTGATGCCCTGTCGGTTGGTCAGGATGTGATTGACCAGCGTGGTCTTGCCGCTACCGAGGAAGCCGGTCACCACGGTCACCGGCAGGCGGCCGTTCGCGCGCCGCACTGCCGTGAACAGGACGGGCGGCAGGGTCATCCGGCCGGGCTGGGTGCGCTGGCGTCGAACGTGTAGCTGGTGCCGACGGCCGACTGGCTGACCCGCTCGCCGTAGGTGTCGGCCAGCGCATGCAGCGCCCGCCAGCCGGTGCAATGGCCGGCGATGATGTAGCGGATGTCGAACGGCCGGAGCCCTTCGACCGTCTGCGGGATGATGTGCTCCATGACGCCGCCCAGGTGCAGGCCGCCCATGACCGCGTGGATGGGCAGGTCGGGAAACAGCCGGCGGACCTCGGTGCAGACATTGACCACGCCGGCGTGGCTGCAGGCGGTGAAGACGACGAGGCCGAGATCGCGCACGTGCACGATCAGCATGCGCTCATCCATCAGGTAGGGATCGGGCCGCCATTCCTCGGAGTTGTCGCGCCGGCAGAGGTGATCCTCGCGGCCGGTCTCGAACGTGGTGACGCGCGGGATCTCGCCGCTGTAATAGAAGTGCCCGTCGAGCAGCAGGCGCGCCGCGCCGTCGTTGACGACGCGCGCGCCGCGCTCCGTCATCTGGGCCGGCGTCGGCACGCGGGCGGCGGGGAAGATGACCCCACCCTTCAGCAGCACGCCGCGCTCGTTGAACATGCCGGGATTGACGTGCACCGTGACGGACTCGCGGCCGCGGCGCGCAACGATGGCGTCGATCGCCGCCGGCACCGCCCCCATGTGATCCCAGTGGCCGTGGGTGATGGCGATGGCCTCGACCGAGCCGAGGTCGAGCCCTAGATTGCGGCAGTTGCGGATGAACGCTGCGCCCTCCGTGCCGGTGTCGAACAGCAGGACGTGCTCGCGCTGCCCGATGCGCGTGCGCAGGCGCAGTCCGTAGCCGAGGTTGGCGACGAGCAGCGTCTCGCCTGAGATCTCCTTGGCGCCTGCCAGCACGACATTGGCGAACTCCGACACCGCAAACAACGTCTTGCTGACATAGGTGTCGCTGACATTGTCGGTGAGGACGTCGACGGAGAGAAAGTCGACGACGGCAGGTTGGGCAGGCTGACCCGGTGCGACGCTCATGCGATACTCCAACTGACTTCGATGACGCTCGATCATAACCGCAGTGGCGCCAGGATGGCAGCCGGGAGACGACGATGACCATCAGGTGGATGGTGCTGCCGGCGCTCGCCCTGCTGCTGTGGATGTCGCTCTGCCCCGCACTGCAGGAGACACCCTAGCGCACCGGAGCTTTCTTCGCCGATGCTGCGATCTCGGCGAGCATGCCCTCAAGGGTGACGGTCCGGCAGTAGCCGCCGAATGCCTGCAGTGCGTTGGCCTGTCGCTCGGCCGTATAGGTGCTGCAACAGTCGGTAATACAGATCGCATAGTAGCCGCGATCGGCGCCGTCGCGCACGGCCATATCCACACATTGATCGGTCAGCAGGCCGACGACGAGGAGATGACGCACCCCGAGATTGTGCAGCACGTAATCGACATTCGTGGAGTTGAACACCCCCGATGAAGTCTTCGGCAGGACGATCTCATCGTCGTGCGGAGCCACCGCATCGATCACCTGTCCTTCCCAGGCTCCCTTGGGAACCAGGATGCCGGAGAGCTTGTGATCGAGGCTGCGGTCGCGGCCATCGCGGGTCAGGCTTTCGATAACCGTATAGACCACCTCGATGCCGGCTTGGCGGCAGGTCGCGATGAGGCGGGCGATGTTGGGCACCACCCGAGCTTGCAGGTCGGCGACAAAGGCCGGGTGCTCACGCTCGATCGGCGGCGAAATCTCGAGATTCTGGACGTCGACCACCAGCAAGGCGGTCGCCTCCGGTTCGATGGGACGATCGCGGCGCCAGCCCGTCTTGTTGGCATGAACCGGGGGAAGTGACAAGGAAGGCTCCACACTCGCGAAAGCCGTATCAGGGATGTGACACCAATTGTGGTGCTCGCGCCAAAGAGTAGCTCGTGCTCCGGCCGCCTGCGGGATCCTTCCTGAGCACCCCTCGGCTCACCAGGTCGGTGATGTCTCGAAGCGCCGTACCAGGTGAGCACTTCTCGAATTTTGCCCACTTGCTGGAAGTGAGCTTGCCCGTGAACCCATCCAGCAGCCGATTGAGCATGTCGCGCTGGCGGTCGTTCATCTGGAAGTCGCCGTGACGCTTCCAGAATTCGGCCTTGGCCAGAACGGTGCCCAGAATTTCTTCAGCGCCATCCATCGCGCGGTCGAGACATCCCAGGAACTACGTCAGCCAGGCGGTGATATCGCGATCCTCTGGGAGTGCTCGAGGATGTCGTAGTAGGCGCTGCGTTCAATCTGGATCCACGCCGACATGCTGTAGAAGCGCTGAGAGGTCTGGTCGGCACGCGCCAGCGCCATGTCGGCGATCGCCCGCGCCATGCGACCGTTGCCGTCCTCAAAAGGATGGATGGTGACGAACCACAGATGGGCAATGGCGGCCTTGAGCACCGGGTCGAGTGTCCCGGGCGTGTTGAACCAATCGAGGAATGCGCGCATCTCGGCATCGAGAAGACGGGCCGCCGGCGCCTCGTAGCGCACGCGTACGCGTCCATAGGGGTTCGAGACGACCTGCATCGGGCCCTTCGCATCCCGGAGCCCGCCAGCGCCTCCTCAAGGGCCTCGACGCAGAAGGTGCTGTCCATCGTGTTCGACAGCCGCCAGGCCAGCACAGCCCGGCTGGCCCAGTCCATGATCGCCACCAGATGCAGGAAGCCCCGGCCGATCGGGATGTAGGTGATGTCGGCTGCCCACACCTGGTTCGGCCGATCGATCGGTATGCCGCGCAGCAGGTAGGGGTACACTTTGTGGCCCGGCGCCGGCTTGGTCGTGCGTGGCTTGGGTCCCAGGGCGGCGATCCCCATCTGCCTGAGCGCATTCGAATGCGCCTAATCAACCGGTGCACGCGCTTGCGGTTAATCGGATGTCCTTCCTCCCACAGCACCCGGGCCAGCCGCCGCGAGCCCAGGAACGGCCAGCTCGTGAACAGTTCGTCGATCCGTCGCATCAGGCCCAGGTCATTGTCGTTGGCCGGCCGGCGCTCGCGGTAGACGCCCGAGCGGGCGATTCCCAGCAGCCGGCACTGGCGACGCACTGAAATCTGCTCCTGGTCGTGGTCGAGCAGCGCTCTGCGGTCCGGTATGCTCATCTTCCGGACCTCCGCTAAAAAATCCCGCTCCACGATCAACTCGCCGATCTTGGCGTACAGCCGCTCGACCTCGCGCTCTCGGTCGGCCGACACGTTACCGCCGCCGCCGTCGAACGCCCGTGATGCCTGCTCCTGCAGCTGCTTCTTCTAAGCGTAGATCTGATTGGGGTGTACCTGATAGCGCTGCGCCAGGTCGGCAACCGTCGCTTCCTCTCGCAGCGCCTCCAAGGCGATCTTCGCCTTCAACGCCGCATCGATCTTACGTCTCATTCTCTGGTTCATGGTCTGCTCCGTCTAGTAGTGCGGAACAGCTCTGTCTCCAACTAACCGACTGGTCCCAAAAACCGGGTCCAGTTCA
>NZ_JBFWZI010000041.1:0-47236 GCF_050185545.1 Reyranella sp. | reverse complement strand
ACGCCGGTCAGCGTGATGTTGCCGGTGTTGGCCACCGTGATGTCGTAAGTCACGTAGTCGCCGGCCGCATCGGCCTGGCCGTCCTCGTCGGTGCTGCCGTCGGCGTTGAACACGCCCGTCACCACCTTGTCGATCGACATCGCGGGATCGTACAGCAGCCCGACATGCTCGCTGTCGCTGACCGGGTCGGTCTCGGCGGACGCGGCCGTCGCCGTGTTGTCGAGGCTGCCGTCGCCGCCGCCCCGGCTGTCGAGGTCGGCCTGGGTCACCGTGTAGCTGCCACCCACCCTGTAGGAGCCGCCGACAGCGAGCGTCACGCCCGACGCCATCGCGCCGCCCAGCAGCGGGTCGTCGATGGCCACGCCGGTCAGCGTGATGTTGCCGATATTGGCCACCGTGATGTCGTAGGTCACGTAGTCGCCGGCCGCATCGGCCTGGCCGTCCTCGTCGGCGCTGCCGTCGGCGTTGAACACGCCCGTCACCACCTTGTCGATCGACATCGCGGGCATGCCATTGGGGCTCGAGCCGAGAATTTTCCAGGAGCCGCCGCCGTCGCCGTCACCATCCAGGTCCGTATCCGGCCCGGTGGAGGTGATGCGAATGGCGAAGTCGACATTCTGGAAATCGGACAGCGACAACGGTTGCGTGGCACTGCTCAGCCTGAAGCTGAAGGACAAGTAGTCGTCGATCCGGTCCGGAGTCTGGTTGACTTCGATACCGACGTCGAAACCGCCATCGCTGCCGTAGCCAACACCCTGAAGGTTGTCCTGCCCGTTCAAGGCCTGCACGTTGTCGTCGCCCTGCTTCAAGCTGATCGTCGGCGTCCCAGTTCCAGTGGGGCTCGGGAGTGCGGCCGCCGATAGACTTCCGATCAGCGATTCGTTCGCGACATCGAACCAAAAGGCGGAGATGTCACCGACGGTTCCACTCGCCGCTTGCAGAACCTGGAAAGTGAGAGTGCCATCGCCATTGTCGATGATCTTGACCTGCACCGTCGGTTGCGGTGAGGGTGTCCCCACACTCTCGCCGTTGAGATTGAACGCCAGATAGTCACCGAATGTCATAGTGTCCTCGCTCTTGCTCCGTCACGCCCCGCCAGCGATGACGCGGGCTTCGGGCGTCAACTAGAGCGCCCAGGCGCTCGAAAACAGCTCGTGCCATTACGGTGTGACCCAACGACGCTGCGCGAGCTCGGCCGCGCTCGTAGTTTTACGAGCTGGTAGATCCCCGAGCTTTCACACCGGCGCGACCGCGATATCTCCCCCTGCACGTTCACCCCGACCGCCATCGATCGGGCAACCGGGATATCCGAGAGAAGCCATGGCCTGGAATTCACATTCGATCGTCTCACGGGACGACGCCCTGCCCAGGCTGAGCAACTATCGTGGAATCCTGCTGGCACTAGGTTTGTTCAGCGCGCTCTTGAACACGCTCTACCTGACCGGGTCACTCTACATGCTGCAGGTCTACGACAGGGTAATTCCCAGTCGCAGCATTCCCACTCTCGTCGCGCTCTCGATATTGGCGGCAACGCTTTATTTCGGCCAAGGCGTGCTCGACTTCCTGCGCAACCGCGTCATGGCACGGATCGCGCGCTGCTTCGACGAGCGGCTCAGCCCGCATGCGTTCGACCTCATCGTCCGACTTCAACTCACAGAAAAGGGAGGACGGCTGGGGCTGCAGCCGATGCGCGACCTCGACCAGGTTCGCCAGTTCCTCGCCAGCGGTGGTCCGCTCAGCTTTTTCGACCTGCCCTGGATGCCGTTCTATCTGGTCATCTGCTTCCTGTTTCATCCGATGATCGGCCTGGCTGCAACAGCCGGTGCCGTCTTCCTCATTTGCCTGGCCATTTGCACGGAGGCCTTCACGCGCAGGCCGATCCGCGCAGTTGCCACGCAGGGGGCGATCCGCAACAACCTTGCCGAGGCCAGTCGCCGCAATGCCCAAGTCATAACTGCCATGGGCATGACATCGCGACTGACGGCAGCTTGGGAGTCGATCAACCGGAAGCACCTGGATGCGCACGACCAGGCGGGCGACATAGCGAGCGGCCTGGGTGGCCTGTCCAAGGTAACGCGGATGGCCCTGCAGTCCGGCGTTCTCGGTATCGGCGCCTATCTCGTGATTCACGGCGAGGCGTCCGCCGGCGTCATAATTGCCGGCTCGATCCTGTCGGCGCGAGCGCTGGCGCCAGCCGAGCAGGTGATCGCACACTGGAAGGGTTTCTCCGCCGCGCGGCAGAGCTGGGCACGGCTGCGAGAGCTCCTCTCCGCTCTGCCCAGGCAGCCTGAAGCCCTGCCGCTTCGGAAGCCCGCCTCTTCCCTGTCGGTCGAGGGACTTTCCCTGGTACCACCCGGCGGCACGCGGCCGGTAGTCGTCGACGTGTCCTTCACCCTCAACAGCGGCAGCGGCTTGGGCATCATCGGCCCGAGTGCGTCAGGAAAATCGTCGCTCGCTCGCGGCCTGGTCGGGGTGTGGGCGCCCCGGCGGGGTACCGTACGGCTGGACGGCGCGGCGCTTGAGCAGTACTCGCCCGAACTGCTAGGCCAATCCATCGGCTACCTTCCCCAGGATATCGAGCTGTTCGAAGGAACGATCGGCGAAAACATCGCGCGCTTCGATCCGAAGGCAGATCCGGAAGCGATCATAAGCGCAGCCGAGAAGGCCGGTGTTCACGACATGATCGTGCGGCTGCCACAGGGTTACGACACGCGCATCGGCGAGGATGGAATATC
The DNA here is from genome assembly GCF_050185545.1 of Reyranella sp. GTDB lineage: Bacteria > Pseudomonadota > Alphaproteobacteria > Reyranellales > Reyranellaceae > Reyranella. The sequence continues at coordinate 44,501 of NZ_JBFWZI010000041.1, read as the reverse complement.
GCTCTCAGGTGGGCAGCGTCAGCGTATTGCGCTCGCCCGGGCCCTCTACGGTGATCCCTTCCTGGTAGTTCTCGATGAGCCCAATTCGAACCTCGACATCGACGGCGAGAAAGCATTGGTGAAGGCCATTGCAACCGTTCGAGCACGAGGCGGGGTCGTCGTCATGATCACCCATCGTCCAAGTGCCGTGGCCGGCATCGACCAGGTACTTGTGCTCGCAAACGGTCAAGCCAAGGCCTTCGGACCAAAAGACCAGATCATGCGGCCGATGGCTCGGGCATCCGTGCCCGTCCCGGCAAAGATGGCAATCGCAGGAGCGACGTGATGGCAACAACGTCGAAGACGGTCAGATCGCTGCGCAAAGCAATCCTCGGCGCCACCATCGTGACAAGCGCCATAGTGCTGGGCGTCGGCGGCTGGTCCGCGACCACGGAGCTTTCCGGGGCAATCATCGCGCCGGGTGCCCTGGTCGTGGACAGCAATGTCAAGAAGGTTCAGCATCCGACCGGCGGGGTGGTTGGCGAACTCAACGTGCGCGACGGCAGCGAGGTGCGCGGCGGCGACATCGTGATCCGGCTCGATGGCACCATCACGCGTGCCAATCTCGCCGTCATTTCCAGGACGATGGACGAGCTCACGGCCAACCAGGCTCGCCTTAAGGCGGAGCAGGACGGGCTCGAACGCGTGAAATTTCCGGGCGAATTACTGGCGCGAAAGTCCGAGCCCAGTGTGGCCGGCCTTATTGAAGAAGAGAGCCGCCTCTTCGAAGTGCGGGTCAAGGCTCGGCAGGGCCAGAAGGCCCAGCTGGGCGAGCGGATTGCGCAGTTGACCGAGCAGATCCAGGGCATGATGGACCAGATCAAGGCCAAGGAGCGCGAGACCGAGCTGATTGGGAAGGAACTCAAGGGAACCCGGGAGCTCTGGCAGAAGAACCTGATACCAATCAATCGGCTGACAGCGTTGGAGCGCGACGCGGCGCGCCTCGATGGCGAGCGTGGAACCCTTGTGTCGTCGATCGCCCAGACAAGAGGCAAGATCAGCGAAATCGAGCTTCAGATCATCCAGATCGACCAGGACCTTCGTACCCAGGTCGGCAAGGAGCTGGCCGATATCAGAGGCAAGCTGGCGGAACTCGCCGAAAAGCGGGTCGCGGCCGAGGACCAGCTCAAGCGGATAGACATCCGTGCTCCACAGGATGGCGTTGTCCATCAATTGACGATTCACACCGTGGGCGGCGTCGCCAATGCGGCCGAGCCGCTGATGGTCATCGTGCCCAAAGCCGACGGCCTCACGGTGGAAGCCAAGATCGCACCGCAGGACATCGACCAGGTGCGAATCGGGCAGCGGGCGGTGTTGCGCTTTTCCGCTTTCAACCAGCGGACCACTCCGGAAATAGATGGCACCGTCAGTCTTGTCTCGGCCGATGTTACAAAGGACGAAAAAACCGGCGCGACCTACTACACGGTGCGCATCGTCCCCGCCGCTGAAGAGATTGCACGACTTGGCGGGCTCAAGCTCCTGCCCGGGATGCCTGTCGAAAGCTTCATCCAGACGGGCGACCGGACGGTCATCTCCTACCTGACCAAGCCCTTGGGCGACCAGATCGCGAAAGCGTGGCGGGAAAAATAGCAGGACCGTTGCACCGGGCGTCACCGAACAGGGGAGGACGACCAGCCTGCCGGAGCAACAATGGAGCGGGGCCAGTGCCGCGTGACTTCTTTGTGCTCTGGGGCCCGACGAGCCGAGATCGAAAAATTCGTGCTCTGTCAGCTTGCCGCTGCGGAAAGATTGAACTGCAGCTCGGCCAACCTGGCGTAGAGTCCGCCGCGACAGACCAAGTCACCATGGCGTCCGGCATCGACGACGCGGCCCTGATCGATCACGATAATGCGGTCTGCCTTCTGCACCGTTGCCAGGCGATGGGCGATGACCAGCGTGGTGCGCCGATGCATCAGCCGGTCAAGTGCCTTTTGAACCGCCAGCTCGCTCTCTGCATCGAGCGCGCTGGTCGCCTCGTCAAGCAGCAGAATGGCGGGATCACACAGCAACGCGCGGGCGATGGCGAGGCGCTGGCGCTGCCCGCCCGACAGGCGCACGCCGCGGGTGCCGAGATTGGTGGCGAAGCCCCGGGGCATCGCCTCGATGAACGAGAGTGCCGACGCGGCCTCGGCGGCAGCGCGTATCTCGGCATCTGAGGCATCCGGTCGTCCATAGCGAATGTTGTCCGCGACCGAGGCGGTGAACAGCACGGGCTCCTGCGGCACGATCGCCAGCGTGCGGCGGAGATCGGCGAAGCGCAGGTCGCGGATGTCGATCCCGTCGAGCCGGACGACGCCCGCGTCCGGGTCGTAGAAGCGCAGCAGCAGGTTGAACACGGTGGTCTTGCCGGCACCTGACGGGCCGACGATGGCGACCGTCTCGCCGGGCGCCACGTCGATATCGAAATGATCGAGCGCCAGCGTTTCGGGGCGGGTCGGATAGCGAAAGGAGACGCCCTCGAACTGGACGCTGCCCTGCACCATCTGCGGCAGCGCCTTGGGCGCCGTCGTCTCGGCTATGGCAGGTGGTTCAGCCTGCAACTCGGCCAGCCGCTCGGCGGCGCCGGCGGCGCGCTGCAGGTCGCCGATGGTCTCGCTGATAGCGCCGCCCGATCCCGCCACCAGGACGGCATAGAAGATGAAGGCCGAGAGGTCGCCGGCACTGATGTGCCCGTCGAGAACGTCGTGACCGCCGATCCACAGCAGGAAGCCCACCGCCGAAAAGACGATGAAGATCACCAGGGTGGTCATCACGGCGCGCCGCGCGATGCGCCGCCGGGCGGCGTCGAAGGCGCGCTCGGTCGCCTGGCCGAACTTCCTGGAAGCATTCTCTTCCTGGGCAAAGGCCTGCACGGTGCGCACCGCGTCCAGGGTCTCGGCGCCCTCCGACACCATGTCGGCCATGCGCGCCTGCGCCTCGCGCGACAGCGCCCGGACCTTGCGCCCGAACAGGATGATCGGCGCCACGACCAGCGGCACCATGGCCAGCACCAGCAAGGCGAGCTTCGGGTTGGTCACCACGAGCATCACCACGCCGCCGACGCACATCAGCGTGTTGCGCAGCGCCACCGAGGCCGATGAGCCGATCACCTGCTCGATCAGCTGGGCATCGGCCGAGATGCGGCTCATGACGTCGCCCGAGCGCTTGATCTCGAACCACGCCGGCCCGAGCCGAATTACGTGGGCGAACAGGTCGCGCCGCAGATCTCCCACCACCCGCTCGCCGAGCCACGACACGAGGTAGAAGCGGGCTCCCGAGGCAAACGCCAGCACCACCGCGACGACCACCAGCGACGCCAGCGCATAGTTCAGGATGTCCGGCCGGCCGTCGGCAAAGCCGCGGTCGATCAGGGCCCGCAGGCAGGCGCCGAACGCCAGCACGGTGCCGGCGGCGATCAGCAGGGACAACAAGGCGAGCGCGACCTTGCCACGATAGGGCCGGAGATAGGGTCCCAGCAGGGCGAGCCCGCCGAACCGGCTCATTGCGGCCGCCAGGCCAGGGAAAGCCCCAGCTCGCTCGACAGGAGGGTCAACAGATCGTCCCCACCCCTGGTGTCCTGCCATCGCCCGCTGGCCGCATCGAACGCGTAGTGCCGGGCGCCGCTCCGCGGCGAGCTAAGCCAGATCTGCCGGGTGGGTGCATGTTTGTTGACGAGCCACGTCCCGTCGTCGCCGTCGACGGTCAGAACGCCGCCTTGCCGCTCGGCATCGGCGTGGGCTCCGATCGCCTCCTCGAGCGTGTCGAGCAGGCTGTCGGCCAGGATTTCGAAGGCGCTGTTATCCATGGTTTTGGCCGGTCTACAGGCCCCTCAGGCTGGCGACAACCGGGATGTGACGGGCTTGTCCTCAGGGGGTGGGGCCTGTATATCCCCGGCCCTGTTGCGCCGGCCGGTCGGAAATCGGCCCTGAAGCGCTGGAGACTTGGCATGAAAGAGAAGACCCACCCCGACTACCACAAAATCACGGTGGTGATGACCGACGGTTCGTCGTTCGAGACTCGGTCGACCTGGGGCAAGGAGGGCGCCTCGCTGCGCCTCGATATCGATCCCAAGACCCATCCGGCGTGGACCGGGGTTCGCCAGACGATCGACCGTGGCGGCCGCGTGCAGCGCTTCAAGGATCGCTTCGGCATGACGGGCAGCGCCGGTGGCGGCATGGGCGCCGGCACCAAGTCGACCGGCGCCAAGCCGGAAGCGACGCCAGCTAAGGGCGCGGCCAAGAAGAAGTAAGGCCGAGCTTATCTAGGGGCTCTGCTACACTGCGTCGCTTCTGTGGGAGGTGACGTGGTGAATTCCGTTCGAGTCGTCTGCGCGCACGACTGCCCCGACATGTGCTCGCTCATCGCGCATGTCGAGGACGGCAAGGTCGTCCGCGTGCAGGGTGATCCCGATCACCCCTACACGGCGGGTTTCGCCTGCGGCAAGGTCAACCGCGACGCCGATCTGGTGAATTCGCCCGACCGCATTCGGACCCCGTTGCGCCGGGTCGGCCCCAAGGGCTCCGGCCAGTTCGAGCCGATCGGCTGGACCGAGGCGCTGGACGAGATCACGGCCAGGTGGAAGGCGATCATCGCCGAGAGCGGCCCGCTGGCGCTGCTCGGCTACGCCTACTCGGCCCATCAGGGTTTGATGAATCGCGGCCTGGTAAACGGCCTGTTCCATGCCCTGGGCAGCTCCCGCCTGCAGGCCGGCACGGTGTGCGACACCTGCTGCGAGGCTTCGTGGGACGTTACGGTTGGCCCGGTCGGCGGCGCCGACCCGGAGTCGGTCGTGCATTCCGACCTGGTGATCTCCTGGGGCGCCGACCTCGCGGCGACCAACGTGCATTTCTGGGCGCTGGCCGAGGAGCAGAAGAAGAAGCGCGGCGTGCCGATCGTGGTGATCGATCCGCGCCGCACGCGCAGCGCCCGCGCCGCCGATCTCCATTTGCCCATCCGGATCGGCACCGATGCGGCCCTGGCGCTCGGCATCATGCACATCCTGGTGCGCGACAACCTCGCCGATCGTGCCTACATCGCCGGCAAGACGCTGGGCTTCGACAAGGTCGAGCGCGACATCCTGCCGAAGTTCCCGCCGGCGCGCGTTGCCGAGATCACCGGGCTCGCCGTGCAGGACATCGAGAAGCTCGCGGCACTGTACGGCCGGGCCAAGGCGGCGCTGATCCGGCTGGGCGAAGGCATGACCCGCCTCGCCCACGGCGGCCAGGCGTTGCGCGCGGTGACCCTGCTGCCCGGTGTAAGCGGCCACTACGCCGTCAAGGGCGGCGGCGCCCTCCTCCTGACGGCGGCGTCGTGCGACCTGAACTACGCGGCGGTGCGCAGGCCGTCGGGCCCGGCCGCAGCGCGGCTGGTCAATCATCTGCGTCTCGGCGAAGCGCTGCTGACGATGAGCGATCCGCCGATTCGCGCGCTTTACGTGTCGGCCAACAATCCCGCGGTGACCTGTCCCGAGGCTCACAAGGTTCATCGCGGCCTGGCGCGGGAGGACCTGTTCACGGTCGTGCACGACCCCTTCCTGACCGATACGGCGCGCTATGCCGACATCGTGCTGCCCGCGGCAAACTATCTCGAGACCGACGATCTCTACCGCGCCTACGGCGCCTATTGGATGCAGTGGGGCCGGCAGGCCGCCAGGCCCTGCGGCGAGGCCCGGTCCAACTTCGACGTCGCCCAGGCTCTGGCGAAGCGCATGGGCCTCGCCGACAGGATCTTCACCCTGGCGCCACAGCAGGCTGCCGAAGAACTGTTCAAGGGTGCAACCGGCCCCGCGGCAGCGGCCGATCGCGCCAGGCTGTTCGCTGGCGAGCCCATCCACATTGCCCACGATTTGGACGGCCAGCCTTTCGCCACGCCGTCGGGCAAACTCGAATTCTACTCGGAGCAGCTTGCCAGGCAGGGCGTGTCGCCGGTGCCGGACTGGGAACCCGATCCGATCGAGGTGGCCGACGCCGCGCGCTGGCCGCTGCGTCTGCTGACCGCCCCCGGCTACTTCCAGGCCCATACGGCCTTCTCCGGGGTCGGCTTCCTGCGCGACCGCGAGGGCAAGCCGTTCTGCGTGCTGCATCCCGAGGACGCTGCCAAGCGCGGGCTGGCCGACGGCGCGGCGGTCCGCCTGTTCAACGACCGCGGCGAGATCGGCCTGGTTCTGCGCGTGAGCGACGAGGTCCAGCCCGGCGTCGTCCTGGTGCCGGGCCAACGGCCGACCAGCGAATCGGTGTCGGGCACGATCAACATGCTGTGCTCCGACCGCTACACCGACATGGGCGAAGGCGCGACCTACCAGAGTACTTACCTCGACGTCGGGCCGTGGACCGGCGCGCAGCAGGCCGCGGAATAGTCCACTTGTCCGAGTACGCGCGCCGGCCGCTGCCGCCCAGTCTTTATGCCGACACCGCACGAGCGGCCGTCACCACCCCGCCGCTCGACGGCGACAAGCGGGCGTCGATCGCGATCATCGGCGGCGGCTTTACCGGGCTGTCGACGGCCCTTCATCTCGCCGAGCAGGGCGCCGATGTCGTGGTGCTGGAGGCGCATGAACCGGGTTGGGGCGCTTCGGGCCGCAACGGCGGACAAGTCAATCCCGGCCTGAAGCACGACCCTGACCGGGTCGAGGCGGATTTCGGCCCCGAGCTCGGCCGCCGCATGGTCGAGCTCTCGTGGAATGCGCCGAACGTGGTGTTCGATCTGGTCAGGCGTCATCAGATCACCTGCGAGGCGAGCCAGACAGGCACCATTCGCGCCGCCTACACGCCAGGCAGCGGCGCCGAGGTGCAAGCGAGCTTCGAGCAGAATGCGTGCCGCGGCATGCCCGTCGAGCTCCTCGATCCGGCGGGCCTGGCCGCGGCAACCGGCACGCGGCGCTACCTGCGCGCCCTGCTCGACCGGCGCGGCGGCCACGTGAACCCGCTCGGCTACGCCCGCGGCTTGGCGCAAGCAGCAATGCAGGCCGGCGCCGTGATCCATGGCAGCTCGCCGGCGACCCGGGTATGGCGCGACGGCGGGCGCTGGAACGTGCGCACGCCGACCGGCACGGTCAGCGCCGAGAAGCTGGTCCTGGCGACCAACGGCTACACCGACGATATGTGGCCCGACCTGCGCCGCACCATCGTGCCCGTGTACAGCGGCATCGTTGCCTCCGAGCCGCTGCCCGAGGACGTTGCGCGCGACATCTTCCCGCTGCGCTCCTCGCTGTACGAGCTCGGCAAGGTCACGGTGTACTACCGGCTCGATGCGTCCAACCGCGTCCTGATGGGCGGCCGCTGCCAACAGAGCCCCGTCGATTCGGCCAATCAGATGCAGTTCCTGATCCGCTACACGCATCGGCTGTGGCCTCAGCTGCGCCACGTCAAGTTCACCCATGGCTGGAACGGCCAGCTCGCGGTCACCATGGACCACTATCCGCACATCCACGAGCCGGCCGAGGGCGTGCTGGTCTGCCTGGGCTACAACGGCCGCGGCGTCGCCATGAGCACGGCCATGGGCCCACAGCTCGCCCGCCGCGTCCTGGGCGGCAAAGCGTCGGAAATCGACATGCCGATCACCAACCTGAAGGCCATACCTTTCCACGGACTCTGGAAGACGGCCGTAGCCGCCCGCATCACCTACGGCCGCATCCGAGACTACCTGAACGTGTAGTTCCGCTCCCTCCCCAGCGAAGCTGGGGAGGTGTCTCCGTCCTCGGCGACAGAGGGGTCATTGCTGGGAGCGCGCCACTCGGATGGCGCTCTTCTTGCTGATCACACTACCCATGAGCACCATCGGAGTGGCGCGCTCCCAGCAATGAGTGAGCCTACACGAACCGGTGCTGCGTGCGCTCGCGCTTGGCGAGCTTGGGGACGGCGCGGCCGGCGATCAGGGTCTTGAAATGCTCGGTCTGCTGATGGGCGGCGAAGGCCGCCTCGTCACGGAACACCTCGTAGAAGAAGAACTTCTCCGGCTCGGTCAGCGACTGGTGGATCTGGAAGGCCTGCACGCCGGGCTCGCGCTGGGCCTGCGGCAGGAACTCGCGCAGGATGCCGCCGACTTCCTCCACCTCCCCCGGGTTGACCTGCCAGAATGCCGTGACGACGAGACCATCGTGAATCGCATGAAGATCGGCCATTTGCCTCTCCTTGGGTGAACGATGGAGGGACGGTAGCAGCCGCACCCGGGCTGTCGCTTCGGCGCCGAGCGAAGGCACGCGCTTCTTGTCGATGACGCGTGCGCGGCGATCCTGGCAAGGCCGTTCGGACGCGTCTTCCCGATTGTCGCGCGATCCTGCTCGGCCCGTCCGCGGCACACGCCCTTAGTCCAGGGCGATGATCGGTTCCGGCCATCGGAGGTTGCGCGCGGCTCGCATTGCCGCCGTGTCCATGTAGACCCGCTCCTCGGCGATACGACCTTCGCGCAGGCGGAACCTGTCGACACCGCGCCAATCGAACCGTCGGCCGTCAACCACGCGCGTCGCCTGCCATTCGATGACGATGACATCTCCGCGCGCGGTCCAATCGAGCAATTGCCAGACATGGTCGGGGGCGCTGTCACGCACCAATTCGGTAAGCCTCCCGAGTTCCCTGCCCGCGACCGGTCGAGCATAGAGCGGCGAATGCAGCATGCCGTCGGGGTGCCAGAGCGCCACGAAAGCCTCGCCATCGCGTGCCGCCCAGGCGGCGGCGAATTTGGTTACGAACTCCTGAACCCCAGCCTCTGTCATATGCATCTCCTCTTCAAACGGGAGACGCGTACGAAGCTTCAGGTCGTCGGTCTGGCGGAGATCGGACGTGACGTGCCCGAGGAGCGGGCCTCAGGGCACGTGCCGCCGGGCCAGGCGCGCGCCCAGGGTCGCGGCGAGCAGGGCTGCCAGGACGAAACTCGTCGGAACCCACAAGGCTGCCTGAGCGACATCCGCGCGGTCGAGACCCGCGGACAGGCCGGCCGCGTTGGCCACCAACCCCGCCACCGCCGCGCCGAGCGCAAAGCCGGTCTGCTGCACCGTCGCGACCGAGGACGCGGCCACATCCTCCTCGCCCTTTCGCGCGCCGGCCATGACGCGCTGCGCGATGAACGCCCAACAGGAACCGATGCCGGCGCCGAGCATGAAGATGGCCGGAAACACCACGATCGCCGGCTCGAGCGGCAGCAGAAAGGCGATGCCGAGCGACCCGGCCGCCATCATCATGGGCCCGGCAATCAACAAGCGGCCGCTCGCTGTCGACGACAGGCCCGCCACCATCAGCGAAATCGCCGTCCAGCCGAACGAGCCTCCGGCAACCATGTAGCCGGCACTCAACGGGTCGAGCCCGTGCAGCGATTGGAGGAAGATCGGCATGAAGACCTGCAGCGGGCTGTAGGCAATGGAAACGGTCAGGACCAGCCAAAGACCCATGCCTGTGACCGACTGCAGGGAGAAGGCGTCGCTCGGAAGCAGCCGCATCGCCGCACGGCGATCGATTGCCAGCATCGACACCAGCAGTCCGACGGAAGCCACGACAAGACCCGCTTTGGCCAAAACATGCGGGGCGATTGCGCTCAACGACATGACGGCGATCGCCGCGCAGACCAGGGCCACACGCAGCCCCGGAGGCCGCGCGGCGCCCACGCCGGCCGATCCGGCCGGCAGCGCCTGGAAGGCTCCGATCGCAAGGATGCTCGCCAGGGCGGCCACGCACAGGAAGGCGCCGCGCCAGCTGCCGTACTGGGCGAAGACGCCGCCGACCATTGGCCCGACGACGACGGACAGGCTCCAGGCGCCAGACAGCAGGGCAAACGCGCGCGGCCACAATTCGCTCGGGAAAGTGTTGCGCACCAGCACGTAGGCGATCGCCGCCAGCAGGCCGCCGCCGAACCCCTGCACGAACCGCCCGGCGACGATCAACGCCATCGACGGCGCCAGCGCGCAGATCAGCGCTCCCATGCCGAAGACGAGCGCACCAATGCAGAAGGCGTTGCGCGCTCCAATGTTGGACGTGAGGTAGCCGGTGCAGGTCGCGGCGACGATCGACGAGGCAAGGTAGGCCGTGCTCGTCCAGCTGAGCAGCGCGGCGCCCCCGATGTCATCGACCACACTCGGCAGCACGGTCGCCAGCATCAGCACATTCATGGAGTGCAACAGAACGCCGCCGACCAGGACGGCCAGCGCCGAGAACCATCGGGCCTGCAGAAGTGCGGACCAGCCGATGGCGGCCGTGTCTTTGGTCATGGTTGGCGAATTTCCTCGCCGCACGATAGACGTTGTCGCTTGCCCGGCAGCGGCCGATTTCACATACCAGATGCTAGAAATCAGGCATACCTTTCCCGGGCCAAAGGTCAAGCCTGCGAGGTCTTGCCGACCCGGTGATGGTGAACGTCGTGGCCGGGGACCTTTCCCGGGTCAAAGGTCGAGCCTGCGAAGGCTTGCCCGATGCAGAGGTCCGAAAACCGCGAGCATCGATCGCGACCGCATGGGAAACTCACGGCATGGAATTGCTCGACCGCAAAACGTACTACCGCGCCTTCGAGAGCCACGATTCCCGCTTCGATGGCCGTGTCTTCGTCGGCGTCACCTCGACCGGCATCTACTGCCGCCCGGTGTGCCCTGCCCGCACGCCGCGCTTCCAGAACTGCCGCTTCTACGCCTCGGCGGCGTCGGCCCAGGAGGCGGGCTTCCGGCCGTGCCTGCGCTGCCGCCCGGAGATCGCCCCCGACCTCGCCTTCTGGCGCGGCAGCGCCAACACGGTCAGCCGCGCCCTGGCGCTGATCGCCGAAGGCGGGCTCGACGGCGAGGAGGCCGACGTCGAGCGGCTGGCCGATCGTCTCGGCGTCGGCGCCCGGCAGTTGCGCCGCCTGTTCCAGCGTCATCTCGGCGCATCGCCCGTCGCGGTCGCCCAGACCCGTCGCGTCCTGTTCGCCAAGCAGCTGCTGCACGATACCCATCTGCCAATGGCGCAAGTGGCATTGGCTTCGGGTTTCGGCAGCATCCGCCGTTTCAACGAGACGTTCCGCGACCTGTTCGGCCGCCCGCCGAGCGCCTTGCGCCGCAAGGCCGGCGCGGCGGAGTCGACGCGCGACGGAGTAAGCCTGCGACTGGCCTATCGGCCACCCTATGACTGGCCCGGCATGCTGGCGGCGCTCGCCGCCCGTGCAACCTCGGGCGAGGAATGGATCACAGGAGACACGTGGCATCGCCGCGTCGAGCTCGATGGCACGGAAGGGACTGTTGCCGTCGGCCACCTCCCCGACCGCAACTCGGTGCTGGTCACGATCCGCTTTCCCTGCGTCAAGGCCCTGCCGGGCATCGTCGCCCGGGTGCGCCGCGTGTTCGATCTCGGCGCCGACATCGCCACCATCGACAGTCACCTCGCGCGCGATCCTGGCCTGGCACCGCTGATCGCCAGGCGGCCCGGCCTGCGTGCACCGGGTGACTGGGAGCGCGACCCGGTCGCGACGGCCTTCCCCGACGATGCGCCGCGGCACTGGCGGCCGTGGAACGCGTACGCAATGCAACACCTCAGGATGGCAGCCCATGGTCAAGCATAAGTCCCAACCCGTCGAGCTCTTCGTCGATCGCATGCCGACGCCGATCGGCGAGCTCGTGATCGTGGCCGACAGGGCCGGCAAGCTGCGCGCCATCGACTGGACCGACCATGAGCCGCGCATGCTGCAGCTGCTCGATCGGTACTTCGGCAAGGGCGGCTACAGGCTGGCGCCGGCCCGCGACCCGGGCCGCCTCACCAGCGCTCTTCGAGCCTATTTCAAAGGCGACATCGACGCTATCGACCGGCTGCCCGTGGAAATGGCCGGAACGCCCTTCCAGAACAGCATCTGGCGGGCCCTGCGCAAGATCCGCAGCGGCGAGACGATCAGCTACGCCGAGCTGGCGCGGCGCATCGGCCGGCCCAAGGCGGTGCGCGCCGCCGGCCTCGCCAACGGCCAGAATCCAATCAGCATCGTCGTGCCCTGCCATCGCGTCATCGGCTCCGACGGCACTCTGACCGGCTACGGCGGCGGCCTGCCGCGCAAGCAATGGCTGCTCGCCCACGAGGGCGCGCGTGTCGACACGAGTGCGCCTTCCTCGTTCTCCTCCCCACGAAGTGGGGAGGTGCTCCGTCATACGGGGCGGAGAAGTCATGCTCTCTTGGACCGCGGGCGTCCCGCCCGCTCATAACTCAAGAGCGGGCGAGACGCCCGCGGTCCAAGAGAGCATGGCCCCTTCATCGCGCATGGCGCGACACCTCTCGAGCGAGGAACATGATCCTCATGTCATGTAGTAGCTCGTGACCGTATCGCCGATGTTGAAGTGCCTGCCGACGTCGTCCGGGGTCGGTTGCGACCGCAGCAGAGGCAGGAGCTGCCGGTTCACGTACTTCAGCGTCTCGACGTCGTTGCTGCGCGCCGCGCGCTGCCCCTGCTCGATCAGGCGTTCGGCGAGAATCGGATCGGTGAGCTCGTCGCGGCGCGCCAGGCAGTAGTCGAAGCGCGCCAGGTGCACGGCCGGATCGCGATCGCGCACCGTCCACCACAGCGCCTCGTACTCCTGGATGTTTCGCCGGAGCATATCGGCGTTCTGCAGCTCCATGGCCTTCTGAAACTCGACCTCGAGAGACTTCAGCAGCTGCCGGTCGCTCTCCTTGCCGCTCTGCTCGACGATCTTTTCCGCGTCCGCGCGGACGCCGCGCGCTCGGTCCACCAGCTTGGGAAATCTCAGGCCGTCTTCCAGCAGATCGACCAGGGCCGCGAGCTCGCGCAGCCGGCGATCGAGCATTCCCAGCGAATCGGGGTCGTTGGCCGCGGCTTCGGTCAGCTTGCGGATGGTTTCCAGCAAATCCTCCTCGTCGATGCGGCGAAGAACCTCGAGGGTGGAGGGCGTCTGGATTCGCGTCGCCTCCACCCGGGCCGTCGACAATCGCTCGCGCAACCCGGTGGCCTCGCGCACCAGCCGCTCCAGCGATTGACGTTCGGAGACCGGCGTGAAGACGACGTCGAAGTCGATCTCGAACACGCGGACATAGGCGTGGACGCGGATCTGCTGCGATTCGTCCATCTTGACCGAAACCTCGACGATGCTGCCCGCCGGCAGATCGCGCTCGAGATCGGCGCCCGTGATCTCGATCGCGCCAATTCCATGGTTGCGAACGGCCCGCGTGTACTCACCCTCGAGCAAGGGAATGCGCAGGACATCGTCGCGCCGCCCGGCGCGCAGCGTCTTGGTCGTGATGTGATCCATCGCCTTGGAAAACGGCAGGCTGTCGCCCTTCTTCACGTAGACCGCCACGTTGCCGTTGCTCAGCCCCACCCCGATGGTCTGGCTCGCCGGCTGCGCATTCGGCAGATTGAGCATGTAGGTATAGGCAAGCGACCGCGGCTCGGTCGCGACCGGCGTCCCCGTGGGATCGCAAAGCTCGATCTCGTAGGTGTGCCGGCCGGTGGTGACGGCATAGAGCTGGGTCATGAAAACGCCGCTGCCGCCCAGCGTGATCCGGCCGGAGCGCCACTTGGTATCAGCATCCACGAACTCCAGCGTGAATCCCGTCGAGTCCCGGCCCGCCGGCGCCACGATCCTGCCGCCGATGTCGGGATCCCGCTGGTTGCCGACCGGATTGTGCTCGGTCTGGACCAGCCACGTGTCCGCCGCCCAGCTGCCGCCGGGAGCCTGCAGCATGTCCTTCGAAGCCGCGAGCTCCACGGTGCTGGCGAATATCGCGGCGCCGCGGGCCACCACGGTGACCGGATCGATGCTGTGGTCGACCGGGCAGCCGAGCTCCGCCTGGATGGCCTCCCGGATCCAGGGATTTAGCGTCGATCCACCCACCAGCAGGATCCGCTCGATCGCCCGCGCATCCAGGCCTGCGCCGCGAAGCGTCTTGCGGCAAAGATTGAGGGTGCGCCGCACATACGGTCGGGTGAGGCTGGCAATATCCCCGGGCGTCAGCGTGCAGGCGAAATCGATGCTGCGCCCGCGCGCGTCGGTGCACCAATTGTCGAACGCGATCTCCACCGGCGCCCGCGTCCGGCAGACATCGATCTTGCCGCGCTCGGCAATCAGCTTGAGGCGCCCGAAGGCGCTCTCCCAACGCGGATTCCCCCGGCGAAAATCGGGCAGATCGAACTGCTCGAGCGCCACCGGGAGCAGCCGTTCGGTGACGATGTCCCAATCGAGCAGCTTGCCGCCCAGCTGATTGTCGCCATCGTGGTTCTCGACGTGGATCAGGCCGTCGCGAATGCGCATTATCGCCGCGTCGAACGTGCCGCCGCCGAAATCGTAGACCAGCCAGTAGACGTTCTCCCGCTCGCTCTGGAACCCGTAGGCAAGTGCGGCCGCGACGGGCTCGAGCAGCAGCGGGCAGCGGGTGATGCCGGCCAGAATCGCGGCCGACTGCGTCGCCGCCGTTGCCGGCTGCTCGAAAGCCGCCGGCACCGTGATGACCGCCGCCCGGACATCCTCGCCCGTTGCCGTGCGCACGTCGGTCCGAAGACTCTTGAGGACCTCCGCCGAAAGCGCTTCGGGCGAGAACAGGCGGTCGCTGGCGACGAAATGCTTCTCGATTCCTTCGCCGCTCATTCCCATGCGCAGCTTGAACTCCACCGCGGCGTTGTACGGATCGTCATCCAACGCTCGCCGCTTGGCCTCCTCGCCGACATGCAGATTGCCGCGCCTGTCGATCCAGACGGCCGAGGGGGTGATGCCCGCGCCCAGCTTGTTCGGGATGACCTTCGCATCCTGGCCGTCGGCAACGGCGATCGAGCTGTTCGTGGTGCCGAGATCAATGCCGAAATCGATCGTGGTCCGGCGCATTCGGCGCTCCCAGTTCCTTGATATCGCTGGTCATAGCCTGTCGGGCAGGCTCATTCCCGAGATTTGCCGTCGTCCGGCGGGACCTCGTGTCGTAAAGGCACCGACACAAAAACCTCGCCGCGCTGGATGAGGCGACTGCCTCTGAACACCATCGGCCTGGCCGTCTGCGAAACCGTGTCCGTCGATATTCCCGCGGTAGGCTCGAACTGAAGGGGTGTCATCATTGCCTCGCCGCCAGGGGGATAGCGCGTGCCGGTGGGATCGACCAGCCTGATACCCACTTTATCGAGCGCCCTGATGGCGCGATCAAGACGGCCGAGCGCGTGGCGGGTTCGCGCATCTGGATCGGCATTCTCCTCATCGAGCCATTGCCGCTTGAAGTACCTGGTCTTCAGGTACCAAAGGCAGTTGGCAAGCTCGGTCACCACCTCCTCGCGGATCGGGTGCCCAACCTCCTCGTGGATCGGATACTCACTTGACGATTCGCGCCCATCGCTCGCCGACGCCGGCCGATCAGGCGCAGCTGTGGCCGCGACGGCGGCGGGCTCGGGGTCGAGCTTGCGTCGTCGCTCGCTCGGCGTGGTCTTCACAGGCCGCGCGCCTGGCGCGTCGTCGAGCGAACGGGACTTGGGTGCGTTCTTGCGCGGCTGACGCTTGCTAGTCTTGGCCATCGGGCCTCCAGGCAAAGCAGGGCATTCGCATATGGGCACGCCTTTCGTTCTCCTCCCCAGCTTCGCTGGGAAGATGCCCCGTCATACGGGCCAGAGGGGTCATGCTCATGCCGACCGCGGGTGTCCCGCCCGTTCATGATCGTGAGCGGGCGGGACGCCCGCGGCCCAAGAAGGCATGCCCCCTCCGCCTGATACCAGGCCCGTCGCTTGCCCGGAGGCAGCCTGTTCCGGTGCATAGGCATGCCCGAAGCTCCACCCTTTTCCACGCAATTCCCGGACGGTGCCGAAGTCCAGGTAGGCTTCCTCGGGCTCGATTCCCGGCGCAAGCATCGGCTCAGGTGTCGCGGCGACGAATTCTTGCATCGCCGCCTGCGCCCTGGCCACCGCGCGCCGTTTCAATCCGATGATCGTCGCCGCGCCCGCTCCCGCTCCGGCAAGAAGCCCGACCGCAACCGGTGGGACCAAGCCGGCGTCGGTGAAGACGGCTTGCACGCCAAAAGCAGCGCCGGCCCAGGCCAGCGCCGCCACGACGCCGGCCGCGAGCCTTGCCTTGCCTCCGAACCCTGACGTTGCCGCCTGCGATACCTGCTCCCGCCTCTCGCGCCATTGCTCCCGCCGACCGGCGAGGGCGCGATGCGCGTCGCGGCAGCTCACGCACCGCGGAACGACAATCATGGCTGTCCTGACAGTAGTGCTCTCGCCAAAAAGTCTCTGCTCGTTCTCGACGTCACCGCACATCGGCAACTGGATGATGCAGTCGGGCGATGGCGGCGCCGCGCCACAATAGTGGCAAAGGGAATTCTCGGGACCCGCCGCAAGCGTGACCGGGATGAAGCGCTCGTTGCGATGGAACCGGGCCCTGAGCGAGGAGGTGCCGGGCAGAGCGCATTGCACCTCGCGCGCATGCTGCTCGAGAATGCCGAGATTGAGCTTCGCTCTCGGATCGTTCGGATAGAGCTCGTCGGCCAGCATCTGGCGCTCCAGGGCCAAGGCCAACTCGCGGCGAAAGATGTTGCGTTTGCCCTCGATCTCCTCGTCGAGCGTCTCGGCACAGTCTCCGCACAGCCACACCGCGATGTCGCGGACCTTGAATTGGGACCAGCGATCGTACGCCTGGCTGCCGCAGCTTGGGCAGGGCGGCTTCATGAAGTCCGGCAGCTCGTTGTCGGGAAAGCGATGCAGTGGCGAGCGGTCGGCGGCAAACCTGTCGATCAACCTGCGCCGGATGGGCGGCTCCTGGCGGAACTCGCGGAGCGCCGCGTTGAAGATCTGGACACCCCACGCCGTGAGGCAATGGGAGGCCGCCCGCCGAAGCGGTCGTTCGATGGACAACGGGAGCGCGCTCAACACCGTCAGGGAACCCTCGTAGTCTCGGCGCTGCATCAGCCCGCGCGCCTCCTCCAGCGTGGCGATCGTGGCATCCGGCAGATCCCAGTAGCCGGGCGCGCACCATTCGCTGCCGATCTTCGCGTTCTCGCGAACCGTGTTCAGGTTGTCGTCCAGCAGGACCTTTAGGGCATCTCCCGCGGCCATCTTGCGAGCCAGCTCGAGCAGCTGGGTGCTCTCACCCCAGTCGTCGACCTTGGCCGTGAAGGTCGTCTGACCCTCGAGCATCGCTTCCGCGATCCTGTCGTGCAGCCCGTTGCGCATGTCGGCGAACAGGCCGCCATCCATCGACCGCAAGGGATGGGAGATGTTGTCGACGACTGCATCGACGATAGCGACCAAGCGGCCGCAATCTTCGTATATCGACCGGACATTCGCGTTGGCACGATGAGGTGCCGCGCGCCAGGTCGTCCTGGCGCGATCGATGGCCTCTACGATCTGGCCCTCCCACAGCGCCAGGGCCTGCCGCAGGGCGGCTTGCCGCGCAGTCGCATCGAACCTCGCCGATTTGAGCAACTGCAGATGCCGCGTCACGTCGACACTGTTCGACCGCTCGGCGGCGGCGAAGGCGAGCCGCGCATGGATGTGCAGCAAGCCGGTCGGCAACGAATCGCGAATCCCGGCGACCAGACCAGGCGACACCTTGGCGTCGTTCAAGGCGGCGGCGCGGCGCGACACCACCTGCCAGAATGCCGGATCGGCATGGATGTCGGCCCACTGGCCGAGGGCGCGTTGCCATAGCGCATCGAGCTCGGCTCGCGGCTTCGCATCCGCCGTGCCCGCGGCCAGCGCCTGCTCGCGATCGAGCGCGAAGAGATGATCGAAGACCGCCAGGTTGTGACGCGCCGCCGCACGCCGCTCCGGCGGATCGGTCTTGCGGCCCCAGATCGCCGCGGCATCGGCCAGACGGCCTTCCTCGACGGCGCCAAGCCCCGGATCCGGTCCCTCCTCCAGGGGCCAGAACCAGAAGAGCTCGGCGTGGAACCGGTCGAGCGGCGCGTGCAGGCGGGCCAGCGCCCCGCGAACCTCGTCATGGGTCGGCGGCGCACTGAGGGCCAAGAGTCCGCCGCCGGCCGGCGATGTCGGCAGCCCGAGCTTCGCTTCCAGCGCGCGGCGCGCCTCACGCCGCTGCACGTCGCGGGCGGCCGCGGTCACCGGCAAGCTCAGGATGCGGAAGAGATTCGTCCTGTAGAGATCCGGCGTCAGAGCCTTGTAGACATCGTCATCCATCGCTCGGCACACGAGATACCCATGCGACCGCCAGCATGTGCGGACCGGCAACCCGGCCCCTTGATTACACGATCCCGATGGCCTTGGCCGGATCGCTTCGGCGGCTCAGAGCGATCCGCCGGACACCATGTCGAAGCGGCTCCTGATCTCGTCGACGGTCGGGATCTTGTCCGTTTCGAGCTCGGGAAACTCCTTGGCCAAGGCGATGCGATCGTATTCGTCGAGATGCATGTCGGCCAGCGCGTGGTCGTTCTCCAAGGCGTCGAGGGTCTTGTGCAGATGGAACAGATGCCAGTGGGCAGGCCCGTGGAACACTCCCTCCTCGATCTTGGCCAGACGCTCCTCGAACCGCTGCAATACGCTCTTCCGTTCAGTTGCCAAGACTTGCCTCCCCTCCTCGCCAAGGTGCCGATGGTGCCTGCACGTCGCCTCGATCGCAAGGCGGGCGGCAGGCATGTCTTCCTCGAGCGAAGCTGCCTGGCGAGGACACTTTCCCAGTTCCTCCCCCCGCCACACGGCTGCGGAGTGGACACATTCTCGAAACCCTCTCCCGTAACCGTCCCGTAACCGGGGGAGGTGCCCCGTCATGCGGGGCCGGAGGAAGCCACACTTCGAGATGTCCTTGATTCCGACATCGGAATCTCATGGTCCTCGTCTGAGGCCTTCTCCCTCGGCCCCCTTCGGGGGCACCTCCCCCGTATGACGGTCGTATGACGGGGGGAGGAACGCAAGAACGTCACGCAGCCGCGAGGCTGATGCCGAACGATTGCAGGTTGGGCGCGATGCGTTCGGTCAGCAGCCCGACCTTGCGCAGGTTGCGGACCAGCCCGCCATGCAGGTCGCGCCGGAAGTACTTGCGGAAAGCCGTCTCGTCGCCGCCGGCGGCGCGCTCGCGGCGGAACCGCTTGATCTCGTCGACCTCGGCCTTGTTGAAGCCCATCTCCTGATAGGCCGCCAGCGGGAAGATGCCACCCAGCGTGCGGCTCAGCGCCCACACTGCGAAGTCCTCCATTTCGCGATGCTCGGCCTCGGTTGCCTCGTCGACGATGGCGGGCAGCGACAGCATGGCGAAGCCCATGTGGCGTGCCTCGTCCTGCAGGATGCGCCGGCAGACCTGGCGCAACACCGCATCCTTGGACGATTCCGCCAGCATGCGGAACAGCGAGACGGCGAAGGTCTCGGCGACGAGCTGCAGGCCAATCGTCTTCAGATGCCACGACGAGGTGCCGAGCAGCGTGTCGAAGATCTCGCGCACATTGCCGCCGACCGGATAGGTCTCGCCGCCGAGACGCAGGTCGAGGTAGCGCTGCAGCACCTCGTTGTGCCGTGCCTCGTCGGCCACCTGCGTGGCCTGGAACAGCTTGGCGTCCTGGCCTTGGACGTTCTCGACGAGCTGGCTGCACAGCAGCATCGCGCCATGCTCGCCCTGGACCAGCGTCGACAGACGCCAGCGGCTGACCCGCCGGTTGAGCTCGATACGATCGTCCTCGGACAGCGCGTCCCAGAACCGGGTGCCGTGGATGTCGACGAGATCGTCGGAGATCAGCCCGCCGTCGCCCTCGAGCGGCACCGACCAGTCGATGTCGCGGGACGCATTCCATTGGTCGATCTTGGCCTGCTCGTAGAGCCGGCGCAGGTCGGCCTGGTCGCTGGCGTAGTCGTGACGGAACTGCGCCGTATTGCGTGTCTCGACTTGATGTCCACTGGCCACGGCGTTCCTCCTGCTCTTCCTGTTCTTCAGGAAGCAGAATGAACGCCCGTTCAGGTCAATTCAACCCAGGCGAGGGCTACAGCGCCGCCCGGTCTTGTGTGCGGCGCAGCAACGCTGCCGTGGCACGGCCGTCCTCGGCCGGCTGGTAGACCACGCTGAACAGCGTGCGCGCCTTGGCCAAGGCCTCGCCGAAGCCCTTCTGCTCACTCTCGAAGGAATCGAAACCGCAGCGCAGCATGAAGGGCAGCTGGTCCTGCAAGACGTTGCCGGTGGCGCGCAGCTCGCCTTCGTAGCCCAGCCGGCCGCGCAGCAGGCGGGCCTGACTGTAGGCGCGACCATCGCTGAATTTGGGGAAATGCAGCGCGATCAGGCGCAGCTCGCCGACGTACGGCGCCAGCTCCTCGACCGGGTCGGTGTTGGCGAGCGCGACCGCCGGCCATTGCGGGCGTTGCCGCCAGTCGGCGTACGGCAGGGCAATCAGAATGGACGGCGTCGCCGCTTCAGTGAACAGTACCATAGACCCGATCCTTGAAAGGTTGGGCGCCGATGCGCCGGTAGGTGTCGACGAAGCGCTCGCCCGACTCGCGCGAGTCGAGATAGGTGGCGACCAGGGAATCGACTGCCTCGACCACCTTGTCGGCGGTGACCGCCGGGCCGAGGATCGCGCCCAGCGCCGTCTTGCCGAAATCGACGTCGCCGCCGAGGCTGATCTGGTAGAGCTCGACGCCGTTCTTGTCGACACCGAGGATGCCGATGTGGCCGACATGGTGGTGGCCGCAGGCATTAATGCAGCCCGAGATCTTGATCTTCAGATCGCCGATCTCGTGCTGGCGCGCCAGCTCGGCGAAGTGGTTGGAGATGCGCTGCGCCACCGTGATCGAGCGCGCGTTGGCGAGCGCGCAGTAGTCGAGCCCCGGGCAGGCGATGATGTCGGTGATCTTGCCGACGTTGGCCTCGGCGAAGCCCAGCGTAGCGAGCGCGCGCCACACCGCCGGCAGGTCGGCTATGGCGACATGCGGAAACACCAGGTTCTGCTCGTGGCTCACCCGGATCTCGCCCTTGGCGTAGGCGTCCGCGACGTCGGCGATGCCCTCCATCTGGGCTGCGCTGGCATCACCCGGCGGCGCGCCGGCGGGCTTCAGCGACGCCGTCACGATGGCATAGCCGGGCTCGCGATGGGGCGAGACGTTGGCCTTGAGCCACAGCGCAAAGTCGCGGTCCTCAAGCTTCAGCGCCTCGACGACGGGCACGATGGCCGGCCGCTCGGGCAGGTCGGGCGGCGCGAACTGGCGGGCGATCGCCTCGATCGTCTCGTTCGGCAGACCGAGCGGCCCACCCTGGGCTGCCGCGTACTCGGCCTCGACCTCCTCGCGCATCTTCTCGACGCCGATCTCGTGCACCAGGATCTTTATGCGCGCCTTGTAGAGGTTGTCGCGCCGGCCATAGCGATTGTAGACGCGCAGCACCGCCTCCAGATAGGCGAGCAGCTCGTTACGCGGCAGGAACTCGCGCACGGTCTTGCCGATCATCGGCGTGCGGCCGAGGCCGCCGCCCACGATCACCTCGAAGCCGACCTCGCCCGCCGGGTTGCGCCACAGGCGCAGGCCGATGTCGTGCACCCGCACCGCCGCGCGGTCGTTGGGCGAGCCGGTGACGGCGATCTTGAACTTGCGCGGCAGGAAGCTGAACTCGGGATGCAGTGTCGACCACTGGCGCACGATCTCGCACCAGATGCGCGGATCCTCGATCTCGTCGATCGCCGCGCCGGCGAAATGGTCCGCCGTGACGTTGCGGATCACGTTGCCGCTGGTCTGCATGGCGTGCATGTCGACCTCGGCCAGCTCGGCCAGCGCGTCGGGCGCGTCCTCGAGCTTGATCCAGTTGAGCTGCAGGTTCTGCCGCGTCGTGAAGTGGCCGTAGCCACGGTCGTACTTGCGCGCGATGTCGGCCAGCTTGCGCAGCTGGCGGCTGCTCAGCGTGCCGTAAGGGATGGCGATCCGCAGCATGTAGGCGTGCAGCTGCAGATAGAGCCCGTTGGTGAGGCGCAGTGGCTTGAACTGCTCCTCGGTGAGCTCGCCGGCCAAGCGACGCCGAACCTGGTCGCGAAACTGCTCGACCCGTTCGGCGACCAGCGTGCGGTCGTAGCTGTCGTAACGATAGAAATGGGTGTCAGGCATAGCGCACGGCGTCGGCGGCGATGGCGTCGAAGGTGAGGCCCGAGGCGCGGATGCGCTCGCGCAGCGACAGCGGCTGGAGCGTGCCGTCGTCGTCCTCCACCACGGCCACGAGGTACGGATCGATCACGCCGAACGCCTCGGCGCGCGCCCGCTCGAGCAGGATCTCGCCGGCCCGCTCGCCGCGCGCCAAGGCGGCACGGTTGAAACGCTCCGTCCATTGGCCGGCATCGTCGAGGAACACCACCACGCCGTCGACCAGCCGGTTTGCCGAGGCGATCGAAAGGTCGCCGTTGAGGTTCTTCGCCATCAGGATGCCTCTGCGAGAAGGGGTTGCTCGGCGGCGGTCGCGAGAGCCGCGACCTCGCCGACAATGATGAGGATTGGGCCGGCGTCGCCGCGGGAGTTGCGGGGGACGGCGAGCCGCGCTAGCTCGATGAGCGGGCCGACGCTGACCCGCTCGTCGGGTCGCGTGCCGTTCTCGACGATGGCGACCGGCGTGCTTGGGGAGGCGCCGGCGCCCAGGAGACGGTCGCGCACGGAAGCAGCCTCCGTGGTGCCCATGTAGATGGCGAGCGTATGGCCCTGCGCGGCCAGCGCCGGCCAGCTTTCGTCCTGCTGCCCACTGGCCTGTCCATCGGCGCGATGGGCGGTGACGAAGGTAACGGCGGACGCCAGGCGGCGATGGGTGAGCGGAATGCCCGCCGAGGCGGCGCAGCCCAGGGCAGCGGTGATGCCGGGAACGATGGCGACCGGCAGGCCGGCTCGGCGCAGCGCCTCGACCTCCTCGCCGCCGCGGCCAAACACCAACGGGTCGCCGGCCTTCAAACGGACGACCGTCTGGCCGGCGCGCACGCGACGCACCAGCTCGGCGTCGATCTCGGCCTGGGTCCAGCGCATGCGGCCCTTGCGCTTGCCGACGGCGATGAACTCGGCGTCGCGCCGCGCCCGCGCCAGGATGGCCGGCGGCACCAGGTCGTCGTGCAGGATGGCGTCGGCCTCCTGCAGGAGCTGGGCGGCGCGCAGGGTGAGAAGATCAGGATCGCCCGGGCCGGCACCGACGATATGGGCGATGCCCGTCGTCGTCGCATGACGGCGCGCGGCGGCGAGCTCTCCCAGCACGACGCGACGGGCGCCGGCGTCGTCACCGGCCAGCACCAGGCGCGCCGCCGGTCCGTCGACCAGCCGGCGCCACAAGGCACGGCGGCGCGTCGGCTCGGCGATCAGGGCACCGACCTGGGCACGGAACGACCGGGAGAGACGGGCCAGCGCGCCCAGCCGCTCGGGCAGGATCGCCTCGATGCGCTGGCGCAGCACGGTCGCCAGGACGGGCGCGGCGCCGCCGGTCGAGATCGCGACCACGACCTCGTCGCGGTCGACGATCGCCGGCATGATGAAATCGCTGAGCGCCGGACGGTCGGCGACGTTCACCGGCACGGCGGCCGCGCGGGCGGCGCGCGCCGCCATCGCATCGGCCTCGGCATCGCCGGTTGCAATGAAGGTGGCCGCTGCACCCCGATACGCCTCGACATCGTCGAGCGCCGCGTCGAGGCGCTCGACCTCGGCTCCGGCGGAACGCGCCAGCGCGGCGCGGCGGTCGGCGGCCGGGCCCTGCCCCACCACGACGACGCGGCGAGCGTCGAGATCGAAGAACAGCGGAAGATGTCTCACGACACGGCAGCGCGCAGCAGGATGTTGAAACCGAGCATTGCCGCCGCCTGGCTGAGGGCGAGAAGCCAGGGCCGCGTGACGGCGTAGCGTTCCAGGAGTTGCGACATGGGGCCTGTCCCTGATCCTCTTCGATCTGGCCTTCTCGATCTGGCGATGTTTGACACATTCGCCATGACTTGAATTTCCGAAGGTTTTCCGCGCCGGGGCATTTCTTGCTGCGCGACCCCGAGGGAAGGAAATTTTCCTCTCCCGACGGTTTTCCCGCCCCCTTGACGATCCGGCTGCCCACCCCAAATAGCCTGCTGTCACCCGTGCCCATCCTGGGGCGGGCGACGTCAAAACCATCGCTCATTGGAGGATGATCAATGCGTACGTTCGACTATTCCCCGTTCTATCGTGCCACCGTTGGCTTCGACCGGGTCTTCGATCTGCTCGATTCGGTGGCGAGCCAAAACGGCTCCAACGGCTATCCGCCGTACAATATCGAAAAGGCTGGCGACAACGCCTACAGGATCGTGATGGCCGTGGCCGGCTTCGCCGAGGCCGAGCTCAACGTGACCCAGAAGGAGAACGAGCTCCTGGTCACCGGCCAGACGGCGAACGCCCCCGAGGACAAGCAGTACCTCTATCGCGGCATCGCCGGGCGCAACTTCGAGCGCCGCTTCCAGCTCGCCGACCACGTGAAAGTCATCGGTGCGAAGCTCGCCAACGGCCTGCTGACGATCGAGCTGCAGCGTGAGATCCCGGAGGAGAAGAAGCCCCGCGCGATCCCCGTCACCGCCGGTCAGCCGGCCCTGACGCACTAAAGCACTTTCCGGCCGGCTGTAATCAGCCGGCCGGAAAGGCCCGGTGAGATCGACGTATCTCGTACGCTCCAAGCAACTCCGGCTGGGAGAAGGGCGCCGCCGCACGCGGCGCCCTTTTTCGTTAGTGGCTCAGGAGAAACGGCGCGCCGCTTCTTCACCCCTCCAACCAATGCATTGTGATCGACCGGCGTCCCCATTTTGGATTTGATGGAACCGAAAGCGCTTCCACTTAACCAACGGTTGCTCTAGTCTGGAGAAAGGCAATCGCAGAAGGGCTGTGCAATGACCACGTCTCCTACCCCGGGTACCGTTCTGTTCCAGGACAGCTTTACAGGCACCGGGACGCTCAACCCGAGCAACTGGGACTACAACCAGAACATCAACGGCTCAGCCTTCATCGGTCAGACCTGGTTCCGGCAGGCGATGGTCACCCAGAACGACGGCGCGGCGCAGATCGTGCTGGACACCTGGGGCGCGAACAACACGGCGGGAAAGGTCGGCGGCGGGCCGGACAACACCCCAAAGAACTTCAATGTGTTCATCGGATCGGAAGCGGTCACGAAGTCGAGCGACGGCAGTAAGCCGAATTTTGGCGCATGGCTAGCCACTGAGCAGAATGGCATTGCCTTCGAGGGGACTTTCAAGTTCCCGTCGAAGCAAGGCGGCATGATCACGGGCTTCTTTCTCTACCAGGCCACGCCGCCGGGGGAGGGTGAAAAGCATGACGAGCTCGACTTCGAAATCCTGACCACCGAGCTCGGCCGGATCTCGACCAATGTCTTCTCGAAGGATGCCCCCTCGATTATCATCAACGGCAATAGCCACGTTGACCGCCCGCAATCCTTGCCCACGGCGCAAGACACACCCAGCACGTTGCCGGCTGGCTTCTTCGAGTCCTACCACAACTATCGAATCGAGTGGTACCACGACTCCATCCTGTGGTTCCTCGACGGCAAGCTGATACGGACGGTGTCCGAAGCGGATTTGATTCCCCGCTCCGAGATGCGATTCCACATGAATCTTTGGGGCGTGCCGGGAGGGCCGCCCCAGCCGAACCCATGGGGAGTCAACGACGGTGACCCGACCGGCCCCACCGTCGGAAGCGCAGGCTTCGTGCCGGTCTTCAACCAGAGCAACAATGTCACTTACACCTTCAACGTTTCCCACGTGAAGGTCGAGCAGTTACCGGCGAAGCCGGGGACCAATGCCCACGACGTCGTCAATGGCGCCGCGAGCGCCGAGCATCTCAGCGGTCTTGCCGGCGACGATAATCTCAATGGCCTGGGCGGTGACGACACGTTCGTTGGTGCTCACGGCCACGATGCGCTCAACGGCGGCGACGGCAGCGATACGGCGATCTTCAGCGGCGAACGCTCCGACTACACGGTCTCCGCGGTGGGCGCTGCCACGATCATCTCGGATACGAGGGCGGACACTCCGGACGGCACGGATACACTGACCGGCGTCGAGTTTGCCTCGTTTGCCGATGGGCTCTACGCGATCGGCGCCGGCGGCGTTCTCACATTGGCCCCGATCGTTTTTCAGGCTTCTTCCAATTTCGTCGAACGCTTCGTGCAGGCCGACGCCTACGTCGTGAAGCAGGGCCAGGCGCTGACGGTAGGAGCCGCGGCGGGCGTGCTGTCCGACGATGGCGGCTCGTCGCTGACGGCGTCCCTGGTCAACGGGCCGCTTCACGGCACGCTGAACCTGGCGTCCGATGGAAACGTTCACCTACACGCCGACCGGCGGCTACCAGGGTTTCGACAGCTTCACCTATCTCGCCTCGGACAGCGCCGGCGCAATCGCCGAAACTGAGGTCCTCTTGCGCGTTGCCCCGGTGAACGGCGGACTGATCCTCGCGGCCGAGGAGCAGGTGGCCGGCGTCTACCTTGGCCTGCTCGCCCGCGCCGCCGATTTCGACGGCTTCATGTACTGGGACCAGCAGATCTACAGCGGGGCGGCAATCCGCGGTGTCGCCGGCGCCATCGGTGGCAGCGCCGAGGCCAAGGCGGGCTCGCCGTTCCTCGCGAATCCGAGTGGAGCGACGGACGCGCAGATAGGCGACTTCGTCGATTCGATCTACACTAACCTGTTCGAGCGAACCGCAGATGCCGCCGGCAAGGCCTACTGGGTGAACCAGGTGAAGCAGGCAACGGCGGCGAATCAAGCGCCGGGCGCGGTGGTCGCCGACATCATCAGCGGCGCGCGGGACGGCGGTGGCTACCAGGATGTCACGACGTTGCTCAGCAAGGTCCTCGTGAGCCTGCACTCTGTCGAGCATCAGTTGCTGATCGACACGAGCATCGTCGATCTGACGTCGGCGAGAGCTCTGGTCGACGCCGTGACATCGACCCAGGAAAGTGTGCTCACGGGCCTCAAGACCGCCGAGATGCTCGTCTTCGCCCCGGCGGGGACGGTTCCGATTTGACAAGGAAGGGGGCGGAAATCTCAAACTGAGACGATGCCCCTTTTTCCGTTGCCTGCCCGCTGCAGCGGCAGAACAATGCGGCCATGACCCTGTCCGCCCAGCTCACCCATTTCGGCATTCATGCCGTCGATCTCGACCGCATGGTCGACTTCTACACCCGCGTCATGGGGTTCGTGGTAAGCGACTCCGGCGTCGGCCGCTCCGGCGCGCGCGTCTTCTTCATGACGCAGAATCCCGAATGCCATCACCAGTTCGTGCTGTTCGACGGCCGCCCGGCCGACGTGACCTACAACCCGGTGAACCAGATCTCCTTTCGGCTCGATTCGCTCGACACGCTGAAGGGCTATCGCCAAGCGCTGATCGCCGAGGGCATCACCGAGCATCGCGTGACCGACCACGGAAACGCCTGGGCGCTCTACTTCAAGGACCCGGAAGGCAACCCGGTCGAGCTCTACACCGACACGCCGTTCTACACCCCGCAGCCTTGCGGCGAGCCGCTCGATCTCGATCAAACCAATGACCAGATCCTGGCCACGACAGAAGCCATGTGCCGCGGCCGCCCCCGCTTCATGACGCGCGAAGCCTGGATGCAGAGCATCCAGGACAAGCTCGACGCGCGGTAGACTCTTCGCTGGGAGCGCGCCACTCCTGTGGCGCTCTTCTTGCCCATCAGGCATCCCATGAGCGTCATTGGAGTGGCGCGCTCATAAGCGCTGACTTTCCCTTCGACTTCGCGCCTTTGCTGAGCGCGCACCACTTCGATGGCGCTCGTCGTGATGATTGCACATTCCATGAGCGCCACCGGAGTGGCGCGCTCCCAGCACATAACCCCTCCGTCCGCGATGACGCGGACACCTCCCCAGCGAAAGCTGGGGAGGCGCATGACACTCACTTCGCGTACTTCCCCGTGAGCTGCGGCGTGTGGGCGCCCTCGGCGCCCTTCTCCTTGTGCTGCAGGCGGGTGGTGCGGGCCCAGGTGCGCTTGAGCTCGTCCTTCACGTTGAAGCGCAGCGTGCCCACCTTCTCGACGGTCAGCTCGATCTTGTCGCCGTCCATGAAGGAGTTGAGGCCGCGGTGATTGGTGCCGGTGGCGATGATGTCGCCGGGCTGTAGCGTATGGATCGAGCTCACCCATTCGATGCAGCGCGGAATGTTGTGGGCCATGTCCGAGGTGTTGAACTTCTGCATGACCACGCCGTTGTTGGTGAGCGTGATGTCGAGATTCTGCGGATCGGCGATCTCGTCGGCGGTGACGATGCACGGACCGATTGGCGCGAAGGTGTCGCGCGACTTCATCTGGAAGAACACGTTGCCGGGCGGCGGCAGGCCGCGCGCCGAGCCGTCGATGAAGCATGTGTAGCCGAAAATGTGCTTCATCGCCTCCGCCTGGGACACCCGCGTCGCCGGCTTGCCGATGATTAGCGCAAGCTCGGCCTCGCCCTCGAAGATCGAGGCCGGCACGTCGGGCAGCACCATGGTGTCGCCGTCGCCGATCACCGCGGTCGCCGCCTTGTGGAAGGCGTTGATCTGCGGCTTCTCCTTCAGCGTGCCGTTCTCCATGTAGTTCACCGCCATGCAGACGATGTTGCCGGGCCGCGGCACCGGCGGGCGCAGCCTGACACCCTTCAGCGGCACGCTGGTGCCGTCCTGCGCGGCCTTCGCGACCTTGTCCTTGTAGGCATCCCACCTGGCGATCAGGCCGATGATCAGGTCGCGCGCATCGAGATGCGGGATGTCCTTCACCGCGTTGGTCACGTCGACGACGCCGTCGCCGATGATGACGCCCAGGCGGTAATCGTTGAAATAGCAAAGCTTCACTTCTTCTCTCCCTCGTCAAATACCTTCTTGGCCACGTTGGCGGCCGACATAGCGGTCGGCCAACCGGAATAGAATGCGAGATGGGTGATCAGCTCGATCAGCTCCTCCTTCTTCACGCCATTGTTGATCGCGCGGGTGAAATGCCCGGTCTGCTGCTCGGTGCGGCCGAGCGCCACCAGGGCGGCGCACGTGATCAGGCTGCGATCCCGCTTGGAGAGCCCGGGCCGCTCCCAGACATCGCCGAACAGGACGTTGTCGGTGAGATCGATCAGCTTGGGGGCGAAGGCGCGGAGGCGATCACGGGGACTCTGTGGTGGGTTCGACATGGTAACCATCCTTTTCAAGGTGCGAGCGAAGGGCTAGCTTTCCCGGCAAATTGTCGGAGGAAATCATGACCGTCATCAAGGTCGCAGACTTCGCCTTCCCGCGCATGGAGGCCCCGGATCTCGATGCGATGGAGGAATTCCTCACCCATTTCGGCATGGTCCGCGCCGAGCGCACGCCTGATGCGCTCTACATGCGGGGCGCCGATTCGCACCATCACCTGCATGTCGCCCACAAGGGCGGCACCAAGTTCATCGGCTTCGCCTACCATACGCCCGACGAGGACGACCTCAAGCGGCTCGCCAAGCTGCCGGGCGCCTCGGGCATCGAGACCATCAACGAGCCGGGTGGCGGCAAGCGCGTGCGGCTCACCGAGCCGAATGGCTACCAGGTCGAGGTCATCGCCGGCATGCAATCGGTCGCGCCGATCAAGGTCGAGCGCGACCTGGTCAACTCCGGGAGCGAGCCCCATCGCCGCGCCGGCCATGTGCTGCGCCTCACCAAGTCGCCGACCACGATCCAGCGCATCGGCCACGGCGTTCTGTCGACGCCCAAGGTCAAGGAGACCACGGCGTGGTTCCGCGAGACGCTGGGGTTCGTGCGCTCCGACGACGTCTATGCCGGCGACAAGGAGAACGTCATCGGCGCATTCAGCCGCCTCGACCGCGGCGACGACTATGTCGACCACCACGTGCTGTTCTGCGTGCACAACCAGAAGACCGGTCTCAACCACGTCTCCTACGAGGCGCAGGACATCGACGCGGTCTTCCAGGACCACGAGTACATCAAGCGGCTCGGCAAGTATGACCACATGTGGGGCATCGGCCGCCATCTGCTGGGCAGCCAGGTCTACGACTACTGGTCCGACCCGTGGGGCCGCGTGCACGAACGCTGGGCCGACACCGACCGCCTGAACGCGGCCAACGGCGGCAACCTGATCAGCGCCGAGGAAGGCTTCCAGTCGCAATGGGGCGACCGTCCACCGGAGCGGTTCATGGGGCATGCGAGCCCGTAGCTCATATTCCTCCCCAGCTTCGCTGGGGAGGTGGCCCGAAGGGGCGGAGGGGTCATGGCCGGACCGTGGGCGTCTGGCCCGCTCAAGATCATGAGCGGGCGAGACGCCCGCGGTCCGCATGAAATGATTCATGACCCCTCCGCCCCATATGACGGGGCACCTCCCCAGCAGAGCTGGGGAGGATGACTACTTGAACTTGTCCGGCAGGCGCTCGTCGTTGCCCAGAGCAACGCGGCGGACGCCCTCGCTGTCGGGGCTCGCGGGGAAGCCCGTCTTGGCGCGCGGCGCCGGCGCCTCGACGACCTTGTTGGACAGCCGGCCGACGCCACTTACCTCGATGTCGATCGTGTCGCCGACCTCGAGCGGCCGCGAATTGGCCGGCGTGCCCGTCAGAAGAATATCGCCCGGTAGGAAGGTCATGTGGCGGGCGAGGTCGGCGATCAGGTAGCCGCAGTCGAAGATCTGCTCACTGATGGCGCCTTCCTGCACCATGTTGCCGTTCTTGTAGCTGCGCAGGGTCGACTGGCGAACGTCGACTCCCGACACCAGGCCGGGTCCGATCGGACAGAAGCCATCCATCCCCTTGACCCGCAGCATGGACCCGGCATCGGTGTCGCGGAAATCGTGGCAGCCGAAATCGTTGGCCGGGGCGAAGCCGGCGATGCAGTCCCACGCCTCCTCGGCGGTCACGTTCTTGGTGACTCGGCCGAAGACCACCGCCATCTCGCCCTCGTAGTTGACGTACTTGTAGCCTTGGGGCCGCACCAGCTCGCCGTGGTGCGCGTTGAGTGCGGTCAAGGGCTTCTGGAAGTAGGTCGGCGTCTTGGGCGGCACCCGCGTGTTGTTGAACTCGAAGAAGCGCGAGATGTAGTTCACGTGCACGCAGATGATCTTGGTCGGCGTGCATGGCGGCAGATGGACGACATCCTTCTCGTCGGCCGTGCGGCCGTCTGCAAAATGGATCTTTCCATCCTTAAATTCGACCCAGTACTCGCTGCCATTCTTCATGACGCGCCGGACTTCCCGCCGCGGTCCTTCCAGAACACTCATTCGTTCATCCCCCTTTCAAAGCAATTGCTCTTCCGGACCACGGGCGTCTCGCCCACTCATGATTCATGAGCGGGCGAGACGCCCGCGATCCGCAAGACAGCGACGCGCCCTAGTTGCCCCTCGCTTGCTCGATGGCGCGCCACACGTTGTGCGCCGTGGCCGGCATGGCGACGTCCTTGACGCCGAGCGGCGCCAGGGCGTCCATGACGGCGTTCATCACCACCGGCATGGCCCCGACCGTGCCTGCCTCGCCGGCGCCCTTGGCGCCAAGCGGGTTGAACTTGGTCGGCACCGGATTGCTCTTGATCTCCATGCTGCACATCGTGTCGGCGCGCGGCATGGCGTAGTCGAGGAAGCTCGCGGTGAGCAGCTGACCGCTCTCGCGGTCCCACACCACCTGCTCACTCAGGATCTGGCCGACGCCCTGCGCGACACCACCATGGATCTGGCCCTTGAGCCCGATCGGGTTCATTACCGTGCCGACGTCGTCGACCACGCAGTAGCGGTCGAGATGAACCGCTCCTGTATCTGGATCGATCTCGACCTCGCAGATGTGGCAGCCGTTGGGGTAGGTGTCCCTCTGGCCGAGATAGGTGGCGTTCTCGTACAGCCCGCCCTCGAAGCCGCCTTTCGGCCAGCGCGTCGGGTTGAAGGCGGCCATCGCCACCTGCTTCAGGGTCACTGACCTGTCGGTGCCGGCGACCTTGAACACACCGTCGGCGAACTCGATGTCCTGCTCGCCGGCCTCGAGCAGATGGCCGGCGAGCTTCTTGCCCTTCTCGATCACCTTGCCGGCCGCCAGGAACAGCGCCGAGCCGCCCAGCACCGTCGAGCGCGAGCCGTTGGTGCCCATGCCGAAGGCCACCCGGTCGGTGTCACCGTCGATGAACTGCACGTCGGCCGGATCGATACCCAGCCGCTCGTTCAGGATCTGCTTGAACATGGTCTCGTGGCCCTGCCCCTGGGCCTTGGTACCCATCAGCAGCGCGGCAGTGCCGCTCGGATTGAAGCGAATCTCGGCATATTCCGGCTGCGCCGTTCCGGCCGCCTGCTCGATGGCGTTGACGATGCCCAGCCCGCGCAGCTTGCCGCGCTTCCTCGACTCCTCGGCGCGCGCGGCATAGCCCGCCACGTCGCCAAGCTTCAGCGCCATGTCCATGTTCTTCTCGAACTCGCCGCAATCGTAGTACGGCCCGACCGGGCTTTGATACGGCAGCGCCGACTCGGGCAGCATGTTCTTGCGCCGCAGCTCGACACGATCGATTCCCAGTTCGCGCGCCGCATCGTCGATAAGCCGCTCGATCAGGTAGATCGCCTCCGGCCGCCCGGCGCCGCGGTAGGGCGCGGTCGGGTTGGTGTTGGAGAGCACGCCGACCACGTTGATGTAGGCCTTGGGGATCAGGTAGACGCCCAGCACCGTGCCGATCATGCCGAACGGCGACAGCAGGTTGCGGTCCGACCCGACATAGGCTCCGATGTTGGCCAGCATATTGAGGCGCAGCGCGACGAACTTGTTGTCCTTGTCGAGCGCCAGCTCGATCTCGCCGACATTGTCGCGGCCGTGCTCGTCGGCCATCACCGCTTCGCTGCGCTCGCAGGTCCACTTCACGGGCCGCAGCAGCTTGCGCGCCGCCCACAGCGTCAGCCGGTGCTCGATGTACTGCCAGCCCTTGGTGCCGAAGCCGCCGCCGACATCGCCCGATATCACCCGCATCTTGCTCTCGGGCACCTTGAAAACGTTCTGCGCCAGCATGTTGCGCACGCGATGGGGATATTGCACGTCGGCATACAGGGTCATGCGATCCTCGCCCGGATCGTAGGTGCCAAGCGTTCCGCGCGGCTCCATGTACTGGGCATGCACGCGGGTGATGACATAGCGCCGCTTGATCACCCTGGCGGCCGACCTGATGGCCTCGTCGGTCGCCGCCTTGTTGCCGCGCTCGACATTGTTGGAGATGTTGTCGGGGCAGTCGTCCCACACCGCCGGCGCGCCGGGCTTCACCGTGTCCTCGGTCAGCGTCACCGACGGCAGCGGATCGTAGTCGACATTCACCAGGTCGGCGGCATCCTTGGCCTGCGCCAGGGTGTCGGCGATCACCATGACCACCGGATCGCCGACATAGCGTACCCGGTCGGTGACCAACGGCGGCCGCTGCGGCGCATACATCGGTTTCCCGTCGGGCCGCTTACGCGGCATGTTGGCCTTGGGCATGCCGAGCCCGTCGGCCGCGACGTCGTGGCCGGTGAACACGGCGACCACGCCGGGGGCATTCCTTGCTTCCTCGATATCGATCGAGCGGATGTTGGCGTGGGCGTGCGGCGAGCGCACGAACACTGCATGCGCCTGGCCGTAGACGTTGACGTCGTTGATGAATCGGCCCTGCCCGCGCAACAGCCGCGGATCCTCGAAACGCAGAACCGGCTGACCGATACCGTACTTGCTCATGACTTTCTTGCTCTCACGTAAATGACTTCACCGGGAGGGCGCCACTCCTGTGGCGCTCTTCTTGTTGATCACATATCCCATGAGCGCCACAGGAGTGGCGCGCTCCCAGCCATGAGTTCACCCCAACGGGCCCATGAAGGTCGGGTCGGCATAAGTGTCCGACATCGGCTCGAGGCTTTCCGGCCAGTCCTTGCCGACCTTGCGGCGCTCGCTCGCCGGACGCGGCCGGCCGTCCCAGCCGACCCGCTCCATGTAGTAGTACAGCATCAGGCAGTGCCCGGCAGGATCGATGACATGCGCGGCGTAGTCGACACCAGGATAGAGCTCGGCCGGGATCGCGTCGGTGAACTGTGCACCCTTCGCCTTGAGAAACGCCACCCCATCCACAAGCTGGCGGTAGCTGCCGACCTGCATGCCCATGGAGGCAACCGACGTGTTCGGATTGAGCCCGAGCTCCGACCGCAAGGCCTTGGGGAAGAGCGACAGACTGTGATGTTCCCCGCCGTTGTGCAGAAAGACGCAGCGATGGCCGCGCCACGTGACGGCCTCGGTGCGCACGAATCCCATCGTCCGGGTATAGAATTCCTCGGAAGCGGCAATGTCCGAGACGAACAGGCTCATCGGCCCGATATTGACGATCTTGAACGGCCGCTTCAGGCGCACGCCGGCGACAATGAAGTCGCCGTCACCACGATCGCGGACGACATTCCCGGCGCCGATGTCGATCCCCTTGGCGATCGCCTCGCGGACCTCCTGCTCTTCCGAGATCTGCGGCAGGTCCGGCCGTTCGCGGAAGGCGCGATAGTAGAGCGCCTCGGGCTTGCTGCGGCCGTCCCAGCCGATCTGCTCCATGCCGTAGTAGAGTTCGACCGTGTGGCCATCCGGATCGCGAATGTAGGTGTGCCAGTTGCTGCCCGGCATGTCGCGGCCGACGCGGCGGATCCCGACGTCCTTCTCGCGAAAGTAATCGGCCGCGGCGAACACCTCCTCCATGGTGCCGACCTGCCAGGTGATCTGATTCACGGTGATGTCCTTGGACACGGCGTCGTCGCCGAAGATCGCGCCGAGCGACTTGTGCGCCAGCAGGAAGGCGTGATGGTCGGAGTTGTGGCTCATGAAGACGATGCGGCCGTCCTCGAGCCGCTTGGCCATCTCCTCACGTCCGGGAATCTTCTTCAGGTCGCGCGTATCGGTGATGCGAAAACCGAGCAGGCCGGCATAGAAATCGATCCCCGCATCAAGGTCGGCGATGTTGAAGCCGAAGTGGCCGAGCCGCCGGATTTTGAAGGGCTGCGGATAGCGCAAGCCGCCGATGTCGTAGATCGCGGTGCCGGATTCTGTCTTTTGGATAGTGTCCATCACTTCCTTCCTTGCTGTTCTTCCTCCTCCCCAGCTTCGCTGGGGAGGTGCCCCGTCTTACGGGGCGGAGGGGTCATGGCTCTTCTAACCCCTTCGTCGTCTGCCGCCGCGCCCGGCGTCCATCGTCAATCCCGGCACCTCGGAGGCAACCTGCTCGACCGTGGTACGGATGTGCTTCTCGATCAGCCGGCAGGCCAGATCGACGTCGCGCGCCAGCGCGGCGTCGCGCAGCTCGAGATGCTCGTCCGGACGCTTCGAGCGCGCGTGGATGACCTTCAGCCAGTGATAACGCTGCGCCTGGGCGAACAGCTCGCTGCGGAAATGCAGCGACCACGGCGAGGTGCAGGTCGCCACCAGCGCATCATGGAAGCGCTTGTGCCGCTTGCCCCATTCGCGCTTGGCGGCCACCGGATCGTCGATCCGTGGCGCCTTGAGCTTGGACATCAGGAAATAAGCGCTGACGATTTCGGCTTCCCAGGCGTCGGTGCCATGGCGAATGGCGTCGGCCAGGGTGCGTGTCTCGAGATAGACGCGCAGCTCCGAGAGATCGAGGAAGTCGGCGAGCGAGATCGGCGCCACGCTGAAGCCTCGACCCGCCTCGGTGCGCGCCAGCCCCTCGGATACGAGGTGCGACAGGGCCTCGCGCAACGTGCCCACTGACGTATCGTAGCGTTGGCGCAGCTCGCCGAAGCGCAGACGCTGATTGGGTTTCAGGACGCAGCACAGGATGTCCTCGCGCATGCGGCGCAGCACGTCGAACGTCGCGGCGTCCTCGGCCAGCACATCCTGCGGTGCTGTCGTGGTCGCGATCCGGTCGCTGGTATCGAGGGGCATCTTCAGGATCTTGGCCATGATCGTGTCCTCACACGCCGAGATAGGCTTCGCGAATATGCGGCTGCTTCAGCAGCTCGTCGGGCAGGCCGCTGGTAACGATCCTGCCCTGCTCCAGCACGTAGGCGCGGTCGGCGACCTCGAGCGCCTTCAGCACGTTCTGCTCGACAAGCAGGACGGCGGCCCCCTCGGCGCGCACGCGCCCGATGATGTCGAACATGTCGTCGACGATGGTCGGCGCCAAGCCGAGCGAGGGCTCGTCGAACAGCACGATGCGCGGCCGCGCCATCAGGGCCCGGCCGATCGCCACCATCTGCTGCTGGCCGCCCGACAGCTCACCCGCCGGCTGCTGCCGCTTGTCGCGCAGAATGGGAAACAGCGTGAACACCCGCTCGATTGATTGGGCACGATGGCTGCGTGCCCCCGGCAGGTAGCAGCCGAGCTCGAGGTTTTCCTCGACCGACATCTTGGCGAACAACCGCCGCCCTTCCGGCACCAGGGCGATGCCGTGGCCGCAATAGTCGTGGGCACGCACGCGGGTCATGTCGGCGCCATCGAAGCTCAGCGAGCCCTTTCGGCAGCGCAGCAGGCCTGCCATAGCGTTGATCAGCGTCGTCTTGCCGGCGCCATTGGGCCCGATCACCGACACGATCTCCCCCGCATCGACGTCGAGCGAGACGTCCCAGATCGCCGGCGCGTCGCCGTAGCCGACATGGAGGTTGCGCGCTTCAAGCAGCATAGGCCTTGCCGAGATAAATGCTGACGACGCGCGGATCGCGCATCACCTCGCGCGGCGCGCCCAAAGCGAACAGCTTGCCCTCGTTCAGCACGGCGACCCGATCGGAAAGCTCGACCACGGCCCGCATCAGGTGCTCGACGAACACGATGGTCGCGCCCTGCGCCCGGATGGCGCGCACCAACCGGATCGCATTGTCGATCTCCGCCGGATTGAGGCCGGACAGTACCTCGTCGAGCAGCAGCAGCTTGGGGCGTGCCGCGAGGGCCCGCGCCAGCTCGAGAAACTTGCGCTCGTGCAGGTTCAGCCCCGCCGGCACCACTTCCTCCTTGCCGTCGAGGCCGGTGAAAGCGATCCAGTGCATGGCCTCGTCACGGATCTCTGCTCGGGTCCGACTCGGCCCACCGAAGGTCGCGCACAGCGCGACATTGTCGAGCACGCTCATGTTGGCGAACGGGCGCGGGATCTGGTAGGTGCGCGCCACGCCGCGCCGGGCGATCTCGTGCGCCGGC
Source organism: Reyranella sp. (assembly GCF_050185545.1). Taxonomy (GTDB): domain Bacteria; phylum Pseudomonadota; class Alphaproteobacteria; order Reyranellales; family Reyranellaceae; genus Reyranella. Next base: position 7,548 of record NZ_JBFWZI010000041.1, on the reverse strand, counting down.
GTCTGGCCGATCTCCAAACCATCGACCCGGATGCTGCCGCTGGTCAAGGGATAGAAGCCAGAGATGGCGTTGATCAGGGTGGTCTTGCCCGAGCCGTTCGGGCCGACCAGCCCCATGATCTCGCCTTCGCGCACGTCGAGGTCGACGCCACCCAGCGCCTGCAGGCCGCCGAAGCGCTTGGTGACGCCGCGCGCCTCGAGCAACGGGCGTTCCTTGATGGGCTGCGTCACCGCCGGCACGACCGGAACGATCTCGGCCCGCGCCTCCTGCCCCGCCGGCCGACGCCGGCGCTTCAGCCACTGCTGGATCGCCGGCAGGACGCCTTCGGGCAGCCACAGGATGGCGACGATCAGGATCAGGCCGACGATGGCGCGGCCGACCATCGCCTCGCCGCCGCTGATGAAGGCATAGAGCAGAGTCGTGATGGCAGTTGCGCCGACCGCAGGCCCGAGCCAGTGCCGCGCGCCGCCCAGCACGCTCATCAGCACGACATAGAGCGGCACGGTGAGCTCGAACGTCCCGGCCACGGTCAGAAATCCGACATACATGGCATGGATGCCGCCCACCGCGCCGGCAATGCCGGCGGACAGGGCGAACGCGGCAAGCTTGTAACGGAAGGTTGGCACGCCTTTGGCCTCGGCGACGTCCTCGTCGTCGTGGATGGCGAACAGGCCCATGCCGAGGCGTGAATGGACGACCCACCAGGTGATGCCGAGCGTCAGCACGCACATGATGAAGCCCAGCATGTAGATCGTGCCGGTCGCCGTCGGCAGGATGTGCGGCAGCGGCACGGCGCTCATGAACACGCCGGCGCCACCGTCAATCGGCGTGTTGAGGATGATGGTGGCAACCACGAAGGTGACGGCGAGCGTCAGCAGGGCGAACAGCTCGCCACGCAGCCGCCGCAACCGGAAGACAACCGCACCGATGCCGACGCCCAGCAGCGCCGCCATCGCTGCCGCGATCGGCACGGTGATCAGGAACGGTACACTGAACTGGGTGGTGAGGGTCGCTGTCGTGTAGGTCCCAACCCCGAAGAACGCCGCATGGCCGAGGCTGAAGTAACCGGCGAAGCCGCTCAACAGTGCCCAGCTCGTCGCCAGCGAGATCCAGAAGAACACCAGGTAGAGGAAGGAATCGTAGAATGCCGGCAGTCCGGCTGCCGGCAGCAGCGCGAACAGCACGACGGCGAATGCGGCCGCCAGCCGCGGCAGGCTCTGAGCGGCGCTCACAGCCATTCGGGGTTCCACAGCAGGATGGCGATCAACACCGAGAACGACACGACCGGCGCCCAGGCCGGGCTGAACACCGCCATGGCGAGGGACTCGCTGGCCCCGATCAGCATGCCGGCGAGCAGGGCGCCCAGCGGATTGCCGAGCCGGCCAATGATCACCACTGCGAACACGACACCGAGCCAGGCCCAGATCTGGGCCGGCGCCAGGGTGGCGATGAGGGCGATAAACGTGCCGGCGATGCCGGCGTAGGCAGCACCGAGGCCCGACAGCAGGTAGGCGAGCTTCTTGTGGTCGACGCCGTAGGCGGCGGCGATATCGGCGTCCTCGGCCGCGGCACGCAACGCCTTGCCGACGTAGGTCTTGCGCAGCCACAGCCAGGTGCCCCAGGCGAGCACGCCCGCCACCATGCACAGAACCAGCTCGAGCACAGGTATGTAGAACGGCCCGGCTTTGATCGACAGCGTCGAGTAGTGCGTCTCGAAGCGGCGATAATCGGCCGTCCAGTAGAGCTGGATCGCCACCTCGAGGATAATGGCGAAGCTGAAGGTGATCAGCAGTGAGGCGAGCTCGTTCACCCGGAATTTGTCGAACAGCCAATGCTGCAGCAAGCCGATGGCGAACATCGCCGGCACCACCAGCGCCGCCGACCACCACGGAGCGATGTGATAGGTCGTGCCGAGCTCGTAGGTCAGGTACGCGGCGAGAAAAGCCAGTGCGAAGTGACTGAGATTGACCAGGCGCAACAAGCCCCAGCTCAGGCTGAGGCCGAGCGCCAGCAGGCCGTACATGCCACCGGCCAGCACGCCGGAGATCAGGGCCTGGCCGAGAAGCGTTGCGCTGGGCATTGCACCTTCAGGACGCGATCAGCTTTACGCCGGGCGCCGCGAACTCCTTGGGCCAGACGACCTTCCAGGCCTTGTTCTGGACCTGTTTGACCAGCTGCAGAGCGGTGCCGTGGTTGAATGGCCCGTCGAACCGGACGGTGCCGTAGATCGTGTCTACCTGGTTCTTCTTCAGCCAGGCAGCGATCGCCTTGTCATCGAGGCTCTTGGCGCCGTTCACGCCGGCCTCGAGAATCTGCCACTCAGAGATCATGCCGCAGGCCTGCGCATCGATGATCGTGTACGGCAGGTTGGCCTTCGTCGCCCGCTCCGTGTACTGGGCAGCGAACTTCTTCATTCCCGGCCGGCTCATGAAAGGCTCGTCCGGCTCGAGGAATGTCGAGCACAGCGCCTTGTCGCCGTCGGGAGACAATGCCAGGGGACCCGGCGCCGGATAGAGATGGAAGTGATTCTTCGGCGTATAGTCGAGCTTGCGCAGCGCTTCCAGCAACTGATTGCTCTCGAGGCCGAGTGATCCGACCCACAGGAAGTCGGCGTTGGCTTCCTTGACGCGCGCCGCGATGGCGCCGAAATCGCGGTTCCCGGACTCGTATTCGAGATAGAGCAGGACCTTGACACCGCGCTTCCCGGATTGCTCGCGCATGCCCTGCGCCATGAACTGCGCCGACGGGAACTTCGAGGTCAGCACGACGATGGTCTTCGGTGGCGTCGGCATGCTCGCCATCATGTCGAGCAGAACGTTGGGATACGTCTTGTCCGGCTCGGGTCCGAACGGCGTCGCCGGAAACGCCATGTCGTAGGTCTGCAGCTTGGGGATGCCCATGCTGCTCTGGATCATCACCTTGCCGTAGCGCTGGGCAACTCCCATCGCCGCCAGGATGGGCGCCGTCGCGTAAGGGCCCTGGATCAGATCGACCTTGTCGACGGTGATCAGCTTCTCGTACAGGCTGCGCGCGACGTCGGGCTTGGACTGGTCGTCGAGCAGGACGTACTCGACCGGCCGGCCGAGGAAGCCGTTCCTGCCGTTGATGTCCTCGACCATCATCTCCGCGGCGATCTTGTGGATGACCGCGGTCTGCGCGAGGAAGCCCGTCAGCGACAGCGTCCCGCCGACCCGCACCGGCTTGCCCGATGGCGCCGCACGCGCGATCGCCGGGGCAGCCAGCGTCGCCGCAAGACCCGCTCCCGCCAGGCCCGTCAACACGCGCCGCCGGTGCCACATACTCGTCTGGTGCCACACACCCGTTCGATCTTGCATCGTTCCCTCCACCGCGGCGCCGTTCTTCCGTGCGCCCGCGACGCGATCTTGGGATATCGAAACCGGTGTGTAAATGAATTTTCGAAAGTTTGGAAACTTTCGAAGGTCAGCACTTGTCCGATGGTCGGTTACCGGCCTGTAACGCCGCAGAGGCGTCACGCATCGTCAGTCGGCCGGCATCGGCGATGCAGGGCCGTCGACCTCAGAACGGGCCGAACAGCGATCTCATGAGGACGCCCGGCAGGCGCTCTGCGCCGTCCGAGCATCGCTCAGGGCGCATCAGGTCGATGCAGCGCAGCACGGGAAAGTCCCGCCATGCAACGCCTCCGACGAGAACCGGGAGAAAGGTCGTCGCCATTCACCCCGGCAAGGACGGCCCCAGGGTGCGGCGGTTTAACGCTCAACGCGCAGGGCGTGTCCCTCAATCCGAGGCGCCGCTCGATGCACTATGAAATGAGTCGGTGGCACAAGCTCGTCCGGCATGCTCTATGCTCGCTGCTGGAAGTTACGGGAGCACGCCCATGAAGAGCTACAAGGTCGTCGAGTTCGGCAAGCCGCTGGAGAAGGTCGAGGAGGCCAATCCGGCTCCCCATGGCACCGAGGTGCTGGTGCGCATCACCGCCGCCGGCGTCTGCCATAGCGACGTCCACCTGTGGGAAGGCTATTTCGACATGGGTGGCGGCAACAAGATCTCGACCCAGAAGACGATGAACCCGCCGCGCACCATGGGTCACGAGATCGTGGGCGAGGTCGTCGCCGTCGGTCCCGACGTCAAAGGGACCAAGGTCGGCGACAATGCCGTGGTCTATCCGTGGATCGGCTGCGGCAGCTGCTGGTATTGCCAGAACGCCATCGAGCATCTCTGCCCGACACCGCGCGCCCTCGGCGTCAACAAGGATGGCGGCTATGCCGACCACGTCCTGGTGCCGCACGCCAAGTATCTCTACCCCTACGGCAATCTTCCGGTCGAGCTCGCCTGCCTCTATGCCTGCTCGGGCATCACGGCGTTCGGCGCGGTCAAGAAGGCGGTCGGCCAGGATGGCGGCAAGCCCATCCTGGTGATCGGCGCCGGCGGCGTCGGCCTGATGGGTGTGCGCTTCGCCAAGTCGGTGCTGGGGCGCGAGCCGATCGTGGCCGACATCGACGAGAACAAGCGCAAGCTCGCGCTGGAAAACGGCGCCGTCGCCGCCATCGATCCGCGCGAGAAGGAAGCTCGCAAGCAGGTCATGGACCTGACCGGCGGCACCGGTGTGGGCGCGGCGATCGACTTCGTCGGCGCAGAATCATCGGCGCAGTTCGGCCTGCGTGCCCTCGGCCGCGGCGGCCGGTTGGTCATCGTCGGCCTGTTCGGCGGCACCTTCACCATCCCGCTGCCGATGTTCGCCTTCACCGGCTGCCAGATTGTCGGCTCGGTGACCGGCAGCCCGGCCGAGATGAAGGAGATGATGGACCTGGTGACCGCCGGCAAGGTGACGCCGGTGCCGATCATCAAGCGCAAGCTCGACGACGCCGATGCCACACTGCAGGAACTGCGCAAGGGCCTCATCATGGGACGCGCCGTCCTGGTTCCGTGAGCCAGGCCGGCAAAGCCCTCGCCTACGCCTTCGAGTCGGGAGCGCTTGCCCCGGAGCGTGCGTTTTTCCTTCGCGCCGAGCCGTCCCCCTTCCGCGACTGCGACGCCGAGCAGTCCTTCCGTCCGGAGTATCTCCGGCTGAAGCGCGCCGGCTGGTCGGTCGTGCCGCGCCTCGAGGGCAATGGCTATCCGCTTGGTCAGATCCTCCTGACCAAGCACAAGGAGGAGAGCTTCGCCAATATCGCGCGTGGCTGGGCCTTGCTCGGCGAGGGGGGCACGCTGGCCTGCGCGGGCGCCAACGACGATGGCGCAGCAAGCCTGGAGAGGCAGGTCGGCAAGATCTTCGGCCTGGCCGGGTCGCTGTCCAAATTCCATTGCCGCGTCTTCTGGCTGAAGCGCGGCGAACGCCGGCCGCCCCAGTATTGGTCAGAGCTGGGCCGCTTGCGCCCGGTCGGAGACGGCTCGTGGATGAGCCAGCCCGGCATCTTCAGCTGGGACCACATCGACGATGGCTCTGCCCTGCTCGTGCATCACCTGCCCGGCGATCTGTCGGGCCATGTCGCGGACTTCGGTTGCGGTTGGGGCTATTTGGGTCGCGAGATCGTGGCAGGCGCGCCGGGCGTCACCGCGCTCGACCTGATCGATGCCGAGCACCGCGCGGTAGAGGCGGCTCGCGCCAACATCATCGATTCACGCGCGAGCTTCCACTGGCTCGACCTCGCCACCGAGGCAGCGCCCGCAATCTACGACGTCGTCGTTTGCAATCCCCCGTTCCATGCTGGCCGCGCCGCCGATCCTAGTCTTGGCAAGGACGTCATCGCCGCCGCCGCCCGGGCGCTGCGACCCGGCGGGCGCTTCTTCATGGTCGCCAATCGCGGCCTGCCGTACGACGCCGTACTGGCCGCCAACTTCTCGACAGTTGCGCGCCTCGCCGACAACAACAAGTTCCGCGTCAGCGTTGCGGTGAAGTAGCTCTTATCCTCCTCCCCAACGAAGTTGGGGAGGTGCCCCGTCATACGGGGCGGAGGGGTCATGGCTCCGCGAGCGTCTCACCCGCATGAATCATGAGCGGGCGAGACGCCCGCGGTCCGGAAGACTCTTGACCCCTCCGTCCGCGAATGCCCGGACACCTTCCCAGCGAAGACGCTGGGGAGGAGAAGGACGGCGCCCTCACACCCTCTCCCGCACCCCCACGATCAGGAACTCCTTGTTACCGTCGGCGCCTTCGATCGGACTGTCGGTCAGGCCGAGCACGCGCCAGCCGGGTTGGACGGCTAGCCACGCCTCGATCGTCGCGCACACCTCGGCGTGCAACTCGGGCTCGCGCACGATGCCGCCCTTGCCCACCCTGCCCCTGCCAACCTCGAATTGCGGCTTGATCAGCGCTACCAGGTGCGCCCCCGGAGCCGCCAGGGCGAGCGCGGCTGGCAGGGCCGTGCGCAGCCCGATGAAAGACGCGTCGCAGACGATCAGGTCGATGGGCTCCGGCACCTCTGCCCGGGTGACGTCGCGAATGTTGGTCTTCTCCATCGACACCACGCGTGGATCGATGCGGAGCTTCCAGGCGAGTTGGTTGGTGCCGACGTCGATCGCATAGACCCTGGCGGCGCCGCGCTGCAGCAGGCAGTCGGTGAAGCCGCCGGTCGAGGCGCCGACATCGAGGGCGATGCGGCCAGCAACCGGGATGGCGAAGCGGTCGAGCGCCCGCTCGAGCTTGAGACCGCCGCGCGAGACGTAGGGATGCGGCTGGCCGCGCACCTCGAGCGGCACGTCGGCTGCGACGGCATGGCCCGCCTTGTCGAGCCGCATTTCGCCGGAAAAGACCACGCCCGCCATGATCAGGCGCTGCGCGGCGGCGCGAGTCTCGGCAAGGCCACGCTCGACCAGCGCAACGTCGAGACGGGTCTTGGCCATGCCGCTCCTAGACCTGCGGTGGCAGCGATCTGTGCGCGGCCGAAATCGGGCTCATGAGCCCGACCGCGAGCCCGTCGGGATCCTCGACGATGGCATAGCGTGCGCCCCAGAACGCGTCGTACGGTGGCTGCAGGCCGCGATAGCCGGCAGAAGTCATGTCGCGATAGATGTCGTCGACAGCCTGACGCGAGGCTACACTGAAGCCCATCACGACCCGGCCGGCGAGATCCGTGCGGCCTCGCCAACCCGTGTTCCAGACCCGGGCAAACGTCGTGCTGTCGAGATCGAGACCGGCCCTCTCGTCCTCGCCTTCAGCAGCGGTGACGTGATGAGCACCCGTTGCCGTCCGCCATACGCGCTCTTCCGGAATTTCGACGCCGAGTCGGCGATAGAAGGCGAGCGAGGCGTCGAGGTCGCCGCCGATGACGTTGACCTGGTTGAGGACTGGCCGCACGCGTTCCATGAACTGCTCCCGCATTGATCCCCGCCATGCCGAGTGCTTAACACGGGCGCAGAGGGGGAGAACAGAATGGCGAACCGACCGATCCACTCTCGTTGGCACGACAGTGGAGGTCGATGGCGGCATCGGGCTGATCAGCCGGATCCCTCCCAAGCCTTGACCAACGGGCCCGGAATGACGACTTTCCTTCCGTCGAAAGACAGCCAAGAGGGGGTTTCACCATGACGCTTCGCATCAACTCCACCGCGCCTGACTTCAAGGCCGAG
>NZ_JBFWZI010000040.1:0-47821 GCF_050185545.1 Reyranella sp. | reverse complement strand
GTTTTTGCATGCCTCGCGGCTGGAGCCAGACACTCGCGAGCATGCGGCTCGCTCTCTCCCGGCCCGGGGGCGTCTCGCCCGCACATGAAACTTGCGCGGGCGCGACGCCCGCGGTCCGGAAAAAGATGAACGAAGGCTAGGTGCTTTCAGCATGCAGGACGTCGCCGAACAGCTCCCAGGTCTCGCCCTTGACGCGCTGAAGCTGGACCGCCTGCATGGGGTAGAAGTCGGTCGCGCTGGCGTTGACCAGGATGCCCGGCAGCAGCAGCGGCACCCGGAGCTTCTGGTGGTTGGCTGTCTGTTTCATCACGTTCGCCCGTGTGAGGGCATTGCCGCAGTTCTTCAGCGTCTCGTGCATCAGGAGTCGCGACCGTAATCGTCGTTCTGCATCAGCACGGCGATCTTGGGATCCTTGACATTGGCGAGGATGTGCTTGGCGTAGATCACCGCCTCGGTGTGGTAGTCGGGCTGGAAGCCCATGGTCCACGGGAGCTCCTTGGGCTTGCCCACTTCGACGCGCCCGCCACGACGTAGAGCATCGGCACTTTCCGCTGGTTCATGTACTTGTGGATTGCCGAATTGGTCGGCGTGCCGAGCGTCTGGAACAGCGCCAGCACCTTCTCCTGCTCGACGAGGGCACCACCTCGACCGTCTCGGCGGGCGAGTAGCCGTCGTGCAGGGAGATGAACTTCACCTTGCGGCCGTTGATGCCGCCCGCGCCCCCGATTACGGGGGAGGAATAGAATATCCGTCGTTACAGCACCTTGCCGGTGCCGTCATCGATCAGGTGCATGTTGCTGAGGTCGGCGCGAAGCTTCATCGGCTTGCCGTCGGCGGCGCCGGCGTTGGGATTGACGCGACCGCAGACCTCGGCGCCGGCCACAGTGAAGTAGACCAGGGTCTCCATGCCCATCGGCTCGACGACGTCGATCGCCATGTCGAAATCGTGCTGGTTGGGCTCTACATGCGGGCGCGTCTCGGTGATGTGCTCCGGACGCAGGCCGAGCACGAGGTTCGACTTGCCGGCATGGCTCGAATAGCGCGTCGTCCGCTCCGACGGCACCGGGAAGGAGAGCGTGTCGCTCAGCCGTACCCGCAACGCGCCAGCGGCCTGTTCGAGATGGCACGGCAGGAAGTTCATCGCCGGCGAACCGATGAAGCCCGCCACGAACTTGGTGGCCGGCGAATGGTAGAGATCGTTGGGGGCGCCGACCTGCTCGATCAGCCCGGCATTCATCACCACCACGCGGTCGGCGAGTGTCATCGCCTCGACCTGGTCGTGGGTCACGTAGACCGTCGTGGTGCGGACCTTCTGGTGCACCTTCTTGATCTCGGTGCGCATCTGCACGCGCAGCTTGGCGTCGAGGTTGGAGAGCGGCTCGTCGAACAGGAACACCTTGGGGTCGCGAACGATGGCGCGGCCCATGGCGACGCGCTGGCGCTGGCCGCCCGACAGCTGCTTGGGTTTGCGGTCGAGCAGCTCGGTGATGTCGAGGATCTGCGCCGCCTGCTTGACCCGCCGGTCGATCTCGTCCTTGGGCGTGCGCTTGAGCTTCAACCCGAACGACATGTTCTCGTACACGTTCATGTGCGGGTAGAGCGCGTAGTTCTGGAACACCATGGCGATGTCGCGGTCCTTGGGCGGGACGTCGTTCACGACGTCGCCGCCGATCGCGATGTCGCCGTCCGAGATCTCCTCTAGGCCGGCAATCATGCGCAGGGTGGTGCTCTTGCCGCACCCCGAGGGCCCGACCAGGACGATGAACTCCTTGTCGGTGATGTCGAGGTCGATGCCGCGAACCGCCAGCACCTCGTCATATCTCTTGACGACCTTGCGCAACGTTACCTGAGCCATTGTCCGATCACCCCTTGGTCGCGCCGGCAGTCAGGCCCGCGATGTAGTAGTCCATCAGGAAGGCGTAGATAATGAGCGGCGGCGCCGCGCCGAGCAACGCCCCGGTCATGATCTGACCCCAGTTGAACACGTCGCCCTTGATCAGGGTGGTGACGATGCCGACCGGCAGCACCAGCTCGGTGGTCGAGGTGGTGAAGGCCAAGGGATAGAGAAACTGGGCCCACGACACGGTGAAGGTGAAGATCGTGGCGGCGATGATGCCGGGCAGCGCCACCGGGATGAAAATCTTGGTGAGCGTCTGCATCCAGGTGGCACCGTCGATCAGGGCCGCCTCGTCGAGCTCCTTGGGAATCGAGGCGAAGTATCCGATCATGATCCAGGTCGCAAACGGCACGGTCAGGGTCGGATAGAGGATGATCATCGTCCACCAATGATTCATCAGCTGGATGCCGAAGGTCTCGTTGACCCAGGCGAACATCTTGAAGAGCGGGATGAACAGCAGGGTTTCCGGGATCAGGTAGGTCAGGAACACGCCGGTCGCCAGCGTTGCCGAACCCCAGAACCGCATGCGCGCCAAGGCGAAGGCGGCGACGACGCTGATCGCCATGGTCAGCGCCACGACGAGGACCGAGACGATCGCCGAGTTGCGGAAGAAGGTCAGATACTGGTTCTGCGTCAGCAGCTCGATGTAGTTCGACAGGGTGGGACTGTAGACCCACCAGGGATTGCTCTCCGCCGAGATCTCCGCGCTCGTCTTGAGCGAGGTGATGAACATGTAGACCGGCGGCGTCAGGAAGAAGATGGCGAACAGGATCAGGAAGAAATAGGACCAGCGCAAAGCCCAACGGCGATCCCGGCTCATGCTGCCGTAGCGAGGCCGCGAGGCCGCGCGGGAAGCGGTAGCGACTGCAGCGTCGGCCATCAGACTTCACTCCCCCGCTTGGAGATATCGCGCAGGATGAACGTCGCGGCGACCGCGAGGATCGGCACCATGAACAGCGACACGGCGGAGCCCAATGGTATGTCGCCGCTTTCTATGCCGACCCGGAACGCCCAGGTGGCGAAGACGTGGGTGGTGTTCAGCGGATCGCCCTTGGTCAGCACCCGCACGATGTCGAAGTTGGCGAAGGTGACGATCAGCGAGAACAGCGCCGTGATGGCGATGATGTTGCGCATCATCGGCAGGGTCACGTACCAGATGCGCTGCCACCAGGTGGCACCGTCGATCGAAGCGGCTTCGTAGAGCTGCTCCGGAACCGACTTCAGGGCCGCCAGATACATGATCATGAAGAACGGTGCGCCGATCCAGACGTTGACCAGGATGACGGAGAAGCGCGCCCACCCGGTCTCGCCGAGCCACGGAACGCGGTCGATGCCGAAATGGGCGAGGATCCAGTTGAAGGCGCTGTAGGAGGGATCGAACAGCCATAGCCAAGCGAGCGTGCTCATCGCCGGCGGGATGACCCACGGCACCAGCAGCATGCCGCGCCACTTGCGCTGGCCCTTGCTCGGGATGTTGTGCACGAAATGGGCGACCACGAAGCCGATGATCGCCTTGAAGATCACCGCGGTGATGGCGAACAGGCACGACTGGTAGACCACCATCCAGAAGGTCTCGCGCCCGAACAGGAAATCGAAATTCCCGAGCCCGACGAAGCGCGTCATGCCCTTGTTCAGCATCGCCAAGTAGATCGCGTATCCTGCCGGATAGGCGACCAGGCTCAAGATCAGGACAATCAACGGCAACGCCATCAGGAAGGCGATGGTCGATTTGCGCTGCATCAGCTTGTGCAGTCCGCTGCGACTGTCGCCCGTGACTGCAGCCGGGCCGCGCGCCGCTATGTCTGCCATGGCCAACTCCGACGTTTGCTGTTCGCTACACTGCGCATACGCGGAGGGCGCCGCCCGCAGGCGACGCCCCCTATTGACGATGGGCCTAGTTACGCATGAACCCTTCGATCTCCCTCGACGCCCAGTCGAGCGTCTTCTCCATCGCCTCGCCCTTGTAATGGCGGACGATCATCTGAGGCATGATGCCCTGGGTGTAGATCTGCTCGGCGATCTTGTGCGGCGCGGGCGCCGCGGCGATCGACAGCTTCTGATGGTTGTACGGATTGGGATAGTGGAACAGGGTGCCCTTCGGCGGCACCTCCTCGGCCCAGGTATTGAAGTCGGTAAATTTCTCCCACGCCGGCAGGTCGTACCCGCCGCTCGCCGCCACCAGCTTCTCGGCCGAGGAGCGCTGGCTCAAGAACACCAGCAGGCTCTTGGCAGCCGAGGCGTTCTTGCTGAAGGTCCAGACGTTCCAGAAGAACGGGATGAAGGGCGCGAACCGACCGGCCGGACCGGAGGGGAAGCCATGGGTCCAGCATTGCTCCGCGACCTTCGGCGCGTCGCGCTTGGCGACCGCCCATGCGCTCGGCGGGTTCATGATCATGGCGCCCCGGCCCGACACCAGCCACTTGTTGTTCGAGGCGTCGTCCCACGACGGAGCGTCCTCGGGCAGGAATGCCGTGAGCCGCTTGCAGTAGTCGAGAGCCTTGCGGACGTTGTCCGACTTCACCGTGATGTCGCCCTTGGCGTTGACCAGCTCGGCACCGAAGCTGTGGAAGAACGCGCCGGCCGAATCGACGGAATCGGACGTCGTTCCCAGCCCGATTCCGAAAGCGTGATTCGCCTTCTGGCAGGCCTCGGCGGCCTTGAGGAAAGCGTCGAGAGTCCAGGCATCCGCCTTGGGCGGCGCCCCTACCGGATACATGGCCTGCACGTCGATGCCGGCGTACTGCTTCATCAGGTCGATGCGCGAGCACGGTCCCTTGATCTGGCTGCCGATCGTGCACGGCACGCCGAGCCACTTGCCGTTGACCTTACCGAGATACTCGACGGTGCCATTGACGGCGCCGTTCTGCTTGATCAGGGGCTCGACGATGTCGTTCATCGCGACAAGCTGGTCGGGGTACCGCGCGGGCAGCCAGTGCGCCATGGACAGCATGTCATGGCCGGACTTCGCTTGTGCCTCCGCTGCGATCGTCAACAGGAGCTTGTTGCCCTGCGAGGTGATGTAGTCGATCGTGACCTCGACCTTCTCCTTGTCCGCCCATTCACGAATCAGCGCCTCACTGGTCTTGTTCGCTCCGGGCACCCAGTGGTCCCACAGTCCGAGCGACAGCTTGCCAGCTGCGTAGGCACCCCGCACGAAGGGGGCAGCGACGAACGCCGTCGAAGCGGCGGTCGTGCCGGCGACAAACCTACGCCGACTGACTTTACGCGATACCATTCGTTTCCTCCTGATTACACCTTAGTGACTCTCGATGGAGTCTTGGTTGCGATGCTAGGCATAACACCCGGGGCAGGCAATTGAATTTCAGCCCGCCGGCCTGGTTGCTCACAAATTGACAGGATGAAGGGGGGACCGGATGCTCCGCTCCGCGCAACAGGAGGCTCGATCGTGCAGGGAATTTGTGTGAAATCGGCTCGCCCCATCACCATCGGTCTCGCTTTCTGACATGAACCTTTCCCCGACCGCCAATCCCTGGCTCGCCGCCGTCGACCCATCGCCGATAGGCGAAACCAAGCGCTGGGTGCTCGGCAGAACCTTTCCACCCGACCGGCCGCTGGTCGATCTCAGCCAGGCCGTGCCGGGCTACCCGCCGGCGATCGAGCTGCGCCGCCACCTGGGCGAACGCCTGCTCGATCCGACGGCACATGGCTACACGCCGATCCTCGGCCTGCCCGTGTTGCGCGAGGCGTATGCCGGGCATCTCTCCAGCTTCTACGGAGCGCCCGTCACGCCGGGCGAGGTCGGCATCACCTCGGGCTGCAACCAGGCGTTCTGCCTGGCACTGATGAGCCTCGCCAAGGCGGGCGACCAGGTGATCCTGCCGCGCCCGCACTATTTCAATCATGACATGTGGATGCGCATGCAGGGCGTCGAGCCGGTGTCGCTCGACTTCCGGCCCGGCTCGGGCGCCGTGCCGAGCGCCGAGGATGCCGAGCGGCTGATCGGCCCCAAAACCCGCGCCATCGTGTTGATCTCGCCCAACAACCCGACCGGCGCGGTCTACCCCGCCGAGACCATCCACGCCTTCTTCGCCCTGGCGCAGCGCCGCGGCATCGCCCTTATCCTCGACGAAACCTACAAGGATTTCCTGCCGGAAGGCGCGCGGCCGCATTCCCTGTTCGCCGATCCGGCGTGGCGCGGCACGCTGGTCCATCTCTACAGCTTCTCGAAAGTGTTCGCGCTCACCGGCTATCGGGTCGGCGGCGTCACCGCCGGCGCTCCGCTGATCGCTGAGATCGAAAAGGCGATGGATTGCGTCTCGATCTGCCCGCCCAGGCTCGGCCAGGAAGCGGCACTCTATGGTCTAGAGCATCTGCTGCCGTGGGCGCGCCGCAACACCGAGGGCCTCAAGGCGCGCGCCGATCTCCTGGGCAATGGTCTGCAGCGCTCCAACCGCTGGCGGCTGGTCAGCATCGGTGCGTACTTCGCCTATGTCGAGCATCCGTTCGCTGGCCAGCGCTCGACCAACGTCTCCAAGCGGCTGGCCGACGAGGAGAACCTCCTGACCATCCCCGGCGACATGTTCGGCGCCGGCCAGGAGCGCTTCATCCGCCTCGCCTTCGCCAACGTCGCCGACGACAAGATCCCGATCGTGCTGGAACGGCTGGAACGGTTCGGGGCGTAGCCAATCTTCTCCTCCCCAACTTCGTTGGTGAGGTGTCCGCGTCTTCGCGGACGGAGGGGTCATGGTCTTCCATGGACCGCGGGCGTCCCGCCCGCTCATGACTCAAGAGCATGAGCGGGCGGGACGCCCGCGGTCCATGGAAGACCATGACCCCTCCGTCGCCGCAGACGGCGACACCATCCCACTTCGTGGGGAGGAATACCTAAGAGGAGTCCCACAATGCCCCACGCAACTACACCCGACGGCGTGAAGCTCTTTTACGAGGAAGTCGGCGACGGAACGCCGATCCTGTTCGTCCACGAATATTGCGGCGACTGGCGGAGCTGGGAGCCGCAGATGCGGTTCTTCGCGCGGCGGCATCGCTGCATCACCTATTCGTTCCGCGGCTATCCAGGGTCCGACGTGCCGGAGGCCGGTGCGATGTACGGCCAGCGCCACGCCGTCGACGATGCCAGGCACGTGCTCGACCATCTCGGGATCGCCAAGGCACACATCGTCGGCCTCTCGCAGGGTGCGTTCGCCACAGTGCATTTCGGCCGCCTGTACGCCGACCGTGCGCTGTCGCTGACGCTGGCCGGCGTCGGCTCGGGCGCGGGCCGCGAAGGCCACGAGCAGTTCAAGAAGGATGCTCGGACCACGGCGCAGCGCATTCGCGACAAAGGCATGGCGAGCTACGCCGAAGGCCTCAAGACCAACCCGACCCGCTCGCGCTTCAAGCAGAAGGACCCGCGCGGGTTCGACGAGTTCGTCAGGCACCTCAGCGAGCATCCCGACATCGGCGCCGCCAACACCATGGAGAACTACCAGGGCAAGCGGCCGTCGCTCTACGATTTCGAGGAGGAGTGGAAGAAGCTCGACGTACCGACGCTGATCATCTGCGGCGACGAGGACGAGCCCTGCCTGCAGCCCAGCCTCTACCTCAAGCACGTGCTGCCCAACGCCGGGCTCGCGATGTTCGCCAAGACCGGCCACACGGTGAACATCGAGGAACCCGACGCCTTCAATCGCGAGCTCTGGAACTTCATCGCGCTCGTGGAAGCCGGCAAATGGACACCCGCACAACCACTCGACAAGGACGCGCCGCTGATTTGATCGTTGTCCTCCCCAAACTTCGCTTGGGGAGGTGTCGCCGTCTTCGGCGACGGAGGGGTCATGGCCTCATGTGGACCGCGGGCGTCCCGCCCGCTCGCAATCATGAGCGGGCGGGACGCCCGCGGTCCGGAAGAATCATGACCCCTCCGCCCCGTACGACGGGGCACCTCCCCCGATGACGGTCGATGACTGGGGAGGAAGAACTTCCGCCTCAGCCCCTGACCGTCACCGCGTGGTTGAGCGGGCCATGGCCGCGACCGTAGCCGGGCGCCGTTTCGATCGCCCTGCGCACATAGGCACGCGCCCGGGCCACCGCCTCGACCAGGGACATGTTCTGGGCGAGGCCGGCGGCGATCGCCGAGGCGAGCGTGCAGCCTGTGCCGTGCGTGCTGCGGCTCTGGATGCGGGCATCCTCGAAGCGCTCCATCCGTCCTTCGTAGAACAGCAGGTCGACCACGCGGTCGCCCTCGAGATGGCCGCCCTTCATCAGCACCGCGCTGGCGCCGAGCCGCGCCAGCCGCTCGGCGGCGCGGCGCATGTCGGCCTCGGCGCGCACCGGCAGGCCCGTCAGCACCTCGGCTTCCGGCAGGTTGGGCGTCACCAGGGTGGCCATCGGCAGCAGCGTGTCGCGCAGCGCCGCCTCGGCCTCGCCGAGCAGCAGGCGATGGCCGCCCTTCGCGACCATCACCGGATCGACCACCAGGGGCGCGCCACGCGCCCGCACGCGCAGCGAAGCCGCCACCGCCGCGATGACCTCGGCGCTGTGCAGCATGCCGGTCTTGATCGCGTCGGCGCCGAGGTCGGTCAGCACCACCTCGATCTGCTGGGTGATGAAGGCGGGCTCGACCGGCACGACGCCGTGCACGCCGAGCGTGTTCTGTGCAGTAAGCGCAGTGATCGCCGTCATCGCGAAGGCGCTCATCGCGGTGACCGACTTGATGTCCGCCTGGATGCCCGCGCCGCCACCCGAATCGGAGCCGGCAATGATCAGCACACGACCCTTCACGATCGGCCTCTCACGATCGGCCTGTCACAGCCAGCTCGTCACGCGGCGGGCTGCGGGATCGCCTCGACGATCTGGTCGACCACGGTGCGCACCAGATCGGAGTCGTCGCCCTCCGCCATCACCCGGATCAGCGGCTCGGTGCCCGACTTGCGCACCAGGATGCGGCCGGCCTTGCCGAGCCGCGCTTCCCCCGCCGCGATCGCCTTGGCGACCGATGCCGCTGCCAGCGCCGAGGTAGCGTCGCCGACCCGCACGTTCTTCAGGAGCTGCGGCACCGGCTCGAAGGCGTGGAACGCCTCGCTCGCGCGCTGCCCCTTGCGGCGCATCGCCGCCAGCGCATGCAGCGCCGCCATCAGCCCATCGCCGGTGGTGGCATGGTCGGTCATGATGATGTGACCGGACTGCTCGCCGCCGAGATTGAAGCCGTCGGCGCGCATGCGCTCGAGCACGTAGCGGTCGCCCACCTGGGTGCGCACCAGCCTCAGCTGCCGTGCCCCGAGATAGCGCTCCAGCCCGAGATTGGACATCACCGTTGCGACGACTCCCTCTCCCGTAAGCCGGCCGGATGTGCGCCAGCCATCGGCGATGGTCGCCATCAGTTGGTCGCCGTCGATCAGGCGCCCCTGCTCGCACACCAGCACGACGCGGTCCGCGTCGCCGTCGAGGGCGATGCCGATATCGGCATTGTGCGTGATCACGTGCTCCTGCAACAGCGCCGGATGGGTCGAACCGCATCCGGCGTTGATATTGAAGCCGTCGGGCGCCACGGCGAGCGAAACGACCTCGGCGCCGAGCTCCCACAGCACGGTCGGCGCGACTTTGTAGGCGGCACCATTGGCGCAATCCACGACGATCTTGAGGCCGGTGAGATCGAGGGCGCGGCCGACAGACGCCTTCACCGCCTCGATATAGCGGCCTTCGGCGTCATCAAGCCGCTTGGCGCGACCGACCGCGGCCGGCGCGGCGAGGATGATGGCCGACGACGTCACCAGCTTCTCGATGCCGGCCTCGACGGCATCGGAAAGCTTGAAGCCGTCCGGACCGAACAGCTTGATGCCGTTGTCCTCGTAGGGATTGTGGGATGCCGAAACCATGACGCCGATGTCGGCGCGCATGGCCCGGGTCAGGAAGCCGACGGCCGGCGTCGGCAGCGGACCGAGCAGCAGCACGTCGATGCCGACCGAGAGGAAGCCCGCGGTCAAGGCCTGCTCGATCATGTAGCCCGAGAGCCGCGTGTCCTTGCCGATCACCGCGCGATGGCGATGGCCGCCGCGGTTGAACACCTGCCCGGCGGCCATGCCGATGCGCATCGCCGTCTCGGCGGTCATTGGTTCGCTGTTGGCCCGGCCGCGCACGCCGTCGGTGCCGAAGAGGGAGCGGGACATATCCCGCTATCTACCTTATCGCTGCCGAAACCGCGAGAGCCTGGCGGGTGCCGGCGACGTCGTGGACGCGGACGATCGCGGCGCCGCGGCGCGCCGCCTCTACGGCCAGCCACACCGACGCCGGGTCGCGCAGGCGCGGCTCGGTGATTCCGGTGAGGCGACCGATGAAGCTCTTGCGCGAGGCGCCGATCAGCACGGGATAGCCGGCATCCGCCAGCCGCCCGGCTCCGGCAATGAGGGCCATGTTCTCCTGCACGCTCTTGCCGAAGCCGAGCCCCGGATCGAGCGCGATGCGCTCACGCGCAATCCCCGCCGCCTCGCAGGACGCGGCGCGCTCGAGGAGAAAGCGGCGAACGTCCTCGACGACGTCGTCGTAGGGCGGAACGGCGTACTTCTCCTCGGCACGGCCGGCGCGGTGCATCAGCACGACCGGCACGCCGCGTTGGGCCACCAGCTTCATCAGGTCGGGATCGTCGCGCAGGCCCGACACGTCGTTGACGATGCGGGCGCCTGCATCGAGGCAGGCCCGCGCCACCTCGGCGCGGCGCGTGTCGATCGACACCAGGACGTCGCGCCTTGCCAGCCCCTCGACCACCGCAAGTACCCGCCCCAGCTCCTGGTCCGCATCGACGGCCGTCGAGCCGGGACGCGTCGACTCGCCGCCGACATCGACGATGTCGGCGCCGTCGGAAACGAAACGCAGGCCATCTTCGAGGGCCTGCGTCGGATCGAGGCGTTCGCCGCCGTCGGAGAAGGAATCTGGCGTCACATTGACGATCGCCATGATCCTCGGGCGATCGAGGGCGACGCCGGCGAAGCTTGCCGTCAAACGCCCGGCTGCGGCTCGGGATTGGCGCCGCCCGGCGCCGGGCCGATGTTGGTCGGCGGCACCGAGGCGCGGCGGCGGCGGTCGTGGTGGCCGGCGCCGCCGGTGTCGTCGCGGACGATCTTCTCGCCGCGCAGGATCTGGTTGATCTCGTCGTTGCTGAGCGATTCGTACTCGAGCAGCGCCTTGGCGATCAGGTGCAGGTCCTCGAGGTGGTCGGTCAGGATCTGGCGGGCCCTGCTCTCCGCCTCCTCGATCAGGCGGCGGACTTCCTGGTCGATGATCTGCGCGGTCGCCTCCGAAACGTTCTGCGTCTGGGTCACGGCGTGACCCAGGAACACTTCCTGCTCGTTGGCCTGATAGCGCACGCGGCCGAGCTTCTCGGACATGCCGTAGGCGGTGATCATGCCGCGCGCCGTCTGGGTCGCAACCTGGATGTCGTTGGCCGCGCCGGTCGTGACGTTCTCCGGTCCGAAGATGATCTCCTCGGCCACACGGCCGCCGAACATGATGGCGAGGCGCGATTCGAGGTACTGCTTGCTGTGGCTGAGATGATCGCGCTCCGGCAGCTGCATGGTGACGCCGAGCGCCCGGCCGCGCGGAATGATCGTGACCTTGTGCAGCGGATCGCTCTTGGGCACGTGCATGGAGACCAGGGCGTGACCTGCCTCGTGATAGGCGGTCAGCCGCTTCTCCTCGTCGGTCATCGCCATCGAGCGCCGCTCGGTACCCATCAGCACCTTGTCCTTGGCGTACTCGAAGTCGGCCATGGTGACCAGGCGCTTGCCGACGCGGGCCGCGCGCAGCGCCGCCTCGTTCACCAGGTTGGCGAGATCGGCGCCGGAGAAGCCCGGCGTGCCGCGTGCCAGCACGCGCGGCTCGACATCCGGCGCCAGCGGCACCTTGCGCATGTGCACCTTCAG
This sequence comes from Reyranella sp., assembly GCF_050185545.1. Taxonomy (GTDB): domain Bacteria; phylum Pseudomonadota; class Alphaproteobacteria; order Reyranellales; family Reyranellaceae; genus Reyranella. The sequence continues at coordinate 36,049 of NZ_JBFWZI010000040.1, read as the reverse complement.
GATCTTCTCGCGCCCGCCGACGTCAGGATTGGGCACGATGACCTGGCGGTCGAAACGGCCGGGACGCAGCAGCGCCGGGTCGAGCACGTCGGGCCGGTTGGTGGCGGCAATCAGGATCACGCCTTCGTTCGATTCGAAGCCGTCCATCTCGACCAGCAGCTGGTTCAGTGTCTGCTCGCGCTCGTCGTTGCCGCCGCCCAGGCCGGCGCCGCGATGGCGGCCGACCGCGTCGATCTCGTCGATGAACACGATGCAGGGCGCATTCTTCTTTGCCTGCTCGAACATGTCGCGCACGCGGCTCGCACCGACGCCGACGAACATCTCGACAAAGTCGGAGCCCGAGATGGTGAAGAACGGCACGTTCGCTTCACCTGCGATGGCACGCGCCAGCAAGGTCTTGCCAGTGCCTGGCGGGCCGACCAGCAGACAGCCCTTGGGAATCTTGCCGCCCAGGCGCTGGAACTTCTGCGGATCCTTCAGGAAGTCGACGATTTCCTCGAGCTCGGCCTTGGCCTCGTCGATGCCTGCGACATCCTCGAAGGTGACCCGGCCATGCTTCTCGGTGAGCAGTCGCGCGCGCGACTTGCCGAAGCCCATGGCGCGGCCGGTGCCGCTCTGCATCTGGCGCAGGAAGAAGATGTAGACGCCGACCAGCACGAGGACGGGCAGCCAGCTGACGAAGATGCTGCCGAGATTGACGCCCTCCTCGGCCGGACCGGCATCGACGCGATCGACGTTCTTGATCAGCATCGGCATCAGCTGCTCGTCGACCGGCGTGCTCGGCACGTAGGTGGCAAACTTCTGCACGCCGTTGCGCGGCTCGCGGAACGTGCCGGTGATGGTGTTGCCCTGGATGCGGACGTCCTGGACCTGGCGCTGCTCGACGGCGCGCACGAAGTCGGAATAGGAAACCGTGTTGCCGGCGGACCGCGTCGTGCCGCCCTGGAACACGCTGTAGAGCAGCGCGAGCAGCAGTACGATGACGATCCACAAAGCGGCGTTACGATTGAACGGGTTCACGGGCACATCCGTCGTCGGGTGATGTCATTCTAAATGGTCGTTTGCGGTCGCGCCGCAAGCAAAAAATGCTGCCGGAACTAGGGGCTGCGCCGCGGTCCCGCCACTTTCCGGCTGCACCAGCCAGCGCAGGCGGCGGCTTGCCGGCGCCTGGCGCAGCATGAGGCGGCACTGCGACAGGGTGAAATCCTGCCGCCTGCCGGACTTTCCGCGGGCCGCCGGATGGGCCAGCCGTTCGACCGCCCGCTCCAGCGGATCGCGCCGCGGCGGATGATCGCGCCCGCCGACCCGCTGGACCAGCCGACTCAGCAACCGGGCCTGCAGCACCCCGTCCAGCCGCGCGAAACCGGCCTGGTCGATCGCCGGCCGCCCGGCCTCGTCGAACTCGACAGCCTCGACGGCGGCCTGAGCGAGGCGACGCTCGCGGAATGACCTTTCCGCCCCAGCCTCGCGGCTCCGGAGCATCTCACTTTCCTCCCCCGCAATCGGGGGAGGTGCCCCGTCATACGCGGCGGAGGGGGAAGGCCTCAGTCGAGGCGCTTCAGATTTCCACGTGGGAATTGGAGCAATCTCGACGGCAGCCTTCCCCCTCCGGCCCTCCGGGCCACTTCCCCCGATGACTGGGGAGGCACACATGATCCGCAGCCTCGCCCGCTCGAAGCGCGGATCGGTGTTGGACGGATCGTCGATCCATTGCATACCGCGTGCGACGAGAGTCGCCGTGAGCCGGGCGCGCGATACTGGAAGCAGCGGCCGCAGCAGGCGCAGCTCGGGGAATTCGACCAGGGCCGCCATGCCCGCCAGACCGTCGGCGCCACTCTCGCGGGCGGCGCGCATGGCCACCGTCTCGGTCTGGTCATCAGCATGATGGGCGACGAGCAGGTGCAGGATGCCGCGCCGCCGGCACTCCGTGCGCAGCAGGCGATAGCGCGCCGAGCGCGCAGCCTGCTGAAGGCCGGTGCTTGGCTTGGCGCCGGACCATTCGAGGACGATGCCTTCGATGCCCTGCCCTGCCAGGCGCTGCAGGGTCGTGGCAGCCTCGGCCGCCGACTCGGGCCGCAAGCCGTGATCGACGATCAGGGCAACGACCCTTCCACCGCGGGCATGCGCCCAATCCTGGGCCAGCAGCACCAGAGTCAGGGAATCGCGCCCGCCGGAGACGGCGACGGCCAGCTCGGGAAAGGATTCGAACGGCGCGAACGGCGCCATCAGGCAGGCAAAGCCGCCGGCATCGAGGGGCGAGGCACAGGTGTCGCTCACCCGCAGGCGTTCTTCTGGCGCTCCTGCTGGACCCGGCGCTTCTGCAGGTCGGTGGCGCGCGGATAATCCTGGGTGAACTTGGCAAACACGGCGCAGGCATCCGGCTTGCGGCCCAGCGTCGCCAGGGTGATGCCGAGCTTCAGCAGATTGTCAGGACCCTTGGGGCTGTTCTTGTAGACCTTGTAACCTTCGGCGAAGGCCGTCATTGCGCTCTGGTAGTCGCGCCGTGCGTAATAGCTCTCGCCCAGCCAGTACTGCGCATTGCCGGCCAGCGCGTGCTTGGGATTGCCCTGCAGGAACGCCTTGAAGCCCCTCTCCGCCCCGGCATAGTCGCCGTCCTGCAGTTTCTTGAAGGCATCGTGGTAGAGCTGCTCGCCGCCGCCTCCGGCGCTGGGAGTGGCGGCGGCCGTCGGACTGGGCGCCGGCGTGGAAGGCGTGCCAGACCGCGGCGGCGTGCCGCCCGGACGTCCCTTCTCCAGCTGCTCGATGCGGAACTCGTAGTCGGTCCGCAACTTCTCCATCTGCTGTTGCAGCTGCTGATTGCGGTACTGGAGCTGCTCGATCTGGCCGGTCAGCATGGTGATGGACTGCTGAAGCTGGTTCAGCCGATCCTCGATGTAGACGGGATCGGCGCGCTGGGCCGCCACCGCCGTCGGCACGGCGAGCGCGAGGACAATCACGAGACGGGCGAGCAGCGGCTTCATGGCAAACAAGGCTTTCATGGCAAGGCGGCCATTTTCAGGCACGGGCCTCCAGCGGATCAAGGATGGAGCACGAGTATTCCTCCCCCGTAATCGGGGGGAGGTGCCCCGTTCATACGGGGCGGAGGGGCATAGGCGTTAAACTAAGAAGAATCCTCATCCTGAGGAGGCCGCGCAGCGGCCGCCTCGAAGGATGGGCCACACAGTAGATCGTTGAAAAAAGCGGTGTCGCAGCGGTCCCTCCTTTGCCGACCAAAGGGCGAAGGTTACTTCGCCCGATTCGAGACGCGGGCCTGCGGGCCGCTCCTCAGAGTGACGATTCTTCTTAGTTTAACGCCTATGGGGCGGAGGGGGAGAGCATCAGTCGAGATCTCTGAAGTTCCGACGTCGGACTGAGAGAAAGCTCGACGGCTTTCCCCCTCCGGCCCTTCGGGCAACCTCCCCCGACTACGGGGGAGGGATTTGAGTGCGGCCATGGCTGGCGGAGCGACCGGCGCCAATTCGCACTGTCCGATTACTGCAGCTCGGTCACGGCCCGGCGGTTGCGCGCCCAGGCCGCTTCGTCGGAACCCACGGGGTCGGGACGCTCCTTGCCATAGCTGATGGTCTTGATTCGCGAAGCCGGGATGCCCTGGGCGATCAGGTACTGCCGGGCGGCGTTGGCGCGGCGCTCGCCGAGCGCCAGGTTGTACTCGCGCGTACCGCGCTCGTCGCAATGGCCCTCGATGGTGATCGGGTAGTTGGGGTACTTCTTCAGCCACTCGGCCTGTCGGTTCAGCGTCTGCCTGCCATCCTCGCGAATGGTAGACATGTCCGTGTCGAAGAACACGCGATCGCCGACATTCTGACGGAAATCGGCAACCGAACCGGGCGTTACGGTCGTGCTTGCCGCAGAGGCGGTCTGCTGTTGCTCGCTGCTGCAAGCGGCCAGGAGGACCATTGCTGTGACGGTCGCTAATGCTTTGAATAGGTGCATTTTTGAGTTCTCCTAACGAATTCGACCCGGGCGAGAGGTACGCACGGGCCGAGGGCCAAAGATCATATATTTCGCTACTGCGGAATCAAGGGTGACCATGCCGGGTCGGAAGCGTCACCCGGGGTCGGCACCTGGCGTTCGAAGCGGCCGGTGATGTCGATTTGAAACAGCCCCACAGAGCCGGCGCGACCGCCCGAGCTGGGGTTGCCGCGGAAGAACATCAGCACGCGGCCATTGGGCGCCCAGGTCGGCCCCTCTACCAGGAAGCCGCTGGCCAGCATGCGCTCGCCGCTGCCGTCGGTGCGCATGACGCCGATGCCGAAGCCGCCGGCGCCGATCTTGGTGAAGGCAATGAAGTCGCCGCGCGGCGACCACACCGGCGTGGCGTAGCGGCCCTCGCCGAAGCTGATGCGGCGCTCGCCGCCGCCGCCCGCGCCCATGACATAGAGCTGCTGGGAGCCGCCGCGGTCGGAGTTGAAGACGATCTGCGAGCCGTCGTTGGAATAGCACGGCGAGGTGTCGATCGCCGGCGTGTTGGTCAGGCGGCGCAGCGCGCGGCCGCGCACGTTCATCTCGTAAAGGTCGCTGTTGCCGTCGGCGGAAATGCTCATCACCACCTTGGTTCCGTCGGGCGAGAAGCGCGGCGCGAAGCTCATGCCCGGGAAGTTGCCGAGCAGCTCGCGGCGGCTGCTGTCGACACTCTGCAGGTAGACGCGCGGCGGGCCGCGGTCCTCGCCGTACGCCATGTAGACTATCTCCTGCAGGGTCGGCGAGAAGCGCGGGGTCAACGCGATCGTCCGCCCGTCGGTGATGTAGCGGTTGTTGGCGCCATCCTGGTCCATGATGGCGATGCGCTTGACGCGGGCATTGGCCGGACCGCTTTCGGAGACATAAGCGACCCGGGTGTCGAAATAGCCGTCCTCGCCGGTCACCCGCTTGTAGATCGCGTCGGCGATGATGTGCGCGAGCCGCCGCCAGTTGCCGGGCTGGCTGTTGAAGGACAGCCCCGTCGCCTGCTGGCCGACCACGACATCCCACAGGCGGAAGTCGACCTTGATGTTGCCGCCGCCCGACTGGACCTGGCCAACCACCAGGCCGGCTGCTCCGATGCTTCGCCAGTCGGGAAAGCGTGGCGCCGAGTTGGCGTCGACGTCGCGCTGGATGAAGGCGCTGGGCGCGATCGAGCGGAACAGGCCGCAATTCTGCAGGTCGTTGCGGATCACCTCGGCGATTTGCGCGCCGACGCGATCGCCGGGGAAATCGACGATGGCGATCGGTACTGGCTCGAAGGTGGGCCGGGTCATGTCGATGGTGAGCTGGGCACGGGCCGGTACGGCAGCGCCTGCGGCAAGGGCGGCCGCGCCCAGGATCGTCGACCGCCGGGGAAGCATCAGGTTGTTCTTTGTGGTCATGCGAGGGGCCTCGATTTTATTGTAACTGCGTCGGTTGTTGAGAGCTCGAACGTCAGTAGTCGCGGGGATCGAAATTGAAGGTGATGGTGCGCCACGAGTTGTACTTGTCGGCGGGCAGCGGCCAGGGCTGGCAGCGCGGGTTCATGATGGCGCGGTGAGCTGCGTCGGCGGCAGCACGGAACGTCGGGTCGTTGTTGTAGCGTCCCGTGTCCCGCAGCTCGGCCTTCACCGGCGTGCCGTCCTGGTTCATCTGCACGGTCAGCACGACGATCAGCCCGGCCTGGTCCCTGACACCGGCCGGGAAGTTCCAGCACGGTCGGATCCTGTTGCGCACGCCCTCGATCTCGCTCGCCGTCACGACCGTGGCGAGATTGGGCGCCGCCGGCGCCTGGCGCGTCGGATTGGGCACCGGCTTGGGCTGCTGCTCGGGCGTGTGCACCTTCTGCGGCGACTGCTTGTTCTTCAGGATGTCGTCGATCATCGAATCGACATTCGGCTTCGGCGGCGCGGGCTTGGGCGGCGGCGGCTTGGGCGGCGCCGGTTTCGCGACCTGCGGCGTAGGTTTGGGCGGCTGGGGCTTCGGCGGCTCCGGCTTCTTCACCTCGGGCGCAGGCTTGGGCGGCTCCGGCGGCTTCTCGACCTTGGGCGGCTCGGGCTCCTTGGGCTTCAGCGCGATCAGGTCCTCGGCCGGCTTGGCGACCTCGGGCTTCGGCTTCTCGGCCGGCGGCGTCGGCTTGGGCGCCTCGGCGACCTCGGGCTTGGGCTTCTCCGCGGGTGGCTGCGGCTTGGGTTGCTCGACAACCTGTGGCGGCTTGGGAGTCTCGGGCGCCGGCGGCGGATCGGAGGTCTTGGGCGGCGGCGCCTTCGACGTCTCCTGCGCGATCGGCGCTTCCTTGGGCTGCGGCGGCGGATTGCCGACCGTCGGTGCGGCGGCCTTCTTGTCGATCGCCTCGAACTCGACCATCACCGGCTCGGGATCGAGCGGCGGCTGCTTGTTGAAGAAGTCGAAGCCCAGCACCGCCGCAGCCAGCACGACGGCATGCACCATTCCCGACAGGACTGCCGGGGTGCGCATCTCGATGCTGTCGCGCGTGCGTCGCGCCATCGACCACCTCTCCGATCCGCTAGCGCCGGGGCGTCGGCGCTTGCGGTTGCTGTTGCGGCTGACCACCGCGCGGCGCAGGCGCGGGGCTCACCGTGCCACCGCCCTTGCCGAGCGCCTGCGCCTGCTCGCCGAGCAGGCCGAGCTGGCGGAAGCCGCTGTCGATCACCACGCCCATGACCTCCATCATCTTTCCGTAGTTCACGGCCTTGTCGCCGCGGATGAAGACGCGCTGGTCGGGCTTCTCCTCGTGCACCGCCTTGAGCTTGCTGCTGAGCTCGGGTAGCTCGTACTTGGTTTCGCCGAGGTACACCTCGTCCTGCGCATTGACCGATACGACCAGCGGCTCGTCCTTGCCGCCGACCTGTTGGGCGCTGGTCTTCGGCAGGTCGACCGGCACGCCGACCTGGAGGAGCGGCGCCGTCACCATGAAGATGATCAGCAGCACCAGCATGACGTCGACCAGCGGCGTCACGTTGATGTCGGCGATCGGCACGTAGCGCCTTCGCCTGAACTTGCTGCCGCCCGAGGTCGAGCCCGGGGCGGGAATGATTCCCGCCATCAGACCTGCTCCTCGAGCTGGCGCGACAGGATGGTGATGAATTCACCCGCGAACGACTCGAGCTGCTGGGCGTAGCGTGCCACCTGGCCCGACAGGATGTTATAGGCGCCGGCCGCCGGGATCGCGGCGACCAGGCCGATCGCGGTGGCGAACAGCGCCTCGGAAATGCCAGGCGCCACGACGGCGAGCGAGGTGTTCTTCGACAGCGCGATATGGCCGAAGCTGTTCATGATGCCCCACACCGTGCCGAACAGACCGACGAAGGTGGCATTGGCGCCGACCGTCGCCAGAAACCCCAGTCGCTTCTCGATCGCCTCCATCTCGCGCTGGATGGTGACGCCCATGACCTGCTCGATGCGCTGGCGCAAGGCCGCGCGCGCCGAGGCGCTGGCGTCGAGTCCCTTCGACACCGAGCGACGCCATTCGCGCATCGCCGACGAGAAGATGCTCGACATCGGATCGTCGGGCTTGGCGCCCACCCGATCGTAGAGATCCTCGAGCGACACGCCCGACCAGAACGTGTCCTCGAACGACTGCGCGCTCTTCTTCAGCGAACGCAGCCGGATCATCTTCTCGAAGATGATCGCCCATGACCAGAAGGACGCCAGCAGCAGCGCGATCATCACCGCCTTGACGACCCAGTCGGCCTGCATGAACAGGCCGTAGACCGACATGTCGATCGGTCCGGTGCTGCCGCCGAGGGGGGTGCCGGCGACCTGCGCGAACGCGTCCATTGATATCTCCGTTGGTTCAAAGGGTTATACTCGAATATGGCGTGAGCGGGGCGGTACCCCGGGAGCCGTGCCGGCGGGTCGGGCGCCATTCGTCGCGATCTGTGACAAAGCTGTGCGAACCTCCAATGGCAGGCGGGTCGGCCGGCCATCGGCGGCCATGCAGGCGACCAGCAGGTCGGCGCGGACCAGCAGCTCCTCGCCGCGCCACGCCTCCTGAAGCATGTCGAGCGAGGCGCCGCGCGGCGCACCACAGCGGGTCACAACGTCGATCGTCTCGTCGAGCCGCGCCGGCTTCAGGTAGTCGATGGCGCAGCGGCGCACGACCCAGTTGATGCCGCGCTCGTCGCGCAAGGCGCTGTGCTGCTGGCCGAGCAGGCGCAGCATCTCGGTGCGCCCGCGCTCCAGGAAGCGCAGCCAGTTGGCGTAATAGACGATGCCGGCGGCGTCGGTGTCCTCGTAGTAGATGCGCATGGGCAGCACGTGCGCGCCGTCGACCAGGCGGCCGGAGGTCGGCGCGCTCACGCCGGCTCCGCCGTCCCGTCCGGCGCCAGCAGATCGAGCTGGCGCATCTGCGCGGCCGGCATCGCGATTCCGAGGTGACGGTAGCCCGCCTCCGAGAGCAGACGGCCGCGTGGCGTGCGCATCAGCAGGCCGAGCTGCATCAGGTAGGGCTCGATCACGTCCTCGATGACGTCGCGCTGCTCGGCGAGCGCGGCCGCCAGCGTCTCGGCGCCGACCGGACCGCCGCCGTAATTCTCGGCGATGCAGGCGAGGTAGCGGCGGTCCTGGGCGTCGAGTCCGCGGCCGTCGATCTCGAGCCGGTTGAGCGCAGAATCGGCCACCCTGGCGTCAACCACCGCCTCGCCGCCGACCGCCGCGAAGTCGCGCACGCGGCGCAGCAGGCGGTTGGCGACGCGCGGCGTGCCGCGCGAGCGCTTGGCGATCTCGGCCCCGCCGTCGGGCGCCATCGCCATCTTCAGGACGCGCGCGGCGCGATGCACGATCAATTCGAGCTCGGCCGGCTCGTAGAACACCATGCGCAGCGGGATGCCGAAGCGCTCGCGCAGCGGCCGCGTCATCAGGCCGGAGCGCGTGGTGGCGCCGACCAGCGTGAACGGCGGCAGCTCGATGCGCACCGAGCGCGCTGCCGGCCCCTCGCCGATCATCAGGTCGAGCTGGAAATCCTCCATCGCCGGATAGAGCACTTCCTCGATCGCCGGATTGAGACGATGGATCTCGTCGATGAACAGCACGTCGTGCGGCTGCAGGTTGGTGAGCTGGGCGGCGAGATCGCCCGCCTTCTGGATCACCGGCCCGGAGGTGGCGCGAAAGCCGACGCCCATCTCGCGCGCCACGATTTGCGCCAGCGTCGTCTTGCCGAGCCCGGGCGGCCCGTGGAACAACACGTGGTCGAGCGCCTCGCCTCGCGACTTCGCTGCGGCGATATAGACCTTCAGATTCTCGCGCAGCTGCTTCTGGCCGACGAAGTCGTCGAGCGTCTGCGGCCTGAGCGCCTGCTCGGCGGCGTCTTCCTCGGCGCGCGCCGAGGCAACCAGCCGGTCGGGCGTTGCCCGTTCGGGCGCAGGCTTGACCGGCGCCTTCATCGCGCCAGCTCACGCAGGCCGGCGCGCACGACGGCGTCGAACGTGGCCTCGGCGCCGAGCTGCTGCGTGGCGCGCGCCACCGCGCCGAACGCCTCGACACGCTTGTAGCCGAGATTGACGAGGGCCGAGACCGCGTCCTCGTTGACCGAGCCGCTTGCCGTCGCCGGTGACGGCGACGCTGCGGCGCCGCGAGCAACCGGCGGCACGCCGAACGACGCCGCGCGATCCTTGAGCTCGGTGGCGAGCCGCGCGGCGAGCTTCGGCCCGACGCCGGCGGGACGGCTGAGGGTCGCACGATCCTGGGCGACGATGGCGCGCGCAATCTCGTCGGGCGACAAGGTTGACAGAATCGACAGCGCGACGCGCGCACCGACGCCCTGCACCGTGGTGAGAATTCGGAACCAGTCACGCTCGCCGCCGTCGAGGAAGCCGTAGAGCGCGATCGCATCTTCGCGCACGATGGTCTCGACCAGCACGGTAACGCCGGCGCCCACGGCGAGATCGCGCAAAGTGCGGGCCGACGCCGACACCAGATAGCCGACACCGCCGACGTCGATCACCGCGCTGTCGGTGTCGATCGACTCGACGACGCCTTTCAGCCGGGCGATCACAGCGCGGCCTCGATGCGGCGCTGGGTGGCGCGATGATGGGCATGGCAGATCGCCACCGCGAGGGCGTCGGCGGCATCGCCTTCGGCGTCGCTGCCGGGCAGCAGGCGGCCGACCATCATGGCGATCTGGCGCTTGTCGGCGTGGCCCGCGCCGGTCACCGACTTCTTGATCAGATTGGCGGCGTACTCGAACACCGGCAGGCCGGCGCGCGCCGGCGCCAGCATGACCACGCCGCGCGCTTGGCCGAGCTTGAGGGTGGACCCCGGATTGACGTTCACGAACGTCTCCTCGACCGCCGCCTCGGCGGGCTGCTGATCGGCGACGATCGCGGCGACGCCGTCGTAGAGGGCGCGCAGGCGGTCGGCCAGCACGCCCGACGCATCGACACGCACGACACCGTGCGCGACATGACGCAGCCGGTTGCCGTCGACTTCGATCACGCCCCAGCCGGTCAGCCGCAGACCGGGATCGAGGCCGATCAGTCTCATCGCGCCGTCAGGCCGCGAACTTCGCCAGAGCGTCGTCCGACACCTCGAAATTGGCGTAGACGTTCTGGACGTCGTCGTTGTCTTCCAGCGCTGCCATCAGGTCGACCAGCGTCTGCACGGTATCGCCTTCGATCGGCGTCGTGGTCTTGGGCCGCCACGTCAGCTTGGCCACCGACGGCTGGCCGAGCGATTTCTCGAGCGCTTCGCGCACCGCGTTGAAGCTGTCCTGCGCGCAGTAGATCTCGTGCACGCCCTCGGGCCCCTCGCCGCTCACCACGTCGTCGGCACCGGCGTCGATCGCCTTCTCCAGCACGTCGTCGGCCGAGCCGACGGAGAGCGGAAAGCGGAACTCGCCCAGGCGATCGAAAATGAACGACACGCTGTTCGATTCACCGAGATTGCCGCCGTGCTTGGAGAAGATCGAGCGCACCTCGCCGGCGGTGCGGTTACGGTTGTTGGTCAACGCCTCGACGATGACGGCGACGCCGGCCGGGCCGTAGCCCTCGTAGCGCACCTCGTCGTAGTTGGCATCAGCATCGGACCCCGAGCCGCGCTTGATGGCGCGATCGATGGTATCGCGCGTCATGTTGTTGTCGCGCGCGGCAATGACGGCGGCACGAAGGCGCGGATTGGCGTTCGGATCGGGCGAGCCCAGGCGCGCCGCCGTGGTGATCTCGCGGATCAGCTTGGTGAAGATCTTGGCCCGCTGGGCGTCCTGGCGCCCCTTGCGGTGCATGATGTTCTTGAATTGCGAATGGCCAGCCATCGCCCAACAACCAGATTCAGTGATTTCCTGCGGCGCCTATACCACTTCTCGTGGCGTTTGGGAGTGTCTGAGACGGTGCAAGACGGCCCGGAACAAAAAAAGGCGGGGGCCGAAGCCCCCGCTAAAAAACGTCGGAACCTAGATTCCGACGCCCCCTCTAACCTGGAAGACAGCTCGCCGATCCGGCGAAAAATCCTTTAACATCAAAAGGATGCCGATTTTTCCCCAGGTCGTCAACGAGCCTCTTCAGGCTACCGCTAATAGATAGGGACGCCTGGGTGCGACCACAAGATGCAGCAGTCAGGGCGTCTGAGGCAGTCTGCCGCCCAGCCGGACCGGGCGGATCGACCGGGCGAGACCGGTCCGATCATCGGTTTCAACGAGCGCTGCGCACAGGGTTCCCTCGCCTTCGGCCGGCGCCAGCCGTTCGCCCGGCATCTTGCGGATGAAGCGCTGGACGGCGATCTCCTTCTTCATGCCGATCACCGAGTCGTAATCGCCGCACATGCCGACGTCCGTCTGGTAGGCGGTGCCGCCGGGCAGGATCCAGGCATCGGCGGTCGGAACGTGGCTGTGGCTGCCCAGCACGGCCGAGACGCGACCGTCGCAATAGTGCCCGACCGACTGCTTCTCGCTGGTCGCCTCGCCGTGCACGTCGACCAGGATGAAATGCGCCGAGCCGCCCAGCGCGTACTTCGCCAGTTCCGTCTCGACGGCGCGGAACGGGTCGTCGAGCGAATCCATGAACAGGCGGCACATGACATTGATGACCACGATCTTCTGGCCGCGCGCGGACTGGAACAGGTTGGCACCCCAGCCCGGCGTGCCGGGCGGGAAGTTGATCGGCCGCAGCAGGCGCTTGTCCTGCGCGATGTAGGGGATGATCTCGCGCTGGTCCCAGACATGGTTGCCGGTGGTGATGCAGTCGACTCCGGCCTCGTGCAGCTCGGCGCAGATCTTGGCGGTGATGCCGAACCCGGCCGCCGCGTTCTCGCCGTTGACGGCAACGAAATCGAGCTCGAGCTCGCGGCGCAGCCGCGGTACTTCCTTGATGACGGCGTCACGGCCGGCACGGCCGACGATGTCACCACAAAACAGAACCTTCATGCGTCAGACAAAGGCGCAAGCGCGCCGGTCGGTCAACAGCCAATCGAGGCGCTGGTCGTCCGGACCGTGCGGCACGGCATCGACGACCTGCTCGTCGTAGCCGACGCCGACCGCGGTTACCTGGCGCCGGGCGCGCAAGCCGGCCAGCGTCCGGTCGTAGAAGCCGCCGCCATAGCCCAGCCGCCAGCCCTCCCTGTCGCAGGCGAGCAGCGGCACCAGCAGGCCGTCGGGCTCGAGCACCTCGCGATCGCCGAACGGATGAAAGGTGCCGAATACGCCCGCTTCCAGCGCATCGCCGGGCGACCAGGCGCGGAATACCAGCGGCTGGCGCTTGCCCTGCACGACCGGCAATGCCAGCCGGCAGCCGGCCTCGACCAGGGCATGCATCAGCGGCCGGACGTCGATCTCCTCGTTGATCGACCAGAAGGCCGTGACGACGGCCGGTAGCGCGAACGGCTTCTCGTCGAAGAAGGCAGCGCACAGGCGATCGGCCGCTGCGCGGCGATGCTCCTCGCTCAGTGCGGCGCGCCGCGCCACCATGGCGCTGCGCAGGCGCTTCTTGTCTTCGATCAAGTGCTCTCTCGCCTCCCCCGTCATCGGGCCCGATTACGGGAAAGGTGCCCCCGCAAGGGGGCGAAGGGGGAGAGCCTCAATCGAGCTGCGTGTGAGTCCGACGTCGGAATTGTTTCGACCTCATGTGTGGCCCTCTCCCTCCGGCCCTGCGGGCACCTCCCCCGATTAAGGGGGAGGAAAGGAAGCGGACGACGGAATAAAGGTGGGGCGGATCCACGATGGGCCGTGGTTCGTAGAACCTCCAAGGCCTGCAAAAGCAGGTGGGCACCGTGTAGCCAAGACCACGGTCGAGGCCAGGAACAGTTCCCAGGAGTTCTTATTGGCCCCGGGGTTTTAAGCGAACCTCGCACCGCGCAGAGCCCGCCCCGCTCTCAATCTAGTGATTGGCGCCGGCGGCTGCAATGATGGGCTTTCTTCTGGACCGCGGGCGTCATGATGCATGAGCGGGCGGGACGCCCGCGGTCCAAAAGCGTCAGGCCGCGCCGCTCATCTTGCGGCTCATCTTGTCGACTCGCGCGGTAATCAGGTCTTCGAGCGCGGTGGCCAGCGTCTCGGCGTTGTCAGTGGCGCTGGCGCGGGCGTTCTCGGCAGCCTTGGCGATGCCGCGCGCCTCGCGGCTTTCCTCGGCCAGCAGCAGCGCGGCGAAGACCAGCAGCTTGACCTCGGGCGTGCCCGGCATCTGGCGGCGCAGCTCGTTCACCTTCTCGTCGACATAGGCGGCCAGCTCCTGGACCCGCCCCTCCTCGCCCTCGCCACAGGCGAGCTCGTAGGTTCGATTGGCAATCTGGATCGCTACTTCACGCGGCATTTTCCGCTCCTCCGTTTTTGCGCCGTACCGGCGTTCGAGGGGATCAGCAGTCTGACGTCACTTCTGGTCGACCGCCAGCAACGAGCGGATGTATTCCATCGCCCGCTCGAGCCGGCCTTCCACTTCGCTTGCAACCTTCTTCAGCTCGTTATGCTGGTGCTCCAACCGGGCCAGTCGCTCGGCGAGCTCGTCGGCCCGCGCCTTCTCGCTCTGCAGCCGCGCATCCACCATCGATTCGAGGCGGCTCAGCGCGTCGTTGACGCGATCCTTCGCACTGCCTGCCCTGGCCATGGTTCCCCCGCCGACGGAAGGCAGTTGGTTTCCCGGCTGCACCTGCTCCATCACGGAATCATAAGTGCTGCCCCGTGGAGTGGTCAACATCTTGACCCTGTGGAGCAACACAAACCGCTAGATGTTGCCGCGTGGCTGCGACGCCTGCTTTCGCTTCTCGCGCCGCGCGACGCCCGCGGCCAGCAGCTTCTCGCGATCCTCGGGCCTCACCCGGTTGTAGCGCTCGCGCCACCCGGAATCGGGCTTCCACTCGAACGGCGCGCGCGACGTGGTGCGCGGCGCCGTCGCCGTTTCCAGGAGCGACACGGCGCGCCGCACGATCTCGGTCTGCATGTCACGGTTCCACGGGTGGCCGCATGGATTCCCCAAGGGAAAATCGCTGAACAAAAAACGCGGCACGGCGCAGTGCTCGACGATGTCCCGGGCCGAGCCCACGACGACGGTCGGTATGCCGTTCGCTTCGAGATGACGGGCGACCAGACTCACGGTCTGGTGGCAGACGGGTCAAAGCGCGGTGAGCAGTGCCGCGTCGACTTTGTCCTCGCGCAATCGCCGCAGGATCTCCGGCGCGTCCTCTTCCTTCGTCTTGCGGTGGCTGTAGTCGGTCGGCGCGCCGTGAAAGCGCGGCGACAGGGCGCCGATCGTGCCGTCGGCCACGAGCCTCTTCATCGCGTCGATGGGCAGGAACGTCTCGCGGTCGTCGGTGTGGGTGGCCTCCCTGTCCCACGCGACGTCGGTGTCGAAGGTGGCCGGTGGATTTTGGACCTCGCCCGACCAGACGTGCTTGCGGTTGCGGGCATCGCGGTTGGACAGGTCGGGCGGACCGGCCGTCGTGATCAGGGCCACGGTCGACGCACGCAGCGGCTTTGCCAGATGCGCGAACGGGGCGTCGCTATGATGCGCCCAGACGTAGTCCGACTCGTAGCCCAGCGCGCGATAATAGTGTCGCGTGCGTTCCATGTAGGGCACCGGCGTCCCTGCCTCACGATCGCTCATTCGCTATTCCTCCCGGTGGCAAAAACTTCGTCATCCCGACCGAAGCCGAGCGCAGCGAGGCGTAGTGGAGGGACCTGTCTTGTTGCTGCTGCATCAAGAAAGGTCCCTCCACTACGCCGCCAATGGCGCTGTAAACAGCGTCTAATCGGGCCGCTCCGCTCGGGACGACGGAAAAAAAAGACAACCTCAGTGCCGGACACTGCGCTTGCCGGTCTTGCAGTAGCCTTCGATCCACGGCGTCCGGTGGCCATCGCCTCTCCACAGGATGGGAAAGTAGCTCTCGTCGAGGCTCGGATCATCCGTCCGCTGGTAGCGCCGATAGATATAGCCGCCCGGCCGATCGGAGAACTGCGCCTCGGCCGGTGTCATGTGGATGCCGATCGATCGGCGCATGCGATCGGCCGCGGCGTTCGGCGCCGAGCCATGCCAGATCTCGCCGGCGTGGAAGACGCAGGAGCCCGCGGGGACCTCGATGAAGACCGGCTTGGGATCGGCGATGCCGGCGAGCCGCGCCGCGTTCTTCATCAGGGCGCGATGATCGTCGGGGGCGTGAAATCCCTCGGGGATCGGCGTCAGCGGCCAGCGATGCGAGCCGGCCACGTATTCGAGCGTGCCGGCGTCGCGATGCGTGTCGTCCAGCGTCACCCAGCAGGTGATCGTCCGCGGCGGATCGAGAAAATCCATGAACGACGAGTCCTGGTGCAGCGCCACGGCCTTGGTCTTGGGCGCCTTCCACCACAAGGTGTCCTGGCCGAGCCGCACCCCGGACCAGCCGGTCAGGGTCGCCGCCGCGCGCCCGACATCGGCCGACAGGGCGAGCCGTGCCACCATGAGGTCGGCTTTCCAGGCGTTCGCCATGTGGCGCGTGACATCGGGCAGGCTCATGCCCTCGCGCCAATACCATTCGTCGGGATAGACGCCGGTGTCGAACTTGCCGGCGAACAGCCTGGGAAAGCTCGCGCGCAGCGCCTCGACATGCTCCGCCGACAGCACGCTTTCGACGATGAGGAACCCGTCCCGCTCGAAACGCTCGACATCGGCATGCTGCAGGTTGGCGAGCTTCGGGAGATCGAAACTCATGTTGACCTCGCTCTGTCCATCGTCGGCCGAAGCGTAAGACCCGGACAATTCTTTGCAACCAAACAGATTTCGGTCACTCTCCGGTGATGGCCACCTTCGACCGAACAGACTTCGCCATTATCGCCATTCTGCAGAACGATGCGCGGATTCCCAACAAGGAGCTCGCGGCGCGCGTGGGGCTGGCACCGTCGAGCTGCCACGAGCGGGTGAAGCGGCTGTGGAGCGAGGGCGTGCTGACCGGCGCCCATGCCGTGGTCGAGGTGAAGCGGATGGGCGTCGGCATTGAAGCCCTGTTGTTCATCGAGCTCGCCAAGCATGAGCGCGCGACGGTCGACACCTTCATGGCCGATGTCGAAACCATCCCGGAGGTGCGCTCGGCGTTCCTCATCACCGGTCGCCACGATCTCGTGGTCCATGTCGTCGCGCGCGACACCCAGCACCTCAAGGATCTGGCGCTCGACCATTTCACCAACCGGCCGGGCGTGACGCGGATCGAGACGTCGATCATCTACGAGCAGCGTCGCCGCGCCGAAGTGCCCCTGCTGCTGCAGCCGTAAAATCGGCGATCACACAAATAGAACAGGGGCTTGGCACAGCCATGTCCTTTTGCGGATTGACGCTCGGGAGGGTGGTCGGCATGTTGCGCGCCGCTTCAAAAACCCCTACGGCATCCACGTAAAATGACAGATCAGACAGTTGATCGCCCCGCGACGGGCGACCGCCGCGACGTCGATCGCCGAGACGTTGACCGCCGTGAAATGGCGAACGCCATCCGCGTGCTGGCCATGGATGCCGTGCAGCGGGCGGACTCCGGCCATCCCGGCATGCCCATGGGCATGGCCGACGTGGCCACCGTGCTGTTCACCAAGTTCATGAAGTTCGATGCGTCGGATCCGCACTGGCCCGATCGCGATCGCTTCATCCTGTCGGCCGGCCATGGCTCGATGCTGCTGTATTCCCTGCTGCATCTGACCGGCTACGCCGACATGACGCTCGACGACCTGAAGCATTTCCGCCAGGTCGGCAGCCGCACCGCCGGTCATCCCGAGCACGGCCACGCCAGCGGCATCGAGACGACCACCGGCCCGCTGGGCCAGGGCCTCGGCAACTCGGTGGGCTTCGCCCTCGCCGAACGCCTGCTCGCCGAGCGCTTCGGCCGCGACCTCGTCGATCACTTCACCTACGTGATCGCGGGCGACGGCTGCCTGATGGAAGGCGTCGGCCAGGAAGCGATCACGCTCGCCGGCCATCTCAAGCTAGGCCGCCTGATCGTGCTGTTCGACGACAACGGCATCTCGATCGACGGCGCCACCTCGCTCAGCACCTCGGACGATCACAAGAAGCGCTTCGCCGCCGCCGGCTGGCATGTGCAGTCCGTCGACGGACACGATCCCGACGCCGTCACCCGCGCCATCCGCCGCGCCCGCGCGGTCACCGACAAGCCCTCGATGATCGCCTGCAAGACAGTGATCGGCTTCGGCGCGCCGACCAAGGCCGGCACGGCGGCGACGCACGGCTCGCCGCTCGGCAAGGACGAGGTCGCCGGCGCCCGCGAGAAGCTCGGCTGGCCGTACCCGGCGTTCGAGATCCCCGAGCCGATCCTCGGCGCCTGGCGCAAGGTCGGCGCGCGCGGCAAGTCGGCCCGTCGCAAATGGACCCAGCGTCACGCTGCGATGGCAGACGGTGACCGCGCGGAATTCGACCGCCGTCAGAAGGGCGACGTCCCGCCGACGGTCGGCGAGGCCCTCGCCGCCTTCAAGGCCAAGGTCGCGGCCGACAAGCCGTCGTGGGCAACCCGCAAGTCGAGCCAGGAAGTGCTCGAGGTCCTGAACCCGCTGCTGCCCGACATGATCGGCGGCTCGGCCGACCTCACCGGCTCGAACAATACCAGGACGGCAACGCTGAAGGCACAGACCGCGGCCGATCCGGGTGGCCGCTACGTTTATTACGGCATCCGCGAGCACGCCATGGCGGCGGCGATGAACGGCATGGCTCTGCATGGCGGGGTGATCCCGTACGGCGGCACCTTCCTGGTCTTCACCGACTATTGTCGGCCGTCGATCCGTCTCGCCGCCCTGATGGGCCTGCGCGTCATCTACGTGATGACCCACGATTCGATCGGGCTCGGTGAGGACGGCCCGACCCATCAGCCGGTCGAGCATCTCGCCGCGCTACGCGCCATCCCCAATCTCCAGGTGCTGCGCCCGGCCGACACGATCGAGACGGCCGAATGCTGGCAGATCGCGCTCGACTCGCCCAAGACGCCGACGGTGATCGCGCTCACGCGCCAGAACCTGCCGACCGTACGCGACGCCGGCGACGGCAATCGCTGCACCAGGGGCGCCTATCTCCTGGCCGGCGAGGCCGCGGCGCCGATCCGCCTGATCGCGTCGGGCTCGGAGGTGCAGCTGGCGCTGAAGGCGCGCGAGCTTCTGGCCGTGGACGGCCTCGCCGCCGCCGTGGTGTCGATGCCGTCGTGGGAATTGTTCGCGGCGCAGGACGCCCCATATCGTCAGGAGGTCCTGGGCGCCGACGGAACGGTGCGGGTCGCCTGCGAGGCCGCGGCGGGCTTCGGCTGGGAACGCTGGCTCGGAACGCGCGGCGCCTTCGTCGGCATGAAGAGCTTCGGAGGATCGGGCAAGGCGGCCGATCTCTACAGGCATTTCGGCATCACGGCCGAGGCGATCGCCGATGCGGCGCGCCGGCTCCACAACAGTTAGGGCGGATTGAAGAACCGGTAACGGAGGGGAACATGGCAGTTCGGATTGCAATCAACGGGTTCGGGCGCATCGGCCGCAATGTCGTGCGCGCCATCATCGAATCGGGACGCAAGGACATCGAGGTGGTGGCCATCAACGATCTCGGTCCGGTCGAGACCAACGCCCACCTGTTCCGCTACGACAGCGTGCATGGCCGCTTCAACGGCGAGGTCAAGGTCGACGGCGACACGATCGATGTCGGCCGCGGCAAGATGAAGGTCACCGCCGAACGCGACCCGAGCAAGCTGCCGCACAAGGAGCTGGGCGTCGAGCTGGCGCTCGAGTGCACCGGCATCTTCACCTCGAAGAAGGCGGCGTCCGCCCATCTCGCCGCCGGCGCCCGGCGCGTGCTGGTCTCGGCACCGGCCGACAACGCCGACCTGACGGTGGTCTACGGCGTCAACCACGACAAGCTCACCAAGGATCACGTCGTGGTCTCGAACGCCTCGTGCACGACGAACTGCCTGGCGCCTGTCGCCAAGGTGCTGAACGACGCAGTCGGCATCGAGCACGGCTTCATGACCACCATCCACGCCTACACCGGCGACCAGCCGACGCTCGACACCATGCACAAGGATCTCTATCGCGCCCGCGCCGCGGCGCTGTCGATGATCCCGACCTCGACGGGTGCGGCCAAGGCCGTCGGCCTGGTGCTGCCCGAGCTCAACGGCAAGCTCGACGGCGTGGCGATCCGCGTGCCGACGCCGAACGTCTCGATGATCGACTTCAAGTTCGTCGCCAAGCGCAAGACCGACAAGGACGAGATCAACAAGGCGGTCAAGCTCGCCGCCGCCAACCAGCTCAAGGGCATCCTGGGCTGGACCGACCAGCCCAACGTGTCGATCGACTTCAACCACGATTCGCACTCGTCGACCTTCCACATGGACCAGACCAAGGTCATGGACGGCACGCTGGTGCGCGTCATGAGCTGGTACGACAACGAATGGGGCTTCTCCAACCGCATGGCCGACACCGCCGTGGCGATGGGCAAGCTCGGCTGACGCTACACGAGTCATCGCCGGGAGCGCGCCACTCCGACGGCGCTCATGGGATGTGTAATCACCAGGAAGAGCGCCATCGGAGTGGCGCGCTCCCGGCGCACGACACGCCTTTCCGAGGTTGGCGCAAATAAGTCACCAGTCTTGATCGCAGCCGCGTTTGTGCTGATGCTGGTCATCGAGTGAACGGTGGGCTTGACCCGCCGCATGCGCGACAAGCGAGGAGAGCAGAGGTGCAGGTCACGCCGCAGCCGCTCAGCCGTGAGGCATTCGCCGCCTTCGGCGACGTCATCGACATCCCCGACACGGCGGGCCGCACCTACTACGACGATGCGCTGGGCAACCTGCGCCCGGGTGCCCGCGCCAGCCTCTCGGCGATCCTCAAGGTCGAGACAGTTGAGCGTCCGCTGCGCGCCGAGCTGCTCGAGCGCCACGAGTTTTCCTCCCAAACCTTCGTACCGATCGACGTCGCGCGCTGGCTGATCGTCGTGGCGCCGCACGCGGCAGCCGGCGGCCCCGACCTCGCCGGCATACGGGCCTTCATTGCCAACGGCCGGCAGGGCGTCACCTACA
This sequence comes from Reyranella sp., assembly GCF_050185545.1. GTDB lineage: Bacteria > Pseudomonadota > Alphaproteobacteria > Reyranellales > Reyranellaceae > Reyranella. The sequence continues at coordinate 15,631 of NZ_JBFWZI010000040.1, read as the reverse complement.
AGCCTGACACCTGGCACCACGGCCTCACCGTGCTCGACCGTCCCGGCCGCTTCGCCGTGTTCATGTGGCGCGACGGCAGCAAGGGCGACGAGGAGTTCGTGCCGGTCGAGCCGTTCACCATCCGAATCCCGTGAGTCCGGAGCTTACGGGTTGAATGAATAAGCTCATTCTCATGCGGACCTCGGGCGTCCCGCCCGCTCATGATTCATGAGCGGGCGAGACGCCCGCGGTCCGGAAGACGGTGAGCCCGTCCTTATCCGCGACTGGCGAACGATGGCGGCGGCGCTGGCCGCAGCCCGTGAAGCCGGCCGCAGCCCTGTTCTCGTGACTCCCGAAGACGCCGCCGCGACCTACGGCGCGGGCTACCTCGCCGCGCTAGAGCAGCGCGCTCGCGCGGAGTTTCCAGACGTCGCCTTCACGCTGATCGTCGATTGCGGCGACGCGCCGGGCTATGCCCTGGCCTGCCTGCGCGCCGGCGTGCGCCGCATCTCGATGCGCGAGCCCAACGACAAGATCGCCGACATCGCCCGACAGATGGGCGCCGAGCTGGTGAGGAGACCGACATGAGCTGGCAACCGACCCGCGACCTGATTGGCTATGGTGCGAATCCGCCTGATCCCAAATGGCCGGACGGCGCGCGCATCGCCATCAACTTCGTCGTCAACTACGAGGAAGGTTCCGAGCCGTCCATGCAGGACGGCGAGGGCTACACCGAGACCGGCCTGACCGAATCCTCGAGCTCGTCGGTCGGGCTGAAGGGCCGCGATCTCGCGGGCGAAGGCATGTTCGAGTACGGCAGCCGCGTCGGCTTCTGGCGCATCATGCGCGCCTTCCAGGAGCGCGGCCTGCCGCTCACCGTGTTCGGCTGCGCGCTGGCGCTCGAGCGCAACCCGCCGGCCGCCGAGGCGATCCGCAAATCCGGCTTCGACGTGTGCTGCCACGGCTGGCGCTGGATCCGCCACTTCCAGCTCACCGAAGCCGAGGAGCGCGACCATATCGGCAAGGCCATCGTCTCGCTGAAGAGGACGGTCGGCGAGCGCCCGGCCGGCTGGTACTGCCGCTACGGGCCCAGCGTGAACACGCGCCGCCTGCTGGTCGAGGAAGGCGGCTTCATTTACGATTCTGACTACTACGGCGACGAGCTGCCGTTCTGGCAGACGGTCGAGGGCAAGCCGCACCTGGTCGTGCCCTACTCGCTCACCAACAACGACGGCAAGTATGCCGCCGGCATGACCCACGCCGACCAGTGGTTCAGCCTGGTGCGCGACGCCTTCGACGTGCTCTATCACGAGGGCGCCACGGCGCCGAAGATGATGTCGGTCGGCCTCCACCAACGCCTGATCGGCCATCCCGGCCGCATGGCCGGCCTGTGGCGCCTGCTCGACTACATCCGCAAGCGCGAAGGCGTCTGGGTGACCCGCCGCATCGAAATCGCCCGGCACTGGATCGCCACGCACCCGTATCCTGGAAAGGGACTGAACGAGTAGGACGCGGCCTTCGCGATCCTGACACACGGAATTTGGCGCGGCAGAGGCGCATCTCCCCCTCCGTCATGCAGTCAGTCCCCGTGCTAGGTGTGATGATATCCTGATATCATCGGGGTCCGCTCACATGCCCGACATACTCATTCGACGAGTCAGCGCCCGAACGAAGGAACGCCTGAAGCAACACGCCAAACGTCACGGCAAGAGCCCGGAGGCCGACTTGCGGGAAACGCTGGACCTTATCGCCGTTTCGCCCACGCATCCTGTCATTCGACGAGAGAGCGGTACACATGGCAGCCGAACTCCTCGTTCTTGCCAGGAGCAGCGGGAGGCCGCTGCATCAAATGCCCGACGAGCTCCCGGATCTTCAGATTGCGGGCATCGCCCTCGCGAACGAATGCCTACTCGCAACGCGCCACATCGCGGATTTCCGCGGCTTGGGGATCGACCTCATAGACCCGTGGTCAGGGTAGCGCCAACTGCGGAGTAGGGCTCAAGCCCTTCCCGCCACCCGCCTCACCTTGCCCGGCGAGGCGCGCCAGATGGCGAAGGCGCCCACCGCGCAGAGCACGATCGCCAGGATGAAGGCGATCTGGTAGCTGCCGGTGCGGTCGTGGATGACGCCGGTAAGCCACGGGCCGACGGCGCCACCGGCCAGCAGGGCCACCATCACCAGGCCGAAGATCGACCCGAAGTGAGGGCCCTCGAAGATCTCGACCACGACCGCGCCCATCACCGAGGTGAGCGCGTAGCCCAGCAGGCCCTGCGACAGCACCATGACGTACAGCAGGACCTCGGACGGGCCGCTCTGCAGGCCGAGCAGCGCGGCGTAGCAGATCGCGAAGCCCGCGTTGGTGATCGCCCAGACGATCTCGCGACCGATGCGGTCGGACAGGGCGCCCAGTGCAATCTGGCCCGGCACGCCGACCATGGCGACCAGCCCCAACGCCCAGGCCGACTGCATCGGGCTGAACCCGACCTCGATCAGGTACTTGGTTTGGTGGACCTGGACGGCATACCAGACGAAGCCACCGCTGAAGAAGGCGACGGCGATCCACCAGAAGCGCGCCGTGCGCACCGCCCGCGCGGTCGTCCACAGCGTTCCCGCCCACGCAGCGTCGACGATCCTGATCGTCCGCGCTGCCGGCCCTGCCGTTCCGTTGCCGCCGTCGGGCTGCAGCCCGAGATCCTGCGGCCGCTTGCGCACGATCCAGTTGAGCGGCAGCAGGACCACCAGAGTCATCACGCCCAGCATCCAGCACGAGGCCCGCCAGCCGTCATGCTGGATCACCGACTGCATCCACGGCAGCAGGGTGATGGCGCCGACGCCCACGCCGGAAAAGGCGAGTCCGATCGCCATGGCGCGCCGGCGCACGAACCAGTTCGGCAGGTACTGCGACTGCACGCTGAAGCTCATGCAATTGGCACCGGCGCCCACCAGCACGCCCAGGGTCGCATAGAGCTGCCACGGTGAGGCGATCTGTGTCGCGCCGAGCAGGCCCGCGGCCATCACCAGCACGCCAGCCTCGATGACGAAGCGCGGGCCCCGCCGGTCCATCAGCCGGCCGACGATCGGGCTGAGCACGGCGGAGACCAGGAAGCCGAAGGAGAACGCCCCGGCCGCCAGGCCGCGATCCCAGCCGAACTCCTCGACGATCGGCGGGAAGACCAGCGAGAACGCCGTGCGCGCCGTCACGCTCAGCGCCACCGTGACGAAGGCCACGGCGATGATCACCCAGCCGTAAAAGAAGGGCAGGCGTGCCGCCAGCGACGGCGCCGCTTCAGATTGCATCGACATGTCTACTCATCGTTCGGCTGCCAAGGCTATGCAAAGGTCACCGCCAGTTTCGCCAGCCGCGTTATGGTTGCGGGACAGCCTGTTCGGCGCGTCCGAATCGGTCAATGACCTGCTGGGTAGTCGACAGGGCCGGGCTTGAATGATGAGGCCCCGCCCGCTATCACCGGCGCCGCTTTAGGGCAAAAGACCTTGGGAGCAAGCCAATGAAGATCACCCGGACGGTCAAGAAGATCCTCGACAATTACGAGAGCGACAATCCCGGAACCAAGGCGAACCTCGCCCGCATCCTGATGCACGGCCGGCTCGGTGGCTCGGGCAAGATGGTCATCCTGCCGGTCGACCAGGGCTTCGAGCACGGCCCGGCCCGTTCCTTTGCGCCCAATCCCGACGCCTACGATCCGCACTACCACTACCAGCTCGCGGTCGATGCCGGCCTGAACGCCTACGCCGCCCCGCTGGGCCCGCTCGAGGCCGGCGCCGACAGCTTCGCCGGCGCGATCCCGACCATCCTCAAGCTCAACTCGGCCAACTCGCTGTCGACCAACAAGGATCAGGCGGTCACCGCCACGGTGCACGACGCGCTGCGCATCGGCTGCTCGGCCATCGGCTTCACGATCTATCCCGGCTCGGAAGACCAGTACGAGATGATGGAGGAGATCCGCGAACTCGCCGAAGAGGCCAAGTCGGTCGGTCTCGCGGTCGTGGTGTGGTCCTATCCACGCGGCGGCAAGCTCGACAAGGCCGGCGAGACGGCGCTCGACGTCTGCGCCTACGCCGCACACATGGCCGCCCTGCTCGGCGCCCACATCATCAAGGTCAAGCCGCCCACGGATGTGCTGTGGCAGCCCGAGGCCAAGGCGGCCTACGAGAAGGCCCAGGTCGACAAGTCGACGCTGGCCGCGCGCATCAAGCACGTCATGCAGGCCGCTTTCAACGGCCGCCGCATCGTCGTGTTCTCCGGCGGCGAGGCCAAGGACCTCGAGGGCCTGTTCACCGAGATCCGCGGCCTGCGCGACGGCGGCGCCAACGGCTCGATCATCGGCCGCAACACCTTCCAGCGCCCGCGCGACCAGGCGCTCGACATGCTCGACAAGATCATCGGCATTTACCAGGGCAAGATGTAAGACGCGCCGGCAAAGACGGGTTGCCGGCGGGTTACCCGCCGGCAACGTCCTCAGCGATCAGTCGGTCAACCTGGGCGATGCCCACAAGCACCGTCGCCGCCGCGTTCGTCACGCCATGCAGCAGTGCCGTGGCCTCTGCCAGACTGTCCGAGGTCCAGGCGGCATGATGCACCTTCTGCGCTTCCACATAGTGCAGCGACACAGCCACCTTCGACATGAGCGTCGCGATGTCCTTGGTCGCCGCGGCATCCCGGGCGCCGCTCATGATGTCGATCAGGACCGAGCCGACGAATCGGCCGCACTGCAGGGTTGCCTTGGTCTGCGCCGTCCAGTAGGCCAGCCCGCCTGCGTCTGATCCCCGATTGAACAGGTTGTCGTAGACGCTGTTGATGAACGAGGCGACGGCAGCGTCGCCGGTGCCGAACGGATTGGCGAGGAACGGATAGAGCGTCTTTGCCTCGTTGCTGATGCCGAAGGAACTGGCGATGTTCGCGAACAGGGTCGTGGGACGTTGGCTCGCCTTGCCGACGTTGAACTGGTCGACCCAGAAGTCGAATCCCTCGGCGTCCGCGCCGCGACCGAAGTAGGCCACATAGGTCGCCGCGATCTGCTCTTCCGTCCCGAGCGCGATCAGATCGAGTGTTTCCCATCCTTCGGTGCCCGCCTGACGGAGCAGCCGGGCCTCCAGGCCGACGCTCGGCGCCTCGTACTGATACTGGTATGGAGGCGTAAAGACCTCTTCCGCGCCGCTCGAGCTTCCTGACGAGGTCCCGAGGAACAGGTTGCCGACGGCCCGGACGAACCCCGGCTCCGGGTCGATGCCCACTTGGGTAAGGATGGCCCTGTAACCATATTGGCCATCGGAATCGAAGATGTTCCCTTCGGCAAGCACTTCTGCGCGGAACGAGGCACCGATGGCGTACGAACCCCAATCCTTCAGCACGTTGTTGTACATGTGCACTTCACCGAAGATCGCCCGTGGCTCTCGCTGAACGGTACCGTCGAATACATTATGGTGAAGTGTGACGTGCGTATCCTTGTCCCGCTCATAGTTATCGAGCTGATGGCCGTTGAGAATCTCTCGGTTCGGATTGCCGGGATCAGGCGAGGTCGAGTAACTATTGATCATCATGGCGCCGTTGTGATCGCTGAACCGGCTCCAATCTACCGTCACATTTTTGGTCCCGGCGCTGATATCGAGAAGACCGTCGCTGTTCCAGCCACTGAGCGAAACACGATGAACCCATATGTCGTTCACGCCGTAGATGGAGATATTATCCTCGTTCGGATCATTCACGTCGCGAATGGCAATCCCGGCTATAATATCGTTGGAGCCGCCCCAATTTCCTCCCATCGTGATTCCGTGATTGGTAATCGTTATATTGCTGCCCCGCCCATCGATCGTCCTGTTCGCGCGTAGATAGATCGTCGAGTCGAGCGTGATCGTGCCGCCCTGCAATGACGGATCGAAGACGATCCAAAGAGGCTTGCCCGAGCCATCCTCTGCCGCAAAACGCAGGCTGCCCGGGCCACTGTCGTTGAGGTTGGTGACCGTGTAGACGTCTCCACCGAGTCCGCCGGTCGTGCCCGCTCCAAAACCTTCGCGATACTGGAACAGAGTTTGTACGAAGCTGCTTTCCAGGGTCGCCTTAGGCACAGCGGCGAGATCCTGTGCTTCGATGAAGACCGCGGTCCCGCCAGACGATGGCGCCGCCGGTCGTCCGCCCCGCGGCAACCAGGCCTTCCTTCAAGACGCGCGCGCAAATACTCCCCGAGGTGATCGAAGCTCGATCACCTTCGCGCTGCATGAAGCGCATTCCCCACCCCACAACGACGCGCATCCGCTCGCGCGCTGGTGCTGCACTAGCGGTGGCTACATCGTCAATTTTTTAAACCCCAAGAAACCACGCCTGAGAAAACTACGCGCAGCAGCGTCCCAGGCCGCTACCAATCTTCCCGGGTGCCCACACACCACTGAAGGCACGCCAAACTCTTTAACGAAAGCGGATGATACGTCTAGTGAAAATTGCGGTGAGACTCACAAATTCATACTTTGCTTCAGGAATTTGCACTCATGACCGACGCAGGACGGGCTTTTGCTCTCTTATCATAAGGCGCCGGGAGCGCGCGGTGCGCGACGAGGTCTCCCCCGTGTGTGCAGCCACCGGATTCTAGGCGAGCCAGCCCTGCCCTGCAGCGCTTGTGAAGTCGAGGCCGATGACGAGGTCGTTGAAGTCGCGGTCGCCACCGTCCAACTGGTCCTCGAAGCCCCAGGTGTTCAAGCCGTAGCTCCAAAGATGGCCGTGCCCGTCGGGGTTGGCCCGCGAGAAGGCCCAGTAGGTCTCCCCGCTGCTCTGGTTGGCCAGCATCATGGCGACGTAATCGCCGGCGTCGACGTCGAGCAGCATGGTTTGTACATAGTTGCCGTAGCCCGGGCCGTGCAGCACGGTGCCGCCCGAGGCCAGCTGATAGGCATTGGCCAGCGCGGCCGCGGCGTAGCCCGCTTCGCCGGGCTCGAGGTTGCCGATCACGCCGGTAAGATCATCGACCTCGAAGAAGCTGACCGACATATCGTCCACGCCGTTCTGCCGCACGCGCACGACGGCCATCTGGTCGTCGGCACCTCCCGCCGTCTCCGCGACCCCGACGGCCCGCGCCATCCGAACCACGCCACTGTCGGTCATGAAGTCGGCGAAGCCGAAGGGGCTGCTGAGCGTTCCCTGGATCGCCTCCGCGGCCGTGCCGTTCAGCTGCACCGACACGCCCACGCCCGCCGCAGCGATCCACTCCGCGACCGCGCCCTGTCGGAAGCCGTCGTAGAGCTGCACCAGCGCCGGATCGAAATCGGCCTGCAGCGTCTGTTCGGCCAGGCGGGCCGTCCAGGCGTACGACTGCGATGCGCCGCTGGTGAAGTCGAGATCCACGCCGCCGAGCTCGACGGCGACAGTGGCCTTGCCGGCCGACATGGTCTGGAGAATCAGGCTCTGGTCGGCGCCGCTCGTCCAGCCACCCGATCCGTCGGCGTCGAGCATGTCGGGGTTCGAGGCGAAGAACAGCTGGGAATGGGCGATGGCGCTCAGCGTGCGGGCCAGGACCGTGCCGTTGGGAGATCCCAGCCCGGAAACCAGGTCGTAGCCCGGCCCGGCATAGTAGCCGAAGCCCGTCGGGATGACGGGTATGCCGCCCGACATGTACGGCGAATCCTGATCGCCGTAGGCCCATGAGCCGACATTGTTGCCCATCGTCACGTCGTTGAACGCGGCAGGCGCGATCGCCGACGCCGTGTAGAGCAGGTCGTGCGCGTAGCCGAGGTCGGGCAGGCCCTGATCGGCGAAGATCGTGTCGATCTGGACGATCAGCGATGCCCACAGCGGCGACGCCGCGCTGGTGCCGTAGTAGTAGCCGCCGGTGAAGGACATGTCGGCATTGGCCAGCTGATAGAAGGCATTGCCGCCACCGTTGGCGGTCACGTCGGGCGCGCCGCGACCGACCTGGGCCAGAGGATCGGTCGTCGTCGGCGTGAGACCGTAGGCCACCTGGTAGGACGGCACGGGCTGGGTCGGATCGACACCGCCGTTGGTCGTCGAGTTGACTGGGTAACCGGCACTGACCTCCGGCGGGCCTTCGATGTGATGAATCGTATTGCCGGATTTGTCGACCGTCGTGACGACGTTGTAGTAGTTCCACGCCGTCTCGACGAAGAAGTCATCGCTGGTGAGATTGGTCGGCAGGACCGACATTCCCCCGGCCACCAGCTGCCAAATCAGGGCGAGATCGCCAGCCATCGCCGGCGCCAGGACCGTCGCGGCCAGCGTCGGATCCCTCTGGGCAGCCGACAGCAGCGACAGCGAGCTGCCGCCGACCAGCAGGCTGTAAGGCTGCGTGCAATTGTACTCGAGGTTGGTCAGGCCGTTGCCGATCTCCTCGCTCGCACCGCCATCGCCCAGCGCCGTCACCGCCGTCTGGTTGGCCAGAACCGAGTCGACATAGAGCTCCCAGTAGGCCTTGTAGAACAAGGAGTCGGGCGACATGCTCTGGGCGTCGCCGAAGGAGTCCGACCACGCCGACACCCTCTGCTTGTCGGCGCCGGGAAAGGTGGCGCTCTGGATGGCGGTATAGGTCGTGCCCCAGGCGAGGCCGTTGCCGCCGGCGCCGTTGAACAGGACGATGTCGCTGTTGGGATTGACGCCGACCACCACGCTCACGTCGAGCGAGCGCTCTCCGGCGCGGATCCCGAAGTCGGTATAGTTCTGCCCCTCGATACCCTGGACCGACAGCACGCCGTCGCCACTCTGGCCGATTGCCGTCAGATAGTCCGTCAGCAGGGACCGGAATACGTCCAGGCCATCGCCGTCGGGCAGCGCCGCGCCGATGGCCGGTTCGAGCAGGCCGACCGCCTTGGTCTGCACTGCCGCGCCGTCGAGAGGGAAATTGTACTGCGCCGCCATGTCCTGCGGCACGAGGTTGACCGTCTCTCCCGCTTTGAACGCCGGCGCATTGTTGCCCAGGCTCTGCGGGCCCTCCGGCAGGGTGGCCGACACGCCCGGCGCAAGGTTGGAGCCGGGCGGAATCGTCGAGACGTCGATCCACAGGCCGGCGAGATCCAGCCCGTCGGGCTTCGACAGGTTTCCGTTCCAGAAGTAGATCCCCGCGTCGCTCGAGTATCTCAGGTCCGTGCCGAACAGAGCCTGGAAGTCGGCCTGGCTGGTGATGGACACCCAGATGGTGCGCGACTCGGCGGAAGTGACATAGGTGCTGTTGCTGGCATCGAGGACGGTAAGTCCCAGCGTGTCGGTGACGTAGGTCCGGGCGGCGTGGAAGACCGCGGGGTCGGTGCCGTAGGTGGTCCACAGCGCGCCTTGGGCGTTGAGCGCGGCCAGTTCCTGCTGCCGGCTGCCCCAGTCACCGTCCAGCAGGGTCGTCGGGTCGTTGGCCCGGGGCAGCACAAGAGCGACGGCGATGCCCGGCGTGTCGCTGCTGGGAGAGAAAAGCACGCCATCGTCGAAGCCATAGGCTTCCTGGGCCGTCGTGGCATTGGTTACGCGATATCCCGTGAAATCGACGAAAGTCGAGTGCTCGATGACGTGGTAGCTCGGCGACGCCATTATGACTCCTACGCACCAAAGGTCTCGGCAGGTTACGCAAAGCGCCCGTTGTGGTCACCCGGGACAACGGCTCCGCCTTGGCTGGAGGTTGCCGCCGTCCGAGTGGACACCTGCTTTTCCACCCATAATCGGGGGAGGTGCCCCGTCAAGATACGGGGCGGAGGGGGAATGCCCTTAGTCAGGATCTCTGAAGTTCCGACGTCGGAATCGGATGAAATCTTGCCTGACGCCTTCCCCCGGCCCTGCGGGCCACCTCCGCCGATTACGGACCCGATTACGGAGGAGGAGAGTGAAGGAATCGCTCGAATGGCTATGATGGAGGCGCAACATGAGCGCTCGCCTGCTTCTCCGCCTGCTCTGCCTTTCCGTTCTGGCCTTCCTGCCTCGGCTCTCTCTCGCCAACGAGCCCTGGGACCCTCCAAGCGGCTGTCGACTCGAGAAATGGAGCGACGTCGAGGCGTGGCGGGAGTGGAACAGCCACACGCCGGCCACGAACGGCGACGCCTGGGCGCAAGAGAGGCGGCGCATCGCCGACAATCGCGAAGTCTGGCGATGGTACGACCGGCTCTACATCGCAATCATGGGCGACAAGGTGCTGACGCTGGCCGACTGCCCGTTCGGCGACGACATGCACCGATACGACTACGAACGGTACGACGCGGCGGGCGGCTTCCACGTCGTCCATGTCTGGCGCTACGAGGATCACTTCTATGCGTTGGTGATGCGTGACAGCGGGAAGATCTACACCGTCTCCGGTCTGCCGGTGTGGTCGCCCGAGCGCGCGCGGTTCGCCTACGCGGTCTGCATCCCCCCGGACGGCACGACGGACGAGGCCGTGGCAGAGGTCGCCGTCATGAGCGTCGTCGACAAACAGCCGCAGATCGAGACCAGGGCGTCGATGCCGTGCTTCCTCGACGACTGCAAGCTCGTCTGGGAAGACGACGGTACGGTCACGTCGACGTGCGAGGAACGGGACGGCATAGACCGCAAGCGCTCGGTCCTGCGTCTTTCCCGGCAGCGGGACGGCTGGATCGCGACGCCGCCAAGACCCTGACCCTACTCCATCCGCTCCAGGACCTTGGCCGCTCGCGCCAGCCCCTCGCGGCAACCCTCCTCGTTGTTGCGTTCTGCTTCTGACCGGGCCGCAACGAGGATTGCCTGCAAAGCCGTCCTGTTCGCCGCCTGCGTCTTGTCCGGCGCCACGTCGGGCATGGTCGGCATGGGAGAGCGCTGATCCGGCGGGGAGATGACCGACCTGTCGTGAATGATCGGCGGCTCGACAACTCCACCCGAGTCGGACAATTCGCGGGGCGTCACATCCTTGTTGCCCTTCCCCGGCGCCGCCTTCGGCGGATCGGTGGCGATGTCGTGCGCCTCGGCGATGCGCTTCACCTGCTCGAGACAGTTCTCCGCCGCAGCGCCATCCGCCCCGATCGCCAGCACGGCGAGACAGATCGCGGCGAAGCCCAGGACTCGCCAGACAGCCCGGGGCTGGCCGAATTTGAGCGTGCCCATTCGATCGATCCCTCGTCTCTTCGACACAACGACCCGGCCGGGGCCGAGTTGCAGGCCTCGTCCGGCGATTTGCCATCAATCCATCTCGGGAGCCTCCTCGCGGGCCCTGTCGATCTCCTCGACCCGGGCCTTGAAGCGTCTGAGCTCCGCGCCACTGAGCCGCTGCCGCTGCGAGGTTTGCGCCACGTCGAGCGGGTTCACCGGCCGGCCGTTGCGATGCAGCTCGAAATGCAGATGGGGGCCGGTGGAGAGGCCGGTGCTGCCGACGAAGCCGATCACCTGGCCCTGGCGTATGCGCGCGCTGCGTCGGACGCCGGTCGCAATGCGGGACAGGTGTGCATAGCCGGTCGCGAGTCCATTGTCGTGACGGACCTTGACCCACCGGCCATAGCCGCCGTTGAGACCGGCCTCGATGATTCGGCCATCACCGGCGGCAAGAACCGGCGTGCCGGTCGGTGCCGCGAAGTCTACACCGGCGTGCAGGCGCGTGAATCCCAGCACGGGATGGCGTCGCATGCCGAAGCGCGAGGAAACGCGGCTGAGATTCAACGGCGTGCGCAGAAGCGCCTTGACGACGCTCTCGCCGTCGCGACTGTAGAAGAAGTCGGCGCCACCCTGCGGTTGGAAGCGATAGATAGCGAAGGTCTCCTTTCCGCCGCCCGTCGTCAGCTCCGCCCACAGGACCCTGCCGCCATCGACCGGCCTGCCGTCCTCGGTCCACGATTGCTCGACCAGCAGAGCGAACCGGTCCCCTGCCTTGATGTCGTGCTGGAAATTCACGTCCCAGGAGAAGGCGCGCAGCATCTCCGCCAGCGCCGGATGCGGCACGCCTGCCGCCTCGACGCTTTCGATGACCGACCCGTCCACGGCGCCTGCCGCCTGCTGCATCTTCGACACGATCTCGAATACCTTGACCGTCGCGTCGAATTCGCCCTGCTCGTCGCGCTCCACCGTGACCTCGCGCCTCGCCTCCGGTCGCACGGCGAGGGCGAGCAGGATCGGCTTGGCCTGCCCCGCGCCAGGCGCCTGCAGCTTCACGTCGAGCGACTGGCCAATCGGCAATCGTCTCAGATTCACGTGCTCGGTCAATGCCTCGACGATATCGGCCACTTCCGCCGCCGCCAGCTCGAGCTCGTCCAGGACGCCCGCCACCGTGTCACCCTTCTCGAGGCGCACCGACATTTCGTACACGCGCGGTGCCGCGGCCATGCTCGCGTCATCGGGGCTCACGCCGTCGGAGATCACATCGGGCGCCGACTCGGTCGGCCATTCGGGCATCGGCGTTCCCATCGCGGGAAGCGGCGTTCCCGTCTCCGGGTAAGTGTCCTGGGCAGACATCGGGCGGGCCGCCAGCTGCGGCTCGTCGAACATGGGCGATGGCGACGATGCCTCTCGCACGGCGATCCAGCCGATTGAAACTGCCGCGGCGAAACCGCCAAGAACCAGGACGACAGCCACTGCTCGCCAGCCCGGCGTCGGGCGTCGTTCGGAGAGGGGCGTGTGATCTGGCTCTTGGGGTAGTGGATCGATGTTCGGGTGGGTTGATGGGGGATGAGGGAAATGAACAGACGACTGATCAAACATCCTTGCGTTCCTGGAGGGGGAAGAAGGCGCACGCCATCATTCAGGGATCGTTGGTGCGGGCGGGTCCGCACGGTCTCGGCGCGGACCTGGACAAGCGTCCGGCGGCCCACCTTTTGAGTGCGATAGTTGGTCGAAATCTTGTCAGGAGTGTGATCGCGTTTGCTATCTGTCCACAGGCAGCGATGCGCACTAAGCAACGCATACCTGGTTCGGTCGGACGCCAGTGCATTCGCATTTGGCAAAAACCGTCATCCCGACCGGCGCGAAGCGCCGTGGAGGGATCTTATCTTGTTGAAGCAAAAGCAAGAAAGGTTCCTCGACTCCTCGACTGCGCCGCCAATGGTGCTGTAAACAGCGCCTAATCTGCGGCTCCGCTCGGGATGACGACTTTTTTTTGCCCTATGCGAATTGCCCTGGATCGGAGACGGGCTCGCTAGCGCTCTTCTCCGAGACGCGCTCGCCACTCCCACGGCGTGACGCAATCGTGCGCGTGAATTCCCCGCAGGGCGCTCGCTGCAGCGGCCTCCTGTGAGATGTAGCGGGCCGAATGGGGCACCTCGGCATAGGCGTAACCACCCGTGACCATGGCCGCACCGAGGTCAACCTCGTCAGCCCGGCAGATCGCGATGATCTCTCCTCCGCGCTCGGTGCCCAGCGGCACGCACGACAGCTGCTTCCCCGCGATCAGCGTGGCTAGATACTGCTCGGCGGCGTGGCCTGCGGGCCAGCCGTCGGCGCAAATCTGGGCGACGTCGGGCGCATCGACGCCGTGCAATCGATAGGTCTTGCCGCCCATCTCGATCGAATCGCCATCGACCGATTTCTGTGCATCCGCAGGCAGGGCGATCACCATCGCGAGGGCGGCCAGAGAGAGTCGATGACAGGCAAGCGTCGTGCGCGACCGTTTCACGGTCTTCGACTTCATCGTCTCCTCCTCATCCGGATGGCGAACAGCGATTCCCCACAGCGTGAAAGTCTCGAAGGGATCGACATTTCTTGCAAGGCGGCATTGCCGCGCGCCTTTGCTCGCATCGCATTCAGCACGCGTGCGCGTAGTGGGCGATCGTCAGGAACTGCACGAGCCCACTGGCTTGGGCAAGATGGATCGATGCCGTGTTGTGCTCCTCGACCTGGTATCGCGGCGCCAGCCCGCGGCCAGAAAGCTGGGCAAGTGCCGTGCCCACCACGCGCCGTGCGAATCCCTTCCGGCGCTGCGCGGGCGCCGTGACCACGCCACCCACTTCCCACACCGAACCATAGTTCTCGAAGGCGATGCAGGCCGATGGCGTCTCGCCCTCGTCGCCGGCCACGCAGGCGAAGGCTTTGCCGGCTCTGAGCATCGGCTCGAGCCAGGAACGCTCGTGCCCCTGCTCGGCAAACAGCTCGAAGGCGGCGTCGCCCGGCTGCGATGTGACGCGAACGCCTGGATCGGGCTCGCATCCGCCCGTCGATGTGAAGGAAATGAATGCGGTTCGCCGCTCGACTGCAAAGCGCGCTGCCACGGGTGCGAGATCGGCCTCGCGCGACAGCTTGAAGACGATGCCGACATTGCGCGGCAAAGTCCGCAGGAGCGATGCGGTAAGGTCCGGATCGTCGCTGGAGACGAAGGCCGCGACGGCGGCCCGCGGATAGGTCTGCCGATCGTATGCGCTCGCCGAGACGTCGAGCGCAACCAGCATGGCCGTACCCGCAGCCCCGGACGCCCGATGAACCTGCACATGGTCCGGATACGCGAGCAACTGCTTCAGGAGGACGATGTGCCGAAGCGGCTCGGCCGCGAGCACATCGATTGCATCGCGGACGGACAGGAGAGTTGTCATCGGACCGATCCTATCGCACTCGCATGGGATTGGCGGCCCGATGACGCCAAATGATCACAGCACTCCCGCCCGACTTTCCTCGACAGCGCCGGCAACACCGATCACGCTCTCGATGAGTTGCGCAGAAGTGTGCCAAGGAGTACGCCATGGCCGAACCGATTACCGACGAGTTCGCGATGGCGACCGGCATCGCGGCACTGGTGCTCGTGCAGGCTACGCTCGAGCAGATGCAGGAACTCGGTGTGCCGTCGTCCAAGATCGACGAAATCATCACCCGCTCGCTCCAGATCGTCGCCACCGTGTCCGCCAACCAGCCTCACGCCGCTCTGCCAATCTCGGCAAAGCTCTTGCGCGAGATGCTGCACAAGCGGCAGTCGATGCGGAAGCAGCAGCGTCAACACGCCATGCACTGACCGATCATGCTCTTCGGACCGCTGGGGGCGCGCCACTCCCGTGGTGCGATCTTTCGTTGGGCAAGCAATGCCGCGCCACGGGAATGGCGCGCCCATAGGCGTTGACTTAACTTTACGAAAAGCCTCGCGCTGAGGAGCGGCCCGGAGGGCCGCATCTCGAAGGGTCGGCAACAAACGGATGCTGCGACACTGCTTTTCCAGCGATCTCGTGTGCCGCCCATCCTTCGAGACGGTCGCTACGCGACCTCCTCAGGATGAGGACTTTGTTGGTCCCGCCAAAGTTCAGAACTCCTGACATAGGCCAATGCGGGAATGTCCGGCTCTGCCAGAGCGGACACGTTTGGGTCCGCAGCCTATGCCGAAGAACCTCTGATTTTGCGAGCAGAACACGTTTTCGATGCCACAAACCGGACAGGTATTGGTCCGCACCCCCACCAACGAAAACTCCAGCATTTTCGGTGCCACAACCGCCTATGTCAGGAGTTCTGAAGTTAGCGCCTGTGAGTGGCGCGCCCCCAGCGGTCCAGCATGCGCCTCTTACATCAGCTTCTCGCGCTTGATGTAGCGGGCGATCTCGTCGGCGATGATCGCGTGCGCGGCGGCGGTAGGATGGCCGTCGCCGACGATGTAAACGTTCGGCCCGCCCTCCGCCTTGTTGCGCTTGAAGCGCTCGCTCATGTCGAGGAAGCGCATCCGGCCGCCGATCTCGGCGATCATCCTCGGCAAGGCAGGCGATGGCTCCCAGTAGTTGGTCGGGATGAAAACCACCAGCACCTGGCTTCCCATGT
>NZ_JBFWZI010000039.1:0-48536 GCF_050185545.1 Reyranella sp. | reverse complement strand
GCTAGGGAGATTTGCGCGTGGAATGAACCATGAGAGGGCGGGACGTCCGCGGTCCGGATGAGTCACCGTTTCATGAATCCGCCGAGCCTTTGCTCGATGATCGCTTCGGCCTCGCGCATGATGCGCTCGATCAGCTCCTGGACGGAAGGGACGTCGTGGATCAGGCCGGCGACCATGCCGCAGGACCAGGCACCGGCGTCCATGTCGCCGTCCTTCATGATGCGCGGATAGACGCCGCCGACCTCGGCGATGATGTCCTTGAACTCGATCTTGGGCCCGAGCTCTCGCTCCTTCTGCAGCAGGCGCTCGACGGCGGCGTTCTTCAGCACGCGCTCGGTATTGCGCAGCGGTCGCATGACCAGCCGGGTGTCGAGCTCGCTGGCGGCGACCAGGGCCTGCTTCACGTTGTCGTGGATCGGCGCTTCCCTGGTCGCCATGAAGCGGGTGCCCATGTTCATGCCGTCGGCGCCGAGCGAGAGGGCGGCGACCAGCGAGCGGCCATCGGCCATGCCGCCGGAGGCGACAAAGGGAATCCTGAGCTCTTCGGCGGCTCGCGGCAGCAGGATGAAGTTCGGCACGTCGTCCTCGCCGGGATGGCCGCCGCATTCGAAGCCGTCGACGCTTACTGCGTCGCAGCCGATCGACTCGGCCTTCAGCGAATGGCGCACCGAGGTGCATTTGTGGATCACCTTGATGCCGGCATCCTTGAGCGCGGGCAGGTATTTCTGCGGGTTGTTTCCGGCGGTCTCGACGATCTTCACGCCGCCCTTGATGATGACGTCGATGTATCCCGGATAGTCGGGCGGCGTGACCGCGGGCAGGAAGGTGAGGTTCACGCCGAACGGCTTGCTGGTCATCTCCCGGCAGCGCCCGATCTCGTTGGCCAGCGCCTCCGGCGTGCGCTGCGTCAGGCCGGTGATGATGCCAAGCCCGCCCGCGTTCGACACCGCGGCCGCCATCTCGGCAAAGCCGACGAAATGCATGCCGCCCTGGATGATGGGATGCTCGATGCCGAACATTTCGGTGATCTTGGTCTTCATGGCCGCTCGCTCGCTTGGGTGTGCTGGTCTCGTCGGATCCGTGGCAGGACAGGTGCTTCACT
The DNA here is from genome assembly GCF_050185545.1 of Reyranella sp. Classification (GTDB taxonomy): domain Bacteria; phylum Pseudomonadota; class Alphaproteobacteria; order Reyranellales; family Reyranellaceae; genus Reyranella. The sequence goes on along the minus strand of NZ_JBFWZI010000039.1, from coordinate 47,434 downwards.
TGCTCGATCCGAAGGGGAGGCTCCGCGCGCTTCTCACCGGCCAAGTGAAGCAGCTGTCTCGCCACAGACCCTTATCAGGTCGTCAGGCGGCTGCCATCCCATGAATGCGCCGCGAGGTCTGCTCCGCGAGCGCGGCCTCCTCGGGCCTTGCCCTCTCCAGACGCACCCAGACGTTCTTGTGATAGGGCGTGCCGGCGATCGGATCGCAATTGTCCGCCGTGGTCAGCAGGTTGATGCGCGGCCCGTTGGTGAGCCGCGTGCCGTCGGCAGCTGGGTAGGCTTGGCCGAAGCCGTGCGGCAGGGCGAGCTGGCCGCGCCGCAGTGAAGGATCGGCCGCGCCCCGCACCACCAGGCGGCCGCGCGGCGATTGCACCGCGAGCCATGTTCCGTCGTCGGCGGAGAGTGCCGCGAGGTCCTGCGGATTGACCGACAGCGCGCCATCGGGATCGCCGCGCCGCCATGCCGGGTTGCGGAAGATCTGGTTGGCGTTGAACATCCGCCGCTGGCCGGCCGCCAGCACGAACGGATACTCCGGGTCCGCTCGGGTTTGCGCCGTATCGAGTCGGGCCAGCCACTCGAGCATCTCCGGAATGGCCAGGCGCACCTTGTGACCGGGCGTGTCGATCAGCGACCACACGTCGTCGTAGGAATGTCTGGTGAACGCCGTGCCGTTGCGCGCGCCGACCAGCGCTTCGAAGAGCCTCTGGGCGAGTTGCGAATCGGGGATCTCGGCCGGCACGTCGAGCGCTCGCCTGACTGCCGCCGGCGAGCGGCGGGCGCAGGCTTGCGCCGCCGGCCACAGGACGGCGGCGGACGCCGTTCCGTTGGGCAGAGTCGGACCCAGCGTCTCGTACAAAACCAGCGCCGCCGCCGGACCGGCCGACGGGTTGTCGCGCATGAAACCGCCGAAGGCGCGGTCGAACTCGGCGAGAGAGCGGCCGGCCGCCTCGCGCAAGGTCGCCAGCACGTTGTCGCCCGGCAGCACGCCCATCGCCCGGGCGAGACGCACGTAGATGTCCGGTTCGGGCAGGGTGCCGGGCAGGCGCGGCAGCACCGCCGGCCGGACGTGGAAGAAGTTGGTCGGGAATTCGAAATTGAACAGCGTGTACTCGGTCTTCTCGTACTGCGAGGAGGCCGGCAGCACGTAGTGCGCCAGCCGCGCCGTCTCGGTCATCGCCACGTCGACCACGACCAGCAGGTCGAGCGCGCGCAACGCGCGTTCGACTTCCCGCGTGTCGGAGGCCGTGTTGGCGGGGTTGCTGCTGTCGACGAAGACGGCACGAAGACGCTCCGGATGGTCCGACAGAATGGCGCGCGGAAAGCTGTTGGGCGGCAACAGGCCGCCGATCACCTGGTCGCCGGTCGGCGCGTAGACCTTGCCCTGGCTGTTGCCCCACAGCGGTGCCAACCAGCTGTGCAGCTGGTTGGTGCCTGGGCGGCCGAAGCTGCCGGTCAGCATGATCAGGAGCTTCTCGAGGTACGAGTTCAGGGTCGAGTTGACGCCCTGCTGGACGCCGAGCTCCACGCGCACCACCATCGCCTTGGCGGCCGCGATCATGTCGGCGCAGCGTTCGATCTCGTCGCGCGTGATGTCGGCCGCCGCCAGCCACGCGTCGACAGGCAGCGCGAGCAGAGCCGCGCGCACCTCGTCGTAGCCTTCGGTGTGCGCGGCGAGGAAGCCGTGGTCGACAGTGTCGCGGCGTACCAGCACGGCAAGCAGCGCGCCCAGCAGGAAGGCGTCGGCGCCGGGCCGCACCGCGAGGTGCAGGTCGGCGAGCTCGGCCGTCTCGGTGCGCCGCGGATCGACCACGATCAGCCTGCGTGCCGGGTCCTTGCGGATCCGGTTGAGATGATCGCGTGCATTGGGGAAGCCGTGCGCGACCCATGGATTGCAGCCGATGGCGAACAGCAGGTCGCAATGATGCACGTCCTCGGCGGTGTGGCAGTTCTGGCTGCCGAACATGCGGCCGTTGACCCAGAAATCGCCGGTCTTTTCCTGGGCGAGCGCGTTGAAGGTGTTGCGCGAGCCGAGCGCGCGGAGCAACGCGGTTGCGTAGGCGCCGCCGGCGTGATTGCCCTGGCCGCCGCCGCCATAGAGGGCAAAGCTCTGCCCGCCGTGACGCGCCTGGATCGCGCGCGCCTTCTCGGCAATTTCGGCGATCGCCGTGTCCCAGTCGATCGGCTCGAAGCCACCGTCGGATCGCCGCCTGAGCGGCGTCGTCAGGCGGTCGGCGTGATGAGCGTAGTAGGGGATGCGCGCGGCCTTGTTGCAGAGATAGCCCTGCGACTTGGGGTTGGCCTTGTCGCCGCGCACCTTGACGATGCGCTCGCCCTCGACCGCGACCTCGATGCCGCAATTGACGTAGCAGAGATTGCACGCAGTCTTGTGCCATTGGGGGGATGACATGGAAGGCTCCTAGAAGTTTTCCTCCCCAACTTCGTTGGGGAGGTGTCGCCGTCATACGGCGACGGAGGGGTCATGAGCGTCAGTCGTGGTGCCCATGACTCCTCCGTCGCGTAGGACGCGACACCTCCCCAGCGAAGCTGGGGCGGGGAATGAAGAGGGGCATTGCATTGCTCACCTTCCCTCGAACCGCGCCGCGCGGCGCTCGACGAAGGAGCGGATGCCTTCGCTGGCGTCCTCGGTGCCCATCACGCGGTCGTGGATGGTCGGGATAGCGGCGATCGCCATCGCCTCGCCGGCCTCGATGTAGCGCAGCGCCGCCTCTTTTATGGCACGCAGCCCGAGCGGGGCGTTGCGGGCGATCTGCTGCGCCAGCGCGACCGCGCGCGCGACCTGCTGGCCGGCCGGCACGACTTCCTGCACCAGGCCGATCTGCAGCGCGCGCGCCGCGTCGAACTCGTCGCACAGCATCAGGTGATACATGGCGTTGCCCCAGCCGGTGCGTGTGAGGAAGCGGAAATGCGCACCGCCCAACGGGGCGATGCCGCGTTTCGACTCCATCTGGCAGAAGCGGGTGTCGTCGGCGGCGACCACGATGTCGGCCGCCAGCATCATCTCGATGCCGACGGTGAGGCAGAGCCCCTGCACGGCGACGACCACCGGCTTCATCGTGCGCCGCTTCAGGGCGAACGGGTCGATGTTGCCGGCCGGGCTGTCGCGCGGCTCGCGGTTGGGCCCGAAGAATTTCGGCATGTCGAGGCCGGCCGTCGTGTCCTTGCCGGCGAAGCTGAGCACGGCGACCCAGCTCGTCTCGTCACGATCGAACCGGGTGAGGGCGTCCGACAGCTCGGCCATCATGCTGGGCGTGAAGGCGTTCTTCTTGGCGACGTTATCGACGAGGATCCTGAAGAGGCGTCCATCGGCTTCCGTGCGCACGATGCCGCTGCTTGCCGGTTCAGCCACGGGGTGTCTCCTGCCTGGGTTCGCTGGGGAGGTTGGCACGCAGCGCCGACTGGTAGGCCGGGCGGGCGGCGATGCGTTCGAGATAGTCGTGACAGGCCGGCGCCACCGGCACCTGGTAGTCGATCGCCCAGACCAGGCAGGTCGCGAGCAGCATGTCGGCGCTGGTGAAGCGGTTGCCCAGCAGGTGGGGGCGGCCGTCGGCCAGCGCCGCCTCGACATGGCGCATCTGGCTCTGGAAGTAGGTGCTGGAGCTCTCGAGCGCGGCCGGCGCCTCGCCGTAGATGTGCTTCAGCGCGCCATGGCGGCGCATGATGTAGAGGCTCGTCGCGTCGAGCTCCATGGCGATGAAGAAGCACCATTCCCGCCAGCGCGCCCGCGGCCTGGGCTCGAGCGGCACCAGGCGGTTGGCGTCGGTGCCATAGGTGTCGGACAGGTAGGCGATGATCGCCGCACTCTCGCCAATCGTGAAATCGCCATCCTGCAGCAGCGGGATCTTCTGGCGCGGATTGAGCCGCGTGTACTCCGCCGTCTTGGTCTCGCCGCTGCGCGGCAGGATCGGGCGCAGATCGTAGTCGAGCGCGAGCTCGTGCAGCGCCCATGCCGCGCGGAGCGTGCGGCTGGTGCTGACACCCCACAGGATGAGGCGGGACGGGGAGTCGGCCATGTCACCACTTCTCGATGGCGGGACGGAGATCGAGCTCGTGGGTCCAGGCATCGCGCGGTTGCCGATGCAGGCTCCAGTAGGCCTCGGCGATCGACGATGTCTTGATCAGGCTGTCGGCTGGCAGCGAGTCGACGGCGTCACCGATCCGTGCGCGCATGCGATTGCGAATCGCCTCGCTGTCGACGCCGCCGTCGATCACCAGGTGGGCCACGTGGATGTTCTTCGGCCCGAGCTCGCGCGCCATCGATTGCGCCAGCGCGCGCAAGCCGAACTTGGCCGAGGCGAAGGCGGCGAAGCCCGGGCCGCCGCGCAGGCTGGCGGTGGCTCGGGTGAACAGGATCGTGCCCGCCGCCCGGGGCACCATGCGGCGCGCGGCCTCGCGACCAGTGAGGAAGCCGGCGTAGCAGGCGAGCTCCCAGGCTTTCTGGAACAGGTTCGACGAGGTGTTGGTAAGCGGCGTGTTGACGTTGGAGCCTGCGTTGAACAGGCAAAGCCCGATCGGCCCGACCTCGCGTTCGACCGTGGCGAACAGCTCCTGCACCGCGCTTTCCTGGCGCGCATCGGCGCTGAAGGCGCGGGCCGTGCCGCCCTTGGCCGCGATCTGGTCGACCACCGCCTGCGACTTCGCGGCATCGCGCCGGGCGATGCAGACTTTCAGCCCTTCGGCGGCGCAGCGCCGCGCCACCGCCGCCCCGATGGCGTCCCCGGCGCCGACCAACAGTGCGACCGCCCCGCCGTCTGCCATGCTCGCTTCCTTCCCCAGGCCCTCGCTTCGCGACGACGGCTCATGTCAGTGCTGTTTCAACACGGACTAAGTGTTGCGCTGAATGGGGCAGGAGGCAAGGGGATTCATCTCTCCTCCCCAGCTTCGCTGGGGAGGTGTCGCCGTCTTCGGCGAGGTCATGCTTCTTCCGGACCGCGGGCGTCCCGCCCGCTCATGACTCATGATCATGAGCGGCGGGACGCCCGCGGTCCGCATGATTCATGACCCCTCCGTCCGCGATTACGCAGACACCCCAACGGAATTGGGGAGGAGCGAGAGTTACGCCCGCCGCCGCTTCGACTCCGTCTCCGGCGCCGCCGGCGGCAGGTGACGCGTGCCGGCGGCGCCGGGGCCGCGATGGACGTGGACCTGGCGCGGGCTCAAGGGCTCGCCGCATTCGGAGCAGACCATCACCGGGTCGAACGTCTTGCCGCAGGTCATGTGCTGGTGCAGCAGCGGCCGGCCCTTCTTGCCCGCCATGTGGACGTCTCCCCAATGCACGATCGACATCACGATAGGATAGAGGTCGAGGCCCTTCTGGGTCAGGCGATACTCGTGGCGCAGAGGGCGCTCCTGGTAGGGCACCTTGGCGAGGACGAACTCCTTCACCAGCTTGCGCAGTCGGCTGGCCAGGATCGGCCGGGTGATGCCGAGCCGCGCCTGGAAATCTTCGAAGCGGCGCACCCGCAGGAAGCAGTCGCGCAGGATCAGCAGGGTCCAGCGGTCGCCGATCACCGACACCGTGCGGGCGAGCGAGCAGGCCTCGCCATCCAGATCGTTCCAGCGCATCCTCGACGTCTCCAAAACCAGCCCGGTCAATCTACCTCACGTTCAAAAAGAAAACCATTTGGCCGCCGTCTCGATTAGGTTTGATCGTGGACGGATGATTTCTCCGACGGCGAAGCGCGGCATCGGACGTTGTCGCTCCCATGCCGCGCCGATATACGTTTTGAAACCAAACCGGAGGATCGGAGATGGCGGGACCCTTGTCGGGGGTGCGGGTAGTCGACCTGACCAGCGTCGTATCGGGCCCGTTCGCCACCATGTTCCTGGCCGACCAGGGGGCCGATGTGATCAAGGTCGAGCCTCCCGTCGGCGACATGACCCGCCGCACGCGGCCGCCGATCGACGACGACGGCCAGTTCTCCCCCATGTTCATCTCGACCAACCGCGGCAAGCGCTCGATCTCGCTCGACCTCAAGCGGCCCGAGGGCGTCGAAGCGCTGCGGAAGCTGATTGCCCGCTCCGACGTGCTGGTACAGAACTTCCGGCCACAGGTCATGGAGCGGCTGGGCCTCGGCGAGGCGGCGGTGAGGGCACTCAATCCACGGCTGATCTACGTGTCGATCAGCGGTGTCGGCGACAGCGGGCCCTATGCCGGGAAGCGGGTCTACGACCCGATCATCCAAGGCTTGTCGGGCTTCGCCGACGTGCAGGCCCAGGCCGGGACGCGCCGGCCGCAGATGATCCGCGCCATCGTCGCCGACAAGACCACCTCGGTGATGACGGCCCAGGCGATCACGGCGGCGCTCTATGCGCGGGAGAGGACCGGTGTCGGCCAGCACGTCAAGGTGGCCATGCTCGATGCGATGATCGCCTTCCTGTGGCCGGAAGCGATGACGAACTACGTGGTGGTAGGCCGCGAGGCGCCGGCGGGCGATCACAATGCGCGGCCCGACCTGGTATTTGCGACGATCGACGGCTACATCACCGCCGGCACGATCTCCGACTCCGAATGGGCGGGCTTCTGCAAGGCCACCGACCGGCCGGATCTCCTGGACGACGAGCGTTTCAACTCGCAAGGCAAGCGGGCGGCCAACGCCACCGAGCGCATCACCCTGATGGGTGAAATCCTGGCGACGCGGACGACCGAGAACTGGCTGAAGCGGCTCGATGACTGCGACGTGCCGTGTGCGCCGGTGCTGCGTCGTGCCGAGGTGCTGACCAACGAGCAGGTGGTGGCGCGCGAGCTGATCGCCGAATATGTCCATTCCGGCGTCGGCCGCGTCCGCCAGGCCCGGCCCGCCGCGCAGTTCAGCGCCACGCCGGGGCGCGCGCCATCGGCGGCGCCCAGGATAGGCCAGCACAGCCGCGAGATTTTGGAGGAGCTGGGTTACGGCGCCGAAGAGATCGATGGGTTGGCGAATACGAAGGTGATCAGGGAAGTGAAGGGGTAGGTTGCTGGAGGCGCGCCACTCCAGTGGCGCGTCTTCTGCGTGACCCATGAAGATCGCGCGGCTGGAGTGGCGCGCCCCCAGCAAGCGAGCTCTTCCGGACCGCGAGCGTCGCTCAAGCTCATGAGCGAGCGGGACGCTCGCGGTCCGGAAGACGATGACTGAACTCACTTTTTCGCCGCGATCGCCTCCTCGACGTCGCGCAGGCGGTCCTTGCCGAAATAGATATCGTCGTCGACGAAGAAGGTCGGCGAGCCGAAGGTGCCACGGTCGACAGCGCGCTGGGTCTCGGCGAGCAGGGCATCCTTGACTTCCGGGGTCTGCACCAGCTCGAACAGGCGGTCGGCCGGCAGGTCGGACTCGAGCAGCGCTGCCTTCAGTACGGCCGGGTCGTCGAGCTTCTTCGGCTCGGCCCACATGTGCCTGTAGACCTCGTCGACATAGCGCTCGAAGATCCCGAGCTTCTTCGCCGCCACGGCGCCGCGCATGATCGTCAGCGTGTTGACCGGGAAGAACGGGTTGGGCTTGAAGCGCGTGATGCCGTGTTGGCGGATGAAGCGCTGCGTCTCGAGCTGCTGGTAGGCCGGCTTGTTACTGATGCCGGCGTTGGTCTCGGCGGGCGAGCGGTTGTTGGTGAGCTTGAATACGCCGCCCAGCAGGATCGGCACATACTCGAACCTGACGCCCTGCCGCTGCTCGATGGCGGGGATCACCAGATGACTGAGATAGGCGTTGGGGCTGCCGAAATCGAACAGGAAGTCTACTCTGGGCACGGGATCACCATTTCTCGCCGAAGGGACGGATTTCGAGCTCGAAGGTCCACGCATCGCGCGGCTGGTTGTAGAGCGACCAGTAGGACTCGGCCACCGACTCGGGCCGCATCAGGCGGTCGGGAGGCAGGTTGGCGAGCGCCGCTTCGCCTTCACGCTCCTTTATGCGCTCGCGCACCCATGCCGTATCGACACCCGAATCGATCACCAGATGGGCGACGTGGATGTTCCTGGGGCCGAGCTCGCGGGCGGCCGACTGGGCCACGGCGCGCAGGCCGGCCTTGGCGGCGGCGAACGCGGCATATCCCACGCCGCCGCGCAGGCTTGCGGTGGCGCCGGTGAAGAAGATGTTGCCGCGGCCGCGCGGCAGCATCAGGCGCGCGGCCTCGCGCCCCGCCAGGAAGCCCGAATAGCAGGCCATCTCCCACACCTTGCGAAAGACCCGCTCGGTGGTGTCGAGGATCGGGAAATTGACGTTGGCGCCGATGTTGAAGATGCAGACCTCGAGCGGCGCGTGCCGGTCGGCCTCCTGCAGGAAGGCGGTGATGTCCTCCTCCTTGCGGGCATCGAGCGAGCGCGCCGAGACCTTGCCGCCAGCCTTCTCGATGGTGCTCACCAGCGGCGCGAGCTTGTCGCCGTTGCGCCGGCCGGCGAACACGGTGAAGCCCTCGGCAGCGAACCTCCGCGCGATCGCCGCGCCGATGAAATCGCCGGCGCCGATGACGGCCGCGGTGGCGTGTCGTTCAGTCATGCAGGTCCTCCAGGAAGCGGATGGCGCGCCGCGGCGGCCAGCTTGTGTTTCAGGATCTTGCCGGTCGCCGAGGCGGGGAGCGCGTCGAGCACGATGATCTCGGCCGGCCGCTTGTACGCCGTGAGCTGGCGCGCCGCATGCGTCGTCAGCGCGTCGACACCGGCCGCGGCGCCGGGCAGCAGTTGCACGTAGGCCACGACTTCCTCGTTGCCCGGCTCGGCAATCGCCGCGTCGTTGACCGGACTCACCGCGAGTGTGCCGAGCGCCCCCATGTCGATGTCGCGCGCCGCGTGGCGGGCCGCATGGGCGCGCGCCAATTCCGAGACCCCGACGGTGTAGTAGAGTACGCGGGCGCCGCAATGGTCGCGGATCTGGTCGATCTCGCGCTCCGACAGGCGCGGATTGACCACGACCGACCAGGCATCCATCGCCGAGCTCGCCAGAACCAGCGCCGCAAGGGCCAGGCTGTTCTCGCTCACGATCATGACGCGATCGCCGCCGCGCACACCGTGGTCGCGCAAGAGCGTTGCCGTATCATCGACGATGCGGGCGAGGTCGCCATAGGTCCAGGTCCTGCCGTGACCGATCAGGGCCGGCTGGTGGGGCGCCGACTGCGCCCACGGCCGCAGCACCTGGTCGAGGCGCTGCGGCAGGCCCTCCAGGATCGACTGCGCAGCCTGTGCGATTTCCGCTGGCGTTCCATTCGGTGCACTCAACCTGTCCTCCCGCGGCGGCCGACTCCGGGGTCGTTTGCGTCTGCGATAGTCAGTGTTGTTTTAGAACTTGTCAATCGACGATTCATCAGATGCTCATGGCTGGGGCAGGGCATTCGCACATGACGGAACTCCGTCATCCCGAGCGGAGCCGCCCGAAGGGCGGCGCAGTGGAGGGACCCTTCTTGCTGATGCTTCGGCAAGAAGGGTCCCTCCACTACGACTCGCTGCGCTCGGCTCCGGTCGGGATGACGGTGCCTCTTTACCATGGGCAAATGCTTTGCAGTGGGAGGGGCATCATGCGACGGAACGCGCTATGATGGGCGGTGATGACGGCCCGCTACGCCACCTTGTGCAAGGGATGCTGGCAGCAGATGCACATGCCGGTGCCTCTGAGCGGCGTCCTTGCGGCGCCGCTGCGCGCCTTCGGCATCCGCCGCAGCAAGATGAATCCCAATCTCTGCACGATCTGCGAGATCATGTTCGAGCGCACGATGAAGGCGCGCTCGATCACGCTCGAGGCGACGATCCTGTTCGCCGACCTGCGGTCGTACACGAAGCTCTCCCAGTCGATGTCGGCCGAGGCGATGACGGGGGTCCTGGACTCCTTCTACGACACCTGCGCCGCCGCCATCTGGCGCCACGACGGCCTGCTCAACAAGACGATCGGCGACGCGGTGATGGCGATATTCAATTTTCCGGTCCGCCACGCCGATCATGCCCGGCACGCGGTGCTCGCCGCCCGCGAGATGCAGGAGGCGTTCGCCGCCACGCGCGCCGAGTTTGCCGCAGCGGACACGGAGTTCGGTGTCGGCATCGGCATCGACACCGGCAAGCTCGCCTTCGGTGAGTTCGGGCGCTCCCATCGCGACTTGACGGCGATCGGTACGGTGGTGAATACCGCGGCGCGCTCGCAGTCGGCGGCGAAGCCCGGCCAGATCCTCGTCACCCGGTCCGTGCTCGAGGCCGCCCAGGCCGACATCGACGCCAGCAAGGCTGCGGACTACGAGCTGAAGGGCTTCGATACGCCGGTAACCCTCTACGAGGCGTGAAGTGCTTCATGCTCTTCGCCGGGGGCGCGTCACTCCCGTGGCGCGATCATCGTCGATCACACAGAAGACGCGCCACGGGAGTGGCGCGCCCATAGGCGCTCTCCCTCACTTCCATGAGAACGCGTCCGGCCCAGTTCGGGCCGTTGCCGTCCGGGCCGATGCCCCAGAAGGGCTCGGTGGGGGGAGTCCTCGACCAGCTCGGCGCTGCCGGTGTCGAGCAGCAGGGCGCGCAGGTTGGCGTTCTGCTCGAACTTGGCTCGGTCGGCGCGACGCATGATGTCGAGCTTGACCTCGTGCGAAGTCCCGGCGCGGCATCCGGTCGTGCGCCTTGAACCAGGAATGCCGCGAGATGCGCCGCGGCGCCATCGGCTGCGCCGCCAGGCTCTTGGCCCGGCCGGGGTGGATCGCCTCGCGAATCGCGGCGCGATAGTGCGGATCGGGGGACTTCTGCGCCTGGTAGAAATGCTCGACGGTCGGCCACAGCTCGCCGTCGAGCAGCATCGGGCTGGGATGGAAGTGCGACAGGAAACCGAACTGCGCCCGGTCCCGGGCGAAGTACAGGATGCGGTTGTCGGTCGGGATGGGGATCATGCAGGCTGGTGTGCCATTCCCGATGTTTCGCGTCGGGTTGTCAAACCGGGCATGGGCAATGACCGGCAATCGCCGGCAACCGGCGGACATTGCCGACCGGTCAGGCGGCATGGAAGAGAGGCGCTACGAGCAACTGTCGAGGTGAACCGTCATGACAGAGCAATCCGGAAGCGGGCCGACACCATCGGGCCCCGGCGAACCGCCCAAGCCGGCACGCGTCGACGTGGTCGAGCTCGTCATTTCCGTGCTCGCGGGCGCGGCCTTCACGTACCTCCTGCTGCAGCCCGCGCCGCCGGATCGTCCGATGTGGCAGACGATCGGGCTGTTCGTGATGCTGGGGGTGGCGATCAGCCGCATTATTGCCTTCTTCGGCCGGAGATTCGGGAAATAAGCCGAGGCCGGCTCTCCGTGCGCGCCGTCGCGTTGACGGCGCTGGCCTGCGCTCATAGTTTGTCCGATCCATGTCCCAGATCGATCGTTCCCTCGCCGAGGCCGCGCGCGCGTGGCCATTCGAAGAAGCCCGCAAGCTCATCGCCCGCACCGAAGGCAAGGTGCCGGCGAAAGGCTACGTGCTGTTCGAGACCGGCTACGGACCGTCGGGCCTGCCGCATATCGGGACCTTCGCAGAGGTCGTGCGCACGACCATGGTGCGCCAGGCGTTCCGCCGGCTTTCGGACGTGCCGACGCGGCTGTTCTGCTTCTCCGACGACATGGACGGGTTGCGCAAGGTGCCCGACAACGTGCCGAACAAGGAGATGCTGGCCGCCTATCTCGGCAAGCCGTTGACCTCGGTGCCCGATCCGTTCGGGAGCGAGCATCCGAGCTTCGGCGCGGCCAACAATGCGCGCCTGCGCGCCTTCCTCGATTCGTTCGGCTTCGAGTACGAGTTCCAGTCGTCGACCGACTGGTACAAGTCGGGCCGCTTCGACGCGATGCTGCTCGCCATGCTGCGGCACTACGACGAGCTGCAGGCAGTCATGCTGCCGACGCTCGGCGAGGAGCGGCGCGCGACCTACTCGATCTTCCTGCCGATCTCGCCCAGGAGCGGGCGCGTGCTGCAGGTGCCGGTGATCAGGACCGACCCCGACGCCGGCACCATCGTCTACCGCGACGAGGACGGCAGCCTGGTCGAGGCGCCGGTGACCGGCGGCAACGTCAAGCTGCAATGGAAGGCTGACTGGGCCGGCCACTGGTATGCGCTCGACACCGACTACGAGATGTACGGCAAGGATCTCATCCCGTCGGCCGAGCTCAGCGCCAGGATCGTGCGCATTTTGGGCAAGCGGCCGCCGGACGGCTTCAATTACGAGTTGTTCCTCGACCAGGAAGGCAAGAAGATCTCCAAGTCCAAGGGCAACGGCCTCTCCGTCGAGGAGTGGCTGCGCTATGGCACGCCCGAATCGCTCGCCTACTACATGTTCCAGTCGCCGCGCCGCGCCCGCCGGCTCTATTTCGACGTGATCCCGCGCGCCATCGACGATTATCTGGCGAGCGTCGAGAGGATGCCGGGCGAGGAGCCCGCCAAGGCGGCCGACAATCCGGCCTGGCACATCCATGACGGCAAGCCGGTCGATCATCATTCGGGCGGCGTCAGCTTCGGCATGCTGCTGAACCTCGCCGGCGTGGCGCACACCGAGGACAAGAACGTGCTGTGGCAATACCTGCGCCGCTATGCGCCCGGCGCCACGCCCGAGAACGCGCCCTACCTCGACCGGCTGCTGTCGGGAGCGGTCGCCTACTACGAGGATTTCGTGAAGTCCTCGAAGAAGTTCCGGCTGCCCACGACGCAGGAACGCGCCGCACTGCAGGACCTTGCCGACACGCTGCGCCGGATCCCCGACGACGAAAGCGCCGAGTTCATCCAGAACGAGGTCTACGAGGCCGGCAAGCGCCACTTCTCGCGCGAGGAGCTGCGGCAGTGGTTCAAGACGCTCTACGAGGTGCTGCTCGGCAGCGAGCAGGGCCCGCGCATGGGCGCCTTCATCAAGCTCTATGGCCGCGACAACGTCATCCGTCTGATCGAGCGCGCGCTCGCGGGCGAGGATCTCGGCAAGGCGGCCTGAACCGCCTTGGAGTCGTCGACGCGCGACAGCTGGACGACTCTCTGCGCCGATCACGAGCTCGACTACTTGGCGAGCCGGACGCCCTTCGAGCGAGGCCGGGGGCTGGCGCTGGACGAGTCCTATCGCCTGGCCCACCTGCCGCTGGTGGCCCCCGACCATCCCCGCGTGATTGCCTTCCGCGAAGGCAGGTACTATCGCCGCGGCCGGCATGAACGGGTCTATTCCCTGGGGATGCCGGTCGCAGACCAGCCGCTTCGGCGGTCCGAGGCCTATGGTGCGCTCGAAGCCGAGCTCAAGGCGTCCGTACTCGCGCCGAAGATCGCGTGGGACATCGTCGAGCTGCGACGTCACAAGCTGCACGCCACGATCTGCGGCTCGCTGTCGGTCGGCGAACCGCCCTCGCTCGACAGAAAACAGCGCGATGCCTTGCGCGCCCTTGGGCCGATTTCGGCGGAGCTGCGCGGCCTCTTCTCCGGCAACGTCAATTGCGGCCGGCTGTATCTTCGCGTCTATCCGGAGAAGCGCGACGGCATGAACATGTTCCGTCGCATTCAGCAGGTGCTAGGTCGACGCGAAACCCTGCTCTACGTGGTCGGCGTCTACAATCTGGTCGACGATCTCGATGCGGCCGAGGCGGCAATCCTCTCGGACCTCATTGCACGCTGGTGGGACCGGCCAATTCTTCGGCTCCAGCTCGATGCCCTGTGGCTGTTGGGCGCGACGGATGACCTGGTACTCGGTCCCAGCACGGTGGAGACGATTCCACTGGCTTGACGGCCGATTGCCGCGCTGTTGCGGCTCATGCATGCTCCGGCAATGGACCAGGTCGTCATCGACTATCTCAATCCGTCGATCCCCACCGGCGTGCGGCTGGTCGACGTGCCGCTCGTGCGGGCGACGCCCGAGTCCCTCGCAGGCTACGGCGAGATCGTCCGCGATCCCAAGGCGCACCGCGTCGAGATCGTTCCGTGGCCGTTGAGCGGCTGGCGCCGGCTCGATGCCGGCACCGGCGTCGAGGGCGGCACGACCGAGGGCATCTTTTCCTGCGCATGGCGCGGCAACGAGCTGCTCGGCCGCAACGAGGCTGTCGGCGGCCATTACGTGATCGGCTTTCGCGAGCCGCCCGATCTGGCGAAGCGGGCGGGCGCGGCGCTCGGCGAGGGCCGCGTCCTGCTCTGGCATTGCAACTATCATCCCGACGGCGGCCAGCTCTTCTGGCCAATCGACGGCCAGCCGTTCGTCGTGCCGGCGGCATTGCCGGGCGACGATCTCAGGCCCGAGTCGTTCGTGGGCTTCTGGTCCGATGGCAGCGTCGGCATCTACATCCATCCCGGCATCTGGCACGAGGGCGTGTTTCCGGTGAACGCTACCGGCCGCTTCTTCGACAAGCAGGGCAAGGTCCATGCGCGGGTGAGCTGCGATCTCGCGCAGGAGCATGGCGTGCTGCTGGCAGTGCCGCTGCCGCACGTCCTGTAGTCGCGCCGATGAGCGGCATCGGCATCGCGCTGCCCCGGCTCGAGGATTCGCGGCTGCTCACCGGGCAGGGCTGCTACAGTGACGATTTCCGGTTGCTGGGCCAGGCTTATGGCTGCGTCGTGCGCTCGCCGCTCGCCCATGCCCGCATCGTCGGCATCGATGCCGCGCCAGCGAAGGCGATGCCCGGCGTGCTGGCCGTGCTGACCGGCGCCGACCTTCTGGCCGACGGGCTGCAGCCCATCCCGCTCGCGCCGATGGCGTCGAGCCCGCCCGACATCAAGCTCGCCAATGTCGACGGCACGCCGCTCCGCATCGTGCGGCCGCACGTCCTCGCCGTCGAGACGGTGCGCTTCGTCGGCGAGCCGGTGGCGTTCGTCGTCGCCCAGTCGCTCGGCGCCGCGCGCGACGCCGCCGAGGCGGTGCAGGTCGCGTACGACGAGCTGCCGCCGCTCGACGAGACGGCGGTCGATGCCCTGGTGGGAGACATCAAGGGCGCCGAGGCGGGCTTCGCGCGGGCCCGACACACGGTGAAGCTCGACACCATGATTCCGCGGGTCACCGGCGTGCCGATGGAGCCGCGCACCGCATTGGGGGATTACGACGTAGAAACCGGCCGCTACACGCTGCGCGCCGGCGTAGGCGCGATCGTGCGGCCCAAGCGCGAGCTTGCCATCATCCTCGGCATCGATCCCGAAAAGGTGCGCGTCATCGCGCGCGACATCGGCGGCAATTTCGGCACCCGCAACTATTTCTTCCCCGAGTTCGCCCTGGTGTGCTGGGCGGCGCGCCGGGTCGGGCGGCCCGTGAAATGGATCGGCGACCGGCACGAGGCCTTCCTCAGCGATTATGCCGGCCGCGACTTCCACATCGTCTCGGAATTGGCGCTCGATGCCGACGGCGGCTTCGTCGGCCTGCGCGCGGCCAGCGTCAGCAATCTCGGCGCCTACACCGCCTCCTTCGTGCCGCTGACCAAGGGCACGCAGCTGATGACCAGCCTTTACCGCATGCCGGCGGTGGCGCAGGCGCGCGGGAGGCTCAGCAACACCCCGTCGACCGCGCCCTACCGCAGTGCCGGCCGGCCCGAGGTGATGTTCGTGATCGAGCGGCTGATCGACCTGGCGGCGCGCACGCACGGCTTCGACCGCATCGCGCTCCGGCGGCGCAACCTGGTGACGGCCGCGCCCTACACCAATCCGTTCGGCATCACCTACGATACCGGCGACTACCTCGGCACCTTCGATGCCGTGCTGGAGCTCGCCGACTGGCAGGGCTTCTCCGCGCGCAAGGCCGACAGCACGGCGCGCGGCCTCAGCCGCGGCATCGGCCTCGGCGGCTATGTCGAATCGCAGAGCGGCGCGCCCGTCGAGCGCGCCGAGGTCGCCGTGCTCGGGGAGAGCGGCGGCATGGTCGAGATCGTGATCGGCACGCTGTCGACCGGGCAGGGTCATGCCACCAGCTTCGCCCAGCTCGCCAGCGAGTGGCTGGGCGTGGTGCCGGAGCGCGTCCGCCTGGTGACCGACGACAGCGACCGCGTGAGCGTCGGCAGCGGCTCGCATTCCGGGCGCTCGCTCAGGCTTGCCGCGACCACCATCCGCCAGGCTTCGCTCGGCATCGTCGCCAAGGGGCGCAAGCTCGCCGCCGAGGCGCTCGAGGCGGCCGAAACCGACATCATGTTCCAGGCCGGCCGCTTCGCCATCGAAGGGACCGACCGCGGCATCGGCCTGTTCGAGCTGGCGGCCGAGCGCGGGCCGATCGCCGACCAGGCCGAGGTCGACAGCCGCGTCGGCTCCTATCCCTATGGCTGGCATGTCTGCGAAGTCGAGGTCGACCACGAGACCGGCGCCGTGCAGATCGTGCGATACACCGCGATCGACGATGTCGGCCGCGCGGTCAATCCGCTGATCCTGCATGGCCAGACCCACGGCGGCATCGCGCAGGGCGCGGGCCAGGCCCTGATGGAACGCTGCGTCTACGATCCGCAGGGCGAGCTGCTGTCGGCGAGCTTCATGGATTACGCCATGCCGCGTGCCGACGACTTCCCGATGTTCAGGACGGCGCTGAGCGAAGTGCCGTCGAGCAACCATCCGCTGGGCTTCCGCGGCGGCGGCGAGGGCGGCATCACCCCGGCGCTGGGCGTAATCGTCAATGCCGTCGTCGACGCCCTGGCTGATCTCGGCGTCACCCACATCGACATGCCGGCCACGCCGGAAAGAGTCTGGCAGGCGATCCAGGCGGCGCAGCGCCGATAGAATCATTCTTTTCCAGCTCAGCTGGCGAGGTGTCGCCGTCATACGGAGAGGGAGGCGTCATGGTTCAAGCGGACTGCGGGCGTCCCGCCCGCGGTCCGGAAGAGTCATGACCCCTCCGCCTGCCTGCGCGAAGCCGAAGCGGCTTCGCCTCGGTGAAGGCAGGTCAGCGAAGACGCCGACACCTCCCAGCGATGACGCTGGGGCGGAAAAGGAGGCTTGCGTTCGAACATTCCATGGAATATATATACATTCCATGGAATGATTCGGAGGTCGACGATGCCGATGTCACGGAAGACGTTCCTGAGGGTGCTGGGCGGCGGAGTCATCGTCGCAGGGGGGGCGGCGATGGCCGCGTCACGGCTCGATGCCATGCCGGCCGAAGCGATCGAGGGATGGCGCGGGCCGGCGGCCGGGGAGAGCGATCCGCGCCGCCGCGCGCTCGCCTGGGCGCTGCTGGCCCCCAATCCGCACAATCTCCAATCCTGGTCGGTTGATCTGGCCGAGCCCGACACCATCCGCCTGTTCGTCGACGGCGAGCGGCTGCTGCCACAGACCGACCCGCTGTCGCGGCAGATCCTGATCGGGCATGGCTGCTTCCTGGAGATTCTTTCCATGGCCGCCGCCGCCGAAGGCTGGCGCATCGAAACGACGCTGTTCCCCGCCGGCGAATGGCGGCTCGATCGGCCGGTCGCGCTGATCCGCTTCGTCCGGTCGGTCGGGATCACGCCCGAGCCGCTGTTCGAGGAGGTGCCGCGCCGCCGGACCGCGAAGCACGCCTTCGACGACCGCCCGCTCGACCCGGCGCACAAGGAGGCCTTGCGCGTGGGCTTCGAGCCCGGCGCGGCCCGGCTGTCGATCGTCGACGAGCCCGCGCATGTCGACCGCCTGCGCGCGCTGGCGATTGCCGGCAGCGAACTCGAGATGAACCTGCCGCGCACGCACAAGGAGAGCATCGACGTCGTCCGCATCGGCGCCGGCGCGATCGCCGCGCATCGCGACGGCATCTCGCTCACCGGGCCGATGATCTGGGTGCTGCGGCAGGCGGGCCTGATGACGAAGGAGAACGCCCAGACGCCCGGCACGGTCGCCTGGAACGGCGGCCGCGACTACACGCTCGCCGGCTATGCCAGCGCACGCGCCTTCGGCTGGCTGTCGACGGCGGACAATGCGCGCCCCACCCAAATCGCCGCCGGCCGCGCCTTCGTCCGCCTGCAGCTTGCCGCGACGAGACTCGGCGTTGGCCTGCAGCCCCACAGCCAGACCCTGCAGGAATATCCCGAGATGGCCGAGTTGCAGGCGGCGATGAAGCGGGAGACCGGAACGGCCCAGATTGGCGCGGCACCTGGCGAGACGCTGCAGATGTTCTTCCGCCTGGGCTATGCTGGCGATCCCGGGCCGTCGCCGCGGCGGCCGATCGAGAGCTTCGTGCGAGCGTGACCGATCCCGAGAAAGATGGGCCAGCCCCGCCGCTTGCCTTCCGCATCGTCAACTGGATCGGCATCCTCGACCAGCTGACGTCGACCGAGGCCAACCGCCTGCTGAAGCCGCTCGACCTCGGCCTGCCTCAGTTCGTGCTGCTCAATCACTTCAGCCATCGCCCCGACCAGGCGCGCACGGTGACCGACATCGCGCGCGCCCTGCAGCAGCCGCAGCCCGGCGTGACCAAGACCGTACAGAAGCTGGTCGACAAGGGCTGGCTGGGCGAACGCGCCAATGGCCGCGACGGCCGCTCGAAGCTGTTGGTGCTGACCGCCGCGGGCAAGGCCAGGCATCGCGCGGCGATTGCTGCCCTCATGCCGAGCCTGTCACGCGCCTTCGCCGACTGGTCGGCGCGCGATCAGCAGACCCTGTTCAAGCTGCTCGATCGCCTGAAGGTGTGGTTCGACCGCGATCGCGACCCGACGCAGGAACCTCGGGACCGGCAAGCGACGTGAAGAGCCGCGCCAGCGCCGAGACCGTCTCGGGCCGGTCGAGCGCGGCTTCATCCTGGCTCAGGATCTCCCAGATTCGACGGCAGCAAGAGCGACGGCGAGTTGTGCCGGCGCGGGTGCGACGCCGACAGCGGCCGCGAGCTTGGCCTGCAGGGCGGGAACGAAGGCCCGCGCCTCTTCGAGAATGGCCTGGCGGCCCTGCATCGCGGCGAGGTTGTCGCGCAGCGCCAGGGTCATGGCGAGCTCGCGCCGCTTCTCCTCGATGAACACGGCCATGGCGATCTGCGCCACGGCTTCGAAGTCGTCGGCGCCCGAAAGATCGGCAGCCAGGACCGCCGTCAGGAACTGGCGGGTGCGGCGGCGCACGATCTCGACAGCGATCGCCGCGCGGTTGGGGAAGTACTGGTAGAGCGAGCCGACCGAGACGCCGGCCACCTCGGCGACCCGGGTCGTGGTCAGGCCGGCCCAGCCGTCGCGCCGCAAAATGCGAATCGCTGCCTCGATGATCGCGTCGACCGTGGCGGTGGAACGCTCCTGCGTGGGCTTCTTGCGCGGTTTCAGGGCGGTCGGCACGGGCGAGCCTGCGATGCGAATGGACGGTGAGGGGAGGGCGCTCCCATCTTCGACGGGTTGCCGCCGGAGTCAAAATCCATGTCCTCGCCTGTCACCTCGCCATTCGCCTCGCCGCTCTCCTCGCCAATCCATCTTCTCACCGGCGCCACCTCGGGAATCGGCCTCGAGCTGGCCCGCCAGCTCTTGGCCCAGCCACGGAGCAGCCTGATCGTGGGTGCCCGGCACCCCGCCGCCGCGCACGCCTTGCGCAGCTTGGCGCGGGAAGACCGGCTCACCATCTTGCCGCTCGACCTCTGCTCGCTCGCCTCGACCGCGTCATTTGCCGACGCCGTCTCCGTGCGCCTGATCGATCGCCGGCTCGCCTCGCTTGCCGCGAATGCGGGCGTCCAGGTCGTCGGACCGCGCCGGGTGACCGGAGACGGATACGAGGAGACCTTCCAGGCCAACTGGCTGTCGCACGCCACTCTGATCGAATGGCTGAGACCCATGCTGGCACCGGCGGCGCCCGTGGTCTTCACCGCCAGCGGCACGCACGATCCGGCGCACCCCGCGGCGCGCCGCTTCGGCTTTCGCGGCGGCCTGTTTCCCGACATCACGCGCGTGGCGCAGGGAAAGCTCGACGAGGCGGCGTCAGTCAAGCAGCAGGGAATGGACCGCTATGCCACCTCCAAGCTCGTCGCCATCCTGCACGTCTATGCCCTGGCGCGACGCGAGGAGGCGGACGGTCCACGCTATTTCGCCTTCGATCCCGGACTGATGGCTGGTACCGGCTTGGCCCGCGAGCGGTCGGCCGTCGAGCGCTTCGGCTGGTCCGCCCTGCTGCCGCTGTTCGCGTCGGTCATGCCGGGGGCCAGCACGCCGCTGCGCTCGGCGTCGGCCCTGGCGCTGCTGCTCACCGGGCGCGCTTTTGCCGGTGCGACCGGCCGGCATCTCGACTTCACGCTCACCGAGATTCCGAGCTCGGCCGATTCGCATCGCTTCGACTGGCAGGACGAGGTCGCCGATTTCGCCCGGCGTGCCGCTCACAAGGGTCGTCCGGCGTCGCGCGCGATCGATTCGATGTAGGACATCACCAGGCGCACCAGCTCGTCCTCGAAGGCTCGGCTTTGCAGGAATGGCTGCTCTTCCATCACGGCGGCGCGGATGGCGCCCAGCAGGGCGCGCGACAGCACGAACACCTGCTCGCGTGCGAGCGGCGGCAGTCGCGTCGCATCCGGACCGATTACCGAGCCGATGTTGGCGATGAAGCTGTTGATCGGGCCGATCATCTCGAAGCCGAGCCCTTGCGCGAGGATGGCCTGCACCACCGCCTTGCGGGCCCGCGAGCGGCCGCGGAAGGCGTGCACCATGGCCCGTACCATGGCGCGCACGCGACTCTCGGGCGCGGGGTCGCCGGCGCCGGACAGGGCGCGGCCGACCTCGATCAGCGCCGCGCTCATCTCCTGGCGGGCAAGCGCCAGCAGAAGCGCGTTCTTGTCGACGAAGTACTGGTAGAGCGTGCCGATGCTCACTCCGGCGCGCTCTGCCACCGCGTTGGTGGTGAAGGCGGCGAGGCCGCCGGCCTCCAGAATCTGAGCCGCCGCCTCGAGGATCGCCGCCACGGTCTCGGCCGCGCGCGCCTGGCGCGGAATTCGGCGTTTTATTTCAGGGAGTTGGCGTTTGATTGCCATGGCGATCCGGCGTTCGGGAAGGCGAGTAAGTAAACCTGAGCATCGCTCATATATTAGCCTGGGCCAACCACCGGGAGTCCTGCCGTGGAAGATCTCGCCATCCTCTATCTGACCCTGCTGCCGATGGTGCTCGGCGCCGCCGTCATCGAGGGCGTCTGGCTCGCGCGAAAGCGAGCCGAGCCGTACGACTGGCGGTCATCGGCATGCTCGATGGCCGACCTCGCCGGTCGCCGCGTGCTGGGCTTCATTCCCTACGCCCTGGCCGCGCCCTGGCTCGACTGGGTCTGGCAGCATCGCCTGTTCACCCAGTCGCTCGACAGCATCTGGTCGGTGCTGCTGCTCTTCGTCGGGCTGGAGTTCTTCTACTACTGGTATCACCGCGCCGCGCACACCGTGCGCTGGTTCTGGGCGGCGCATTCGGTGCACCACTCGCCCAACCAGCTCAACCTGTCGGCCGCCTACCGCCTGGGCTGGTTCGGCCGCTTCACCGGCACGTCGCTCTTCTTCACACCGCTGGTGCTGCTGGGCTTCACGCCGACCGAAGTGCTGGCGGCCCTGTTCCTGAACCTGCTCTACCAGTTTTGGCTGCACGCCGACTGGATCCCCAGGCTGGGTTGGCTCGAGCACGTGCTCAACACGCCATCGAGCCATCGCGTCCACCACGCCCGCAATCCCGAGTATCTCGACGCCAATTTCGGCGGCGTGCTGATCGTGTTCGACCGCCTGTTCGGCACCTATGTCGTGGAGCGCAAGGACGTGCCGTGCGATTTCGGGCTGGTCGCGCCCGAGGTCTCCTCGCGCAACCCGATCGCCCTCAACGTCATGCCGTGGCTCGGTCTGCTCAAGGACCTGCGTTCGGCGCGCTCCTTGCGCGACGTGTGCATGTACCTATTCGGCCCGCCCGGCTGGCGTCCCGACGGCGCCGGCCTCACCAGCGCCGAACTGCGCCGTCGCGCCGGGCTTGCCAATGCGCCGGCAGCAGAGCCGGCGATGATGGGAATCCGCCTTTCATGTTCCTCTCCCCCGCCAGGGCCCGCCAGGGGGAGAGGTCAGGTGGAGGCCTCGAAGGATGTGAGATCGCCTGTAACCCCCTCACCCAGCCTCTCCCTCTAAGCGGGGGAGAGGAGCATGAGAGAGACTCCTCGAACGCCCAACGTCTAATACCTCGGCGCCGTGGCCGCGCCGACGCCGGCGCCGACGGCGCCGCCGACCAGGGCGCCCGGCAGGAGGCCGATCGGCGTCAGGGCGCCGATCAAGGCGCCCGAGCCGGCGCCGATGCCGCCGCCTGTGACGGCGCGCTGGCCCCAGGTATCGCCGCAGGCGGCGGTGCCGAGCAGGATCAGGGCGAGGGTGACGTACTTGGCCATGGTGAGGGGGTCCCCTAGGTCAGTTGCTTAACCCCTAAGATACGGAGCGGGCGCCCGGAACGATGGTGACCAAGTTGTGACCCGAGGGTTGCTTCTGCGGCGGCGGAACGGGACACTCCGCCGGCATGAGCAACGACATCGAAATCTGGCTACTGTTCGCCCCCTTCTGGATCCTGGGTCTCGGCGCCCTCATCGGCGCGGGCTGGCATCTCGTCCATTTCAAGATCAACCATGGCCGGGCTCAGGCGGCCGGCCATGCCCATCTGATCGACGCCAGCCGGCACCATCTGCGGCGCGGCCTGATCGCGGTCGGCGCCTTCGTCGTCCTGGTCCTGATCGGGCTGGGCGTCGCGGCGGCGATGGGTGTCCTGTTCGGGCGCTGATCGCGGACTGTCGACCGTGCTGAAACTTCTCGAACACGAAACGACGGCGGTCACCGACCTTGCGGCGGCGCGGCGCTTCTTGGCGATGCCGGACTCCGCGCAGGACACGGCGGTGGTGATGTTTCTCGAAGGGCTGGCGGGAATCACGGCCGAGCTTGCCCAATGGACGTAGCCAGCAGCCGGTTTCCGCGTCCGCTGCTTCGGAGGGTCGCCTACCTGCGTCGCAATCGCTGCAGCGCCCTGCTGGCGATGCTCTGCGTCATCATCGTGGCTGCCCCACTGCTCAGCGGCACGCCGCTCGCCGGCGGGTTCGTCGGCATCGGCACGATGGCCGTCCTGCTGCTGGCGGTGTGGGCGCTGCGCGTGCGTCGCATGACGCTGTGGGCGGTCGGCGTGCTGGCGCTGTTCGCCGTTCAGGCGATTGCGGTCGAGCAGATGGGAGAGCACTGGCTGCGCCCGGTCGTCTTCGGCTCGACCGCCCTCTTCATGGCGGTCGTCACGCTAGCGCTGCTGCGTTACGTGCTCGACTGGCATCCGATTACCACCGACAAGGTATTCGGGGCCGTCTCGGCCTATGTGCTGATCGCCTTCACCTTCGCCAGCCTGTTCAACTTCATCGAGCTGTTCGACGCGAACGCCTTCAGCTACGCGATCGAGAAGGGACCCTACGGACACCTGCGCTGGTCCGACATGATGTACTTCTCCTTCACCGTTCTCACCTCCACCGGGTTCGGCGAGATCACGCCGGCGACCGGTCTCACGCGCAGCCTGATCGTGCTCGAGCAGGTGCTGGGCGTGATGTACGTCGCCTTCCTGATCGCGCGCCTCGCGAACCTCTACAGCGGCTCCGGCCTTGGCAAGAAGTGAAGCGGAAGGGACTCCGTCAGATCACGCGCTGGGTGCGCGACCAGGCCATGTAGAGCTCGTGCGCCTGGCGCGCGATCGGGCCGGGCTGCAGGTCGCGGCCCTCGTAGCGGCTGACCGGCTGGACCTTGCCGGCGTTGCCGGTGGTGAAGATCTCGTCGGCGCCGTCGAGCTCGTTCGTGGTCACGGTGCGCTCCTCGACGGTGATGCCGGCATTGCGCAGCAGCTCCACCGTGCGATAGCGCGTGATGCCGGCCAGGAAGGTGCCGTTGGGCACCGGCGTGGCGACCACGCCGCCGCGGGCGATGAAGATGTTGGAGCTGCAGGTCTCGGCGACGTTGCCGTTGGCATCGAGCACGACGCCGTTCTGGAAGCCGCGCTTCATCATCTCGGCGACGCCGCGCGAGGAGTTGGGATAGAGGCAGCTCGCCTTGGCGGCGGTCGGCGCGCTCTCCGGCGTCGGCCGGCGGATGGAGCGGCAGAGGCCGAGCGTCAGCGGCGTGCCCGCGCGCATCGGCGAATGGTAGACGCAGAGCAGGAACTGGGTCGAATCGGGGTCGACCGAGATCGGCCCGGCGCCGCCCTTGCCGGCCCAGAACATCGGCCGGACGTAGAGCTCGGCCTTGGGGCCGAAGCGGCGGATGGCCTCGTGCATCAGCGCGAGGATCTCCTCCGCCGTCTTGCTCGGCTCGAGGCCCAGCGCGCGCGCCGAGCGCACCACGCGTTCCGCATGGAGGTCGAGATCGGGCCCGCAGCCCTCGAAGGCGCGGCCGCCGTCGAATACGATCGAGCCCAGCCAGAAGGCGTGATCGCGCGGGCCCAGGATCGCGGGGTTGCCCTCGTGCCACGTGCCGTTCCAGTAGGTGAGCGTATCCATGTTCCTCTCCGCCACGAAAGCCGGCGGACATAGCAGACGGTGAGCGGCACGGCCATCCCGCCGTCCAGCCTGGCGCCCCTGCTGGCGCTGGGTGCGGCATTCTGCTTCGCCCTGGCGCTGATCCTGACACAGTACGGCCTGCGCACCGTGCCGTCATGGCGCTCGCCGCTCTACACGATCGGCGGCTCAATGGTGATGGCGTGGCCGCCGGCGCTGGCCTTCGTCGACTGGCGCGGCTTCGACTTGCGGGCGGCCGCGATCTTCGCCGGCGTCGGCTGCATCTTCCCGGTAGTTGTCTCGATCCTGTCGGTGCGGTCCAACGAGCGGCTGGGCCCGGCCATCGCCGGCGCCGCCGGCAACGTCACGCCCCTCTTCGCCGTGCTGGGGGCGGTGCTGTTTCTCGGCGAGCGGATCGGGCCGGGACAGGCGCTCGCCCTGGTCCTGGTGGTGGGCGGCGTGGCGCTGATGGCGCTGCGCGGCGGCACCGGCCGGCGGCAATGGCCGGTCTGGGTGCTGGGTCTGCCGCTCGCCGCCGCCCTGGTGCGCGGCTCGATCCAGCCGGCAATCAAGACGGGGCTCGGCCTGTGGCCCGAGCCGCTCGCGGCCGCGGCCATCGGCTATTCGTTCTCTACTCTGGTGATCGTGTCGCTGATCGGCCGCCGCGCACTCAGCGCCGGCCCGGCCGATCGCCGCGGCCTGCTGTGGTTCCTCGCGGTGGGGGCGAGCAACGGCACGGCGACCTTCCTGCTCTACGCCGCGCTCGGCCTCGGCTCGATCACCGTGGTGGCGCCGCTGGTCGCGGTGTTTCCCCTGATCGCCGTCGCGCTGAGCTACCTGCTGCTGCGCGAGGAGCGGCTGCACATCGTCGGCCTGCTCGGCGTGCTGACGAGCGTCGCCGGAGTCATCCTGCTCCTGCTGTTGCAATAGCCGTGTCGGCTGTGTTGGATGAGGGGATGCTGAAGCGCGTTCTGGGTCTGCTTCTCCTGCTCGCGGCCGTGCCGGCGGCGGCGCAGCAGAACGTGCGCGTGCCGGTGACCCAGAACGGCCGCACGCTGCAGCTTGCAGCGCAGCTCTTCCGTCCCGCCAAGGTGGCCGGCACTGTGCCCGCGGTCGCGATCTTCCACGGCTGCGGCGGGCCAGGCCAGAACACGGCACGCATGGCGGGGCTTCTCGCGTCGTGGGGCTATGCCGCGCTTGTCGTCGACAGCTTTTCCGCCCGCGGTCTCAAGGATGTGTGCGGCCGCAACTGGCCGACCCAGGCCGACGCCGAGGCGCGCGCGCACGACATCGATGCGACGCTGACTTGGCTCGGCAGGCAGAGCTACGTCGATCCCGGCCGGCTTGCCTTCATGGGCTATTCCTACGGCGGCGGTGTCGCGATGCTGCGGGCCCTGTCGGCGCAAGCCGACACCTCGAAACCGCCGGCGCCAGCCGACACCTCAAGACCGTCGGCCCGGCCCGACGCGGCTTCCTCCGCGGCGCGCGCCGCCATCCTGGTCTATCCCGACTGCGCGCTGGCCGATGCGCTGGGGCCGCGCCTCGCCGTACGTCAGCCGACCCTGTTTGCCCTGGCGGCGCTCGACGACTGGACGCCGGTGTCGCAATGCAAGGCGGTAGTCGAACGCATCGTGCAGGGCCGCGACCTGGTGGAGACGCGAACCTACGAAGGCGCGCATCACAGCTTCGATGCGCTCGGCCTGCCGGTGCGCTATCTCGGCGGCGTCGGCAACCGCAGCAAGCCGGGCGGCTGCTGCGGCGCGCACTACGGTGCCAACGAGACGGCGTGGAAGGCCTTCGTCGGCGACGTCAAGGCGTTCCTCGCGAAGGTGTTCGCGCGGTGATCCATGTTCCTCCCCCGACTACGGAGGAGGCAAGCAATTGGGACGTGTCCTTTACGGTAGCGCCGACAACTGGACCGACACGTCCTGCGCAGCGCTCTTCATGTCGCGGGCGAGCTTGAGCGAGGTCGCGCGGTCGAGCTGGTTCCCGAGGCCGACCGCGACCAGCGTGTGCGAGATGGTGCCGCGGCGGTTCAGCACAGGTACGGCGACGATCGTCACGCCGGCAATGTAGTTGCCGCGGTCGATGCTGAAGCCCTGGCGGCGCGTCTGCTCGACCTCGCGGCGCCAGTCGGCATAGCTCGGCGCCTTGTTCCAGCGCAGCCGGCGGAACCGCTTCTCGATCTCAGCCGGAGGATGGTCGCTGAACGCGACGAGGCATCGGCCGGTCGCGCTGATCAGGGCAGGGAAGCGGCTGCCGACATCGACATGCAGGCGCACCGGAGCCTGCGCCCGCGCCAGCGCGACCACGACCATGTGATCGAGGTCGGGCAGCTCGACGCCGATCGCGGTGACGCCGTAGCGACCCGACAGGTCGTCGAGGCTCGCCTGCACTAGGCTCGGGAAGTCGCTGTTCTCCAGCACGGCGCGGGCGAGCGGCAGCATGCCGACGCCCAGGCCGTACTGCTTGGTGAGAGGATCGACGCGCACCAGCCCCTCGGCGAGGAGCGCCCGCAGGATGTGCAGGGCCGTGCTGGGCACCAGACCGAGCGATCCCGCGATCGCCTTCAGGGCGAGCGGCGCGCGGCTGCGGCTCAGCAACCGCAGGATGGCGATGGCCCGCGTGACGGCGGGCACGGCGCGGATACGGGGCGGACGGGGTTCCGGCATTTTGTCCAAATACAACACAGTTCTCAATAAAGCAGCCAGCGGCATCATCGCCCACCGTATGCGGCACCGATACACAAGGCTTCCTGCTCGTTGGACGTCGACGCGGCCAGCATTCAAGGTCCGCCCGGTGCCGCGCCCCTGTTGCGCGACCTGCGCCGCAGCCTTCCAAGCTTGCGCCACAGCCTCTCAGGGTGCCTCTGAGGGGGAGGTGCCTTTGCAAGTTGACGCCTGCGGGGCTGTCTCCTGCAGGGCGCGTCCCAGCATTTGTAGAGGAGGATTTCGCCATGACTCGACGGAACAGCGGCGACTAGCCGCGCAGGAGATCAAGCCGCTCGCGACCGCAACTAATGCGCGTACTTTGTCGGTGAGGGTGCGGGTTGGTGGGAGCGACCGGTTCGAGCCCGAACCGGCTGCCTCACCCCTTCGCGCGCGGATGGGCGGCGCGGTAGACGGCGGCGAGACGGGCGGAGTCGACGTCGGTGTAGCGCTGCGTCGTCGACAGCGAGGCGTGGCCGAGAAGCTCCTGGATGGTGCGCAGGTCGCCGCCGGCGCCCAACAGGTGGGTGGCGAAGGAATGGCGCAGCGCGTGCGGCGTCACGCTGTCCGGCAGGCCGAGGCCGTGGCGGATCTCGCGCACGCGCTTCTGCACGATGGCGGGGTCGAGCGCGCCACCGCGGGCGCCGAGAAAGAATGCCTCGCGCGGGGCGAGGGCGGCCATGAAGGGGCAGGCGTTGCGATAGGCCCGCAGCGCCTCGAGCGCTTGCGGCAACAGCGGCACCAGGCGCGTCTTGTTGCCCTTGCCGGTGACGCTGAGCGTATCGCGGCCGGCGCGCAGCAGC
Source organism: Reyranella sp. (assembly GCF_050185545.1). GTDB lineage: Bacteria > Pseudomonadota > Alphaproteobacteria > Reyranellales > Reyranellaceae > Reyranella. Next base: position 19,628 of record NZ_JBFWZI010000039.1, on the reverse strand, counting down.
TCCTCGACCGTGGCCTTGGTGAGGCCGAGCGCCTCGCCGATGCGCAGGCCAGCGCCGTAGAGCAGCAGCAGAACGGCGGTGTCGCGCAGGTCGATCCAGGCGGCGCGCTCCTGCCCGGGGGCCGAGTCGAGCACTTCTTCCATGTCGCCTTCGGAGAGCGCCTTGGGTACGGAGCGCGGCAGCTTGGGCGTCTGGATGGCGGCGATGCTGGCGTTGTGGGCGAGACCACGCTTGTCGAGGAAGCGGAAGAAGGAGCGCACCGAGGAGAAGGCGCGTGCCGTCGAGGTCCGCGCCATGCCCTCGCGCGCCCGCTCGGCCAGCCAGGCGCGGAACTCGGCCGGTTTCAGCTTTGCCAGCGCGTCGAGGGTCGGCGGTGCACCGAGATAGATCGTCATGAAGCCCACGAACGAGGCCACGTCGTGCTCGTAGGCGATCAGGGTGTGGCCGGCCAGCCGGCGTTCGCTCTTCAGCCAGTCGCGCCAGGCCTCGCGCGCAGCGTCGAGCGATGGGCTCACGGGGAGTGGACACATCTTTCGTGTCCCTCCCCCGTAATCGGGGGAGGTGGTCCCCGTCGGCGCTGTTTACAGCGCCTTTGCCGGAGGGGGAAAGCCACAGTCGAGCTTTCTCCGATCCTGACGTCGTAATCCGAATCGTCTCGACTGAGGCCTTCCCCCTCCGCCCCGTACGGGGCACCTCCCCCGATTACAGGGGAGGAACAGGAGACATGTCCGCTTCGCAGCACCCGCCGTTCACTCCGGCAGGTCGAGCCAGGCGCGGATGGTGTTCTCCAGCACCTTGGCGAGGAAGAACAAGAGCTCGGTCGCCTGCTCCGGGCCGAACGCCTTGGGGTCGCGCGCGCCGAAGCACATGACGCCGTCGGGAGAGCCGCTCGACACGCGCAGCCGCATCAGCACGTCCGACTTCACGAAGCGCGAGATGTCGCCGAAGAAGGCCTCTTCGCCGACGATGTCGGAGCGCAGGCGCGCCTGCTTGTCGGGGCCGATGGCGGCGTCGATGGCACCCGGCGCCAGCACGTAGACGCCGCGCACCGGCACGCGCTTGGGCGCATCGGCGTTGGCCTCGATGGCGAGCGTGATGAAATCGACGTCGAGCAGCTCGGGCAGCTCATGGGTGACGACGTGGATCATCTTCTCGAACGTCGTCGCCTGGATGATGCTGATCACCGCCGCCTGGATGCGGCTCTGCACGATCTGGTTCTGCTGCGAGTTGGCGATGATCTCGGTGCGCTCGTTCTTCAGCCGGTCGATCTCGCCGCGCAGGCGCTTCAGGATCACCTGCTGCATGTCGATGACGCCGGGCCCCTGCACCCGCGGCACCATGCTCATCGTCTCGACCAGCTCGGGATGACCTTCGAAGAAGGTCGGGTGCGCCTTGAGATAGGCGACGACGTCGTCGGCCGTGATCACCTTGACCTGGCGACCCGAACCGTCGGGCGCCGTGACCGTGCCGCTGCCCTCCGGGTGGCTGTCCATCGGCGCCTCTCCTGTCAGAGAATCGACTGGCCGGTCTTGGCCCAGTCGTCGAGGAAGGCCTTCAGGCCGTTGTCCGTGAGGGCGTGCTTGAACAGCTGGCGCAGCACGTTGGGCGGCAGGGTCGCGACATGGGCGCCGAGCTTGGCGGCCTGGATGACATGCTGCGAATGGCGCACCGAGGCGACCAGCACCTCGGTCTTGAAGTGGGGATACTGGCGGTAGATCGTCATGATCTCGCCGATCAGGTGCATGCCGTCCTGGCCGATGTCGTCGAGCCGGCCGACGAAAGGCGAGATGAAGCTGGCGCCGGCCTTGGCGGCCAGCAGCGCCTGCGCCGCCGAGAAGCACAGGGTCACGTTCACCATCGTGCCTTCCGAGCTCAGCGCCCTGCAGGTCTTGAGCCCGTCCGGAGTCAGCGGCACCTTGACGGCGACATTCCTGGCGAGCTTGGCGAGCTTGCGGCCTTCCTGGAGCATCGTCTTGTGGTCGGTCGCGACGGTCTCGGCGCTGACCGGGCCCGGGACGATGGCGCAGATCTCCTGGATCACGTCCAGCATCGGCCGCCCCGCCTTCATGACCAGGGACGGGTTGGTGGTCACGCCATCGAGCAGACCGGACGCGGCCAGGTCCTTGATCTCGGCGACATCGGCGGTATCGACGAAGAACTTCATATAAACTGTTCCAATGGCCAGTGGTTCAGGCTCGGCGTCTGCCACAATTTCTAGCGATTCTGCCTCGGAGCCACAAGCCGAGGCGGTCGCGTTGGCGGAGGCTCGTCCGGTGGAAAACGCCTCGGTGCGAACGCTGCGCGTGCTGCTGCCGTTGCCGCTGGCCGACGCCTACGATTACAGCGTCCCCGAGGGCCAGGCGTTCGAGCCTGGCGCCTTTGTCGTCGTGCCGCTGGGCAAGCGCGAGGTCGTCGGCGTGGTGTGGGGCGAGGGCACGGGCGGCGTGGCAAGACACAAGCTGCGCGACATCGCAGGCCGCCTGCCAGCGCTGCCGATGGCCGACGCCATGCGCCGCTTCGTCGACTGGGTCGCCGCCTATACCCTGGCGCCGCCCGGGGCGGTGCTGCGCATGGCGATGAGCGTACCCACGGCGCTGCTCGCACCGCGTACCGAGATCGTCTATCGGGTTGCGGCCAATGATCATCGCGGCGCGCCGACGGCGGACGACACGGCGCTCAAGATCACCAGCGCGCGCCGTCGCGTGCTCGAGCAGCTGAAGGACGGTCCGGCCCTGCCCATTGCCGAGTTGGCGCAGCTCGCCGGCGTCGGCCAATCGGTGGTCAAGACCATGGCGTCGATCGGCCTGATCGAAGGCGTCGAGCGCGTCATGCGCAAGCGCTTCCCGCAGCCCGACGGGCGACGCGAGGGTCCGGCGCTGTCGGCCGAGCAGGCGGTCGCCGCGCAAGGGCTGGTCGACAAGGTGCTGGCGCACGGGTTCTCCGCCACCCTGCTCGACGGCGTGCCGGGCGCCGGCAAGACCGAGGTCTATTTCGAGGCGATTGCCGCCGCACTCGCGTCGGGCCGTCAGGTGCTGGTGCTGTTGCCCGAGATCGCGCTGACGGCGCAGTGGCTGAAGCGCTTCGAAGATCGCTTCGGCGCGCCGCCGGCGGCGTGGCATTCGGGACTGACCTCGCTCGAGCGGCGCGAGACCTGGCGCGCCATCGCCGAGGGCCGCGTCGGCGTTGTCGTGGGAGCGCGCTCGGCGCTGTTCCTGCCGTTCGCCAACCTCGGCCTGATCGTGGTCGACGAGGAGCACGACAGCTCGTTCAAGCAGGAGGACGGCGTCACCTACAATGCGCGCGACATGGCGGTGGTGCGCGCGCGCCTGGTGTCGGCGCCGATCGTGCTCGCCTCGGCGACGCCCTCGCTCGAGAGCGTAGTCAACGTATCGTCCGGCCGCTACGGCGCCGTGCACCTGCCGGCGCGGCACGGCGGACGCGACCTGGCGACGCTCCGCGCCATCGATCTCAGGCGCGAGCAGCCGGCGCGCGGGCGCTGGCTGTCGCCGCCGGTCGTCGAGGCGATGAAGCAGACCCTGGCGGCCGGCGAGCAGACGCTGCTGTTCCTCAACAGGCGCGGCTATGCGCCACTCACCCTGTGCCGCGCCTGCGGCCATGGCATCGAGTGTCCGCAATGTTCGGCCTGGCTGGTCGAGCATCGCTTCCGCCGCTCCCTGATCTGCCATCATTGCGGCTACGCCGAGCAGCCCGAGCAGGCCTGCAAGTACTGCGGTGCGGTCGACCAGTTCGTCGCCTGCGGCCCCGGCGTCGAGCGGCTCGCCGAGGAGGCCATGGCCCTGTTTCCGGACGCGCGGTTGGAGCTTTTCACCTCGGACAGCCTGATGAACCGCGACGAGGCGACGGCCGCCGTCGAGCGCATGATCGCGGGCGAGATCGACATCCTGATCGGCACCCAGATGGCGGCCAAGGGGCACCATTTCCCCAAGCTCACCCTGGTCGCCGTGGTCGATGCCGATCTCGGCCTGAACGGCGGCGATTTGCGCGCCGCCGAGCGCACCTTCCAGCTGCTCTACCAGGTCGCCGGCCGGGCGGGACGCCAGGACCGGCCGGGGCGGGCGCTGGTGCAGACCCACATGCCCGAGCATGCGGTGATGCAGGCCCTGGTGTCGGGCGATCGCCAGCGCTTCATCGCCGCCGAGCTGGCCGACCGCCGCGCCGCCGGCATGCCGCCGTTCGGCCGGCTGGCGGCGCTGATCGTCTCGGGGCCGGAACCGGCCGCTGTGGATAATGTCTGCGCGGCGCTGGCGCGGCGGGCGCCGCAGGGCGAGGGCATCACCACGCTCGGACCCTCGACGGCGCCGCTGGCGCTGCTGCGCGGCCGCCACCGCCGCCGCTTCCTGCTCAAGACGCGCCGCGATATCGCACTGCAACCTCTATTGCACGGCTGGCTGGCGCGGATCGGGCTGCCCGGTTCAGTGCGGCTGCAGATCGACGTCGATCCCTATTCCTTCCTGTGACATAACGCGCTGAAAAAGCGCGGTAATATCGAGCTTTCGCAATCTTGCGCGGGGCCGGGGCGCATGCTAGCAACGCGCGCTTTTCCGGGGTGGGGCGACGGCTGCGCAGACCGTTCTCCTGGGAAAGTCCTGCCGGCTCAGTCAGTTGCCGGCTGGACCTAACGGCAATGGAGAGGCTTTCACAGTGACTTCCGCCACCTCCGCCACGTCCGTCGTGGCCGGTCGCTATGCCAGTGCGCTGTTCGAGCTGGCGGATAGTGCCAGGTCTCTCGATCAGGTCGCCCAGGACCTCACCACCTTTCGCTCCCTGGTCGGGGAGAGCCCCGAGCTTGCCCGCCTGCTGGCGAGCCCGGTGGTCGGCCGCGACGTCCAGGGCAGGGCCCTGCTGGCCGTGCTCGACGCCGCCAGCATCAAGGGCCTGACGCGCAACTTCATCGGCACCGTCGCCGCCAATGGCCGCGCCCGCGAGCTCGTCGCCATGGCCACGGCCTTCCTGGCCGAGCTGGCGAGGCGGCGCGGCGAGACCACGGCCATCGTCACCTCGGCGGTGCCGCTCACGCCGGATCAGCTACAGCAACTGAACGCCGCGCTGCGCGGCGTGCTGGGCGGCGGCCGCGTTTCCATCGACGCGCATGTCGATCCCGACATCCTGGGCGGGCTGGTCGTCAAGGTCGGCTCGCGTCTTTTCGATTCTTCCATCCGCAGCAAGCTGCAGCGCTTGCAGCTTGCCATGAAGGGGGTTGCCTAAATGGATATCCGTGCCGCCGAAATCTCGGCCATTCTCAAGCAGCAGATCGCCAATTTCGGCACCGAGGCCGAAGTCGCCGAAGTCGGCCAGGTGCTCTCCGTCGGCGACGGTATCGCCCGTGTCTATGGCCTCGACAGCGTCAAGGCCGGCGAGATGGTCGAGTTCCCGGGCGGCATCAAGGGCATGGCGCTGAACCTCGAGCGCGACAATGTCGGCGTCGTGATCTTCGGCGAGGATCGCACCATCCGCGAAGGCGACACCGTCAAGCGCACCGGCGCCATCGTCGACGTGCCGGTCGGCAAGGGCCTGCTCGGCCGCGTGGTCGACGGCCTCGGCAATCCGATCGACGGCAAGGGCCCGATCGCCTCGACCGAGCGCCGCCTCGTCGAGCTGAAGGCGCCGGGCATCATTCCGCGCAAGTCGGTCAGCGAGCCGATGCAGACCGGCCTGAAGGCCCTCGATTCGCTGGTGCCGGTCGGCCGCGGCCAGCGCGAGCTGATCATCGGCGACCGCCAGACCGGCAAGACCGCCGTCGCCATCGACACGTTCCTGAACCAGAAGACCATCAACAAGGGCACCGACGAGAGCCGCAAGCTCTACTGCGTGTATGTCGCCATCGGCCAGAAGCGCTCGACCGTCGCCCAGATCGTCAAGACTCTCGAGGACAACGGAGCGATGGAATACTCCATCGTCGTCGCCGCCACCGCGTCCGACCCGGCGCCGATGCAGTTCCTGGCGCCTTATACCGGCTGCGCCATGGGCGAGTACTTCCGCGACAACGGCATGCACGCCGTGATCGTCTATGACGACCTGTCCAAGCAGGCGGTCTCCTACCGCCAGATGTCGCTGCTGCTGCGCCGCCCGCCGGGCCGCGAGGCCTATCCGGGCGACGTGTTCTATCTTCACTCGCGCCTGCTCGAGCGCGCCGCCAAGCTGAACGAGAAGAATGGCTCGGGCTCGCTGACGGCGCTGCCGGTCATCGAGACCCAGGCCGGCGACGTCTCGGCCTACATCCCGACCAACGTGATCTCGATCACCGACGGCCAGATCTTCCTCGAGGCTGAATTGTTCTACGCCGGCATCAAGCCGGCCATCAATGTCGGCCTGTCGGTCAGCCGAGTGGGGTCGGCGGCGCAGATCAAGGCGATGAAGCAGGTTGCCGGCACCATGAAGCTCGAGCTGGCGCAGTACCGCGAGATGGCCGCCTTCGCCCAGTTCGCCTCCGACCTCGATGCCACCACCCAGCGTCTGCTGGCGCGCGGCCAGCGGCTAACCGAGCTCCTGAAGCAGGGTCAGTACCAGCCCATGCCGGTCGAGGAGCAGGTCGCCTCGATCTACTCCGGCACCCGTGGCTTCCTCGACAGCATGCCCGTCGGACGCATCGGCGAATTCGAGCGCCAGATGCTCGACGCGCTGCGCGCCGAGGGCTCGATCCTCGCCTCGATCCGCGACAAGCGCGAGATCGTCAAGGAGACCGACGACAAGCTGAGGGCGTTCCTGACCGACTTCACCAAGAAGTTCGCGTAAAGGTTCCGCCGTCCGATGCCCAGTCTCAAGAGTTACCGCCTCAGGATCCGAAGCGTCCAGTCGACGCAGAAGATCACCAAGGCGATGAAGATGGTGGCCGCCGCCAAGCTGCGGCGCGCCCAGGAGCAGGCCATGGCGGCGCGGCCCTACGCCGAGGCCATGGACAGCCTGATGGCCTCGCTCGGCGCCAGCTTCAAGGGCGGCACCGGCCCGCGCCTGCTGGCCGGCACCGGGTCGGACAAGGTCCATCTGGTGATCGTCGCCACGTCCGATCGCGGCCTGTGCGGCGCCTTCAACAGCTCGATCGTGCGCGAGGCGCGCCGGCTCATCCGTGCGCTGATGGCCGAGGGCAAGACGGTCAAGGTGCTGGCGGTCGGCCGCAAGGGCCGTGACCAGCTGCGCCGCGATTTCGCCCAGAACATCGTCGAGACCATCACCGACCTCGGCCGCCCGCGCCTCGGCTACGGCGACGCCCAGAAGGTCGCCAACCGCGTCATGCAGATGTTCGAGGCCGGCGAGTTCGACGTCGCCACGGTGATCTTCAACCGCTTCAAGTCGGCGATGACGCAGATCGTCACCCGCCAGCAGCTCATTCCACCGCCGCCGCCGGAGACGACGGCAACGCCGGCCGCCGTCGGTGGGGCGGTCTACGAGTTCGAGCCGGACGAGGGCGAGATCCTGGCCGACCTGCTGCCACGCAACCTCACCGTCCAGATCTTCCGCGCGCTGCTGGAGAACGCTGCGAGCTTCTATGGCTCGCAAATGACGGCCATGGACAGCGCCACCAACAACGCCGGCGACATGATCCGGCGCCTGACCCTGCAGATGAACCGCTCGCGCCAGGCCTCGATCACCAAGGAACTCATCGAAATCATTTCCGGCGCCGAGGCCGTCTAGCCCGCGCCGTCTACTATCGAAGGAAAGGGATCCGTCATGGCCACCAACAACATCGGCACGATCACCCAGATCACGGGCGCGGTCGTCGACGTGCGCTTCGAGGCCGATCTGCCGAACATCCTGAACGCGCTGCATGTCGATGCCGGCGGCCGCAAGCTGGTGCTCGAAGTAGCCCAGCACCTGGGCGAGTCGGAGGTCCGCACCATCGCCATGGACACGACCGACGGCCTGGTGCGCGGCGAGAAGGCGGTCGACACCGGCGGCCCGATCGCCATGCCGGTCGGACCCGAGACGCTCGGCCGAATCCTGAACGTCATCGGCGAGCCGGTCGACGAGCGCGGCCCGGTCAACAACACCCAGACCCTGCCGATCCATCGCAACGCGCCGGAGTTCGTCGAGCAGTCGACCGAGGCGCAGATCCTGGTCACCGGCATCAAGGTCATCGACCTGCTGGCGCCCTACGCCAAGGGCGGCAAGATCGGCCTGTTCGGCGGCGCCGGCGTCGGCAAGACCGTGACCATCATGGAACTGATCAACAACGTCGCCAAGGCGCACGGCGGCGTGTCGGTGTTCGCGGGCGTCGGCGAGCGTACCCGCGAGGGCAACGACCTCTATCACGAGATGATCGAATCGGGCGTCATCAAGCTCGACGGCGCCGGCTCGAAGGTGGCGCTTGTGTACGGCCAGATGAACGAGCCGCCGGGTGCCCGCGCCCGCGTCGGCCTGTCGGGCCTCACCGTCGCCGAGTATTTCCGCGACGCCGAGGGCCAGGACGTGCTGTTCTTCGTCGACAACATCTTCCGTTTCACCCAGGCGGGCTCGGAAGTGTCGGCGCTCTTGGGCCGCATCCCCTCGGCGGTGGGTTATCAGCCGACGCTGTCGACCGACATGGGCGCTCTGCAGGAGCGCATCACCTCGACCAAGAAGGGCTCGATCACCTCGGTGCAGGCGATCTACGTGCCGGCCGACGACTTGACCGACCCGGCGCCCGCCACCTCGTTCGCCCATCTGGACGCGACCACGGTGCTCAGCCGCGGCATCGCCGAGATGGCGATCTTCCCGGCCGTCGACCCGCTCGACTCGACCTCGCGCATGCTCGATCCGCGTGTCGTCGGCGATGAGCACTACCAGGTGGCGCTGTCGGTGCAGCGCGTGCTGCAGCAGTACAAGTCGCTGCAGGACATCATCGCCATCCTGGGCATGGACGAGCTCTCGGAAGAGGACAAGCTGGTGGTGGCGCGCGCCCGCAAGATCCAGAAGTTCCTCAGCCAGCCGTTCCACGTCGCCGAGGTGTTCACCGGCACGCCGGGCGTGTTCGTGAAGCTCGAGGACACCATCAAGGCGTTCAAGGGCATCGTCGCCGGCGACTACGACGAGCTGCCGGAGGCGGCCTTCTACATGGTCGGCACGATCGACGAGGCGGTCGCCAAGGCCAAGAAGCTCGCGGCCGAGGCGGCCTGAGCCGATGGCCAAGGTTTCGTTCCGGCTGGTCATGCCCGAGCGCGAGCTGCTCGCGACCGAGGCCGACATGGTCGTGGTGCCGGGCAGCGAGGGCGATTTCGGCGTCCTGCACGGCCATGCGCCGGTGATCTCGACCGTTCGGCCGGGCGTGCTCGAGGTTCTGCAGGGCAACAAGGTCGACAGGCGCTACCTGGTGGTCGGCGGCTTCGCCGAGGTGACGCCGGAGCGTTGCACCGTGCTGGCCGACGAGGCCATGCCGTTCGAGGACGTGACGGCCGAGCAACTTGCCGAGCGCGAGCGCGCGGCCGAGCGTGAGCTGATGGACGCCCGGGGCGACCAGGAGAAGGCGGCGGCCGAGAAGGCCGTCGCCGTCGCCAAGGACCTGCGCCGGGCCCAGGCCTACTACGCCACGCGCTGACGGCCGGGAACGCGCCACTCCGTGGCGCTCGTCTTCTGGACCGCGGGGGTCCCGCCCGCCTCATGATACATGAGCGGGCGGGACGCCCGCGGTCCGCATGAGCGGGCCGTTGACGGCCAGGTCCTTGGCCTGTCCCGGCGGCTGATTTTCACAACCTCCCAACTGTAATATTTCGAGATGTGCACGGGCGGGCCATTGCAAGCCGGCTCCGGTCTCGCTTTATTACGCAAAAGCGACAGGTCGCCGAGGGTGCTCGAAGCATGGGCAACTGGACTCTCGAAACGATCGCCTGGGATCGGTTCGACGCGTCGAAAGTCGATCCGGAGATTCTGCGCAACATCAAGGCTGCCGCCCTGGTGGAGCGCAACGGGGGCGATTACGGCATCTATCTCGGCCGCGTGTTCGCGGACGATCCGGCGTTCATGGAGGCCGTCGACACTTGGGCGGTCGAGGAAGTCCAGCACGGCATGGCGCTCGGCCGCTGGGCCGAGATGGCCGACCCGACCTGGAATTTCGACAAGGCCTTCGAGCGCTTCCGCGCCGGCTACCGCCTGCCGCTCGACGCCAGCGGCTCGGTGCGCGGCAGCCAGGCCGGCGAGATGATGGCGCGCTGCATCGTCGAGACCGGCACCAGCTCCTACTACAGCGCGCTCAAGGACGCGTCGGCCGAGCCGGTGCTGAAGCAGATCTGCGCCAAGATCGCCGCCGACGAGTTCCGCCATTACAAGCTGTTCTACGACCACCTGCGGCGCTGCCTCGCGCGCGACCGGCTGAGCCGTCTGGCGCGCCTGCGCATCGGCTGGGGCCGCCTGGCCGAGAGCGAGGACGACGAGCTCGCCTACGCCTACTTCGCCGCCAACGAGCCCGCGGAGGCGGTCTACGACCGCAAGCGCTGCGCCCGCGCCTACGCGCGGCGGGCCTATCCGCTCTACCGAGAGAGCCACGTCCAGCGCGCCATGGCGATGGTGCTGAAGGCTGTCGGCCTCAAGCCGCAGGGCCGCCTCAACAGCCTGATGACCCGCGCCGGACTGTGGTTCCTGCGCCGCAACGCGACCCGGTACGCCGCGCAGGGAGCGTGAGGGAACGAATCATTGCCGGGAGCGCGCCACTCCGATGGCGCTCATGGGAATGTGTGTCCAGCAAGCAGAGCGCCGCCGGAGTGGCGCGCTCCCAGTGATGACGCATTCTATTCGCAAAGGTAGGCTAACGCCCATGAGCGCACCGCCGGCGCGCCCCGTATCGGCGCCACCGCGCGAGTGGTCAGCCTGACGTGTCGGCGGCCGGCTCGGTCTCCAGCCGCGTGATGTGAGCAACCCTGGCCAAGGTGTGCCAATGCTTGGCTGTTTCGCGCAGTACCCGCCGGTCGCTCGCAAGAACGCAGTCGCCCGCCATCTGCTCGCATTGAGCAGCCTTGAGCAGACACTCGAGCATCGTCCTCATGGGCGCGCCCTCCCTCGTGCATGGATGAGCGGGAGCGCGTGGGCGCGCTTTGATCGTGGCGCCTTGTTCTCTCAGTCGCCGACGCTCCGGAAGTGCTGCCGGCAATGGGACCAATAGGCGCCCGCTGGCGCATCGTTGCAAGGACTGATTTGTCCCGCGAGCGGACGCTTCGTCGGGGCCTGTGGCGAGACGAGTGCTTTGGATCCCGATGCTGGCGCATGGTGCGCGCGACAACGACCTCGTCATCGCAGGCAGGCTCCTGGAGTCGCACTCGCCGAGGCTACGTCGCCGTCGGCTCCACCAGGTCGGCGAACTCGGCCAGCACCGTCTCGTAGACGGCGCGCTTGAAGGGGACGATCAGCTCGACCAGCTCGCGCGCGGGCACCCATTTCCAGGCGTCGAACTCATCGCCGTGCGCGGTGATGTCGATGTCCGCGTCGCGGCCGGTGAAAGCGAGCGCGAACCATTTCTGCGCCTGGCCGCGCCAGCGGCCCTTCCAGTAGGCCGGCGCCACCTCTGCCGGCACGTCGTAGCGGATCCAGTCGCGGCTCTCGCGCAGCAGCAGTGCCCGGGTAGTGCCGACCTCCTCGCCGAGCTCGCGGCACGCCGCCTCGACCGGGCTCTCGCCCTTGTCGATGCCGCCTTGCGGCATCTGCCATGCCTGGCCGGCCGGCATGCCCGGCCGGTGACCGACAAACACCCGGCGGTCGGCGGCAATCAGCATCAGCCCGACATTGGGGCGATAGCGATGGAGGAGATCGTGGGTCATCGGGTCACTCCACCGAAACGAAGTCGAGGCGCGACAACTGCGACTGGGGCGGCTTGATTGGACCGCGGGCGACCCGCCCGCTCTTGATCTGTAAACCATGAGCGGGCGGGACGCCCGCGGTCCGGAAGACCATGACCCCTCCGCCCCGTGGGACGGGGCACCTCCCAGCGGAGCTGGGGAGGAGTGCAGAAGACCGCTCAATTGGCGCGGCTGCTGTAGAGCGAGATGCCGCGGATCAGGTCGGCGGCGCGCAGCAGCTGGTAATCGGCCGCCGCTTCCTTCGGCGGCTCGTCCGACTCGCCGGGCTTGGCCGGCGTGGGCTGGCCTGGCGTCGTCTGGCCCGGCGCGGTCTGGCTGGTCGACGGCTTGTCGTCCTTCTTCTCGCCCGGCTTGCCCGCTTCGGGCTTGGCCTCGTCCTTCTTGTCGCCGCTCCTGTCGTTCGGATTGAGGATCGAGCGGCGCAGATTCTCCTCGCGGAAGCCGGGGCGGCCCGCGATGTTCTCGATCTTGGCCGGCTCGACCTCGATGTCGGGCTTGATGCCTTCCTTCTGGATCGAGCGGCCCGACGGCGTGAAGTAGAGCGCCGTGGTGAGGCGAATGGCGCCGCCGCCCGACACCTGCATGATGGTCTGCACCGAGCCTTTGCCGAACGAGCGCGTGCCCAGCACGATGGCGCGGCGATGGTCCTGCAGGGCGCCGGCGACGATCTCCGACGCCGAGGCCGAGCCGCCGTTCATCAGCACCACGATCGGCAGGCCGCCCGCGACGTCGCCCGGCTTGGCGTTCCAGCGCTGCACGTCCTCGCTCTTGCGCGCCTTGACCGAGACGATCTCACCCTTGTCGAGGAAGGCGTCGGACATCGAGATCGCCTGGTCGAGCAGGCCGCCCGGATTGTTGCGCAGGTCGATGACGAAGCCCTTGAGCTTGTTGCCCGCCTCCTTCTTGAGCTTCTCGACGGCGTCGAGCACGCCCGCCGTGGTCTGCTCGGTGAACGAGGTGACGCGGATGTAGCCGATGTCGCCGCCCTCGAGGCGGTAGCGCACCGCCTTGACCTTGATGGTGTCGCGGGTCAGCGAGACGTCGAACGGATCCTTGGTGCCGCGCCGGATCGACAGCTTGATCGGCGTGCCGACCTTGCCGCGCATGCGCTCGACCGCCTCCTGCAGCGTGAGGCCCTGCACCGGCTCGCCGTCGAGCGCGAAGATCAGGTCGCCCGACTGGATGCCCGCCTTGGAGGCCGGCGTGTCGTCGATCGGCGACACCACCTTGATGACCCCGTTCTCCATCGTGACCTCGATGCCGAGCCCGCCGAACTCGCCCTTGGTCTGGACCTGCATGTCCTTGTAGGTCTTGGGGTTCATGTAGCTCGAGTGCGGGTCGAGCGAGGTCAGCATGCCGTTGATGGCGTTCTCGATCAGGGTCTTCTCGTCGACCGGCTCGACATAGTCGCGGCGCACCCGCTCGAGCACGTCGCCGAACAGGTTGAGCTGCTGGTAGAGCTCGCTCTTGTCGCCGCCCTTGGCCTTGGGGTCGGCCTTGTCCTGCGACCACGCGGTGATGCCGACCGGCACGGCCAGGAAAGCCATGATCGCGGCGACGGAGGCGATACGCATACGGGTCATCGTCTTTCCTTCGAGGTGGGGCCTTCGAGGCGGGCCTTCGAGATGGGGTCGCCGGGCCGGCGGGCCGGGCGATCAGGGTGTCCGGGTCGTGGGGGCAAGATAATCGCAGGAGCAAGATACAGGGGGGTCTTTGGCAGTATCAAGGCGGCGGCAGGGGCTCTTCGGGAACCTCTTCTATTCCTCCCCCGTAATCGGGGGAGGTGCCCCGCCATGCGGGGGTCATGGTCGTCCGGACCGCGGGCGTCCCGCCCGCTCGTGATCATCCGCTGACTCATGATGATGAACGGGCGGGACGCCCGCGGTCCGGATGACCATGACTCTCCGCCGGCGAAGACGTCGACACCTGGGGCGCTGGAGAAGCGATAAGGAGAATGGGCACCTCATGCCGAGGCTGCGGCAGCTTGTCCCGCCCCATCTCCCCTTGGTGTCACCGCCAGGATGTGCGGCCGGGCGCGCTCGGAGAGCAGGGAATGGCCGGTCATCTCGGCGGGCTGGCGCACGCCCATCAGGGCCAGCATGGTCGGCGCCACGTCGGCCAGCTTGCCGTCCGACAGCGAGCGGATGTTGGCCGGGGCGTTGAACAGGAGCGCCGGCACGCGATTCAGCGTGTGCTGGGTGTGCTTCTGCCGGGTCGTCTCGTCGAACATCAGCTCGGCGTTGCCGTGGTCGGCGGTGACCAGGAGCACGCCGCCCGCTTTCTCCACCGCCGCCATCACCTGGCCGAGGCAGGCATCGACCGCCTCGACCGCCTTCACCGCCGCGTGGTAGACGCCGGAATGGCCGACCTGGTCGGTGTTGGCGTAGTTGACGACGACAAGATCGTAGCGCCCCGAGCCGATCGCCTCCACGAGCCTGGTCGTCACCTCGTCGGCGCTCATCTCGGGCTTGAGGTCGTAGGTCTTGACCTTGGGCGAGGGCACCAGGATGCGGTCCTCGCCCTCGAACTGCCGCTCCTCGCCGCCGTTGAAGAAGAAGGTGACGTGGGCGTACTTCTCGGTCTCGGCGATGCGCAGCTGCGTCAGCCCGGCCCTGGCGACGGTCTCGCCCAAGCCCATCTTGATCGTCTCTGGCGGGAACAGCGTCTTCAGGAACGGATTGAGCGCCGCCGAGTACTCGGTCATGCCGACCGCCGCCGCGATCTTGACGACGCGCCCGCGATTGAATCCGTCGAAGCGCGGATCGAGCAGCGCCGTCAGGATCTCGCGCGCCCGGTCGGAACGGTAGTTGAACATCAGCACGCCGTCGCCGTCGGTCATGCCCTCGTAGCTGTCGATCACGGTCGGCACGACGAACTCGTCGTCCTGGCCCGCGGCGTAGCCCTTGTCGACCGCCGCTTCGGGAGTCGCGGCGTGTTCGCCCCTGGCGTCGACGATGGCGTCGTAGCCCAGCGTCACGCGCTCCCAGCGCTTGTCGCGGTCCATCGGATAGAAGCGGCCGGCGACGGTGGCGAAGCGGATCGGCAGCCCCTGCTTCAGCCCGGCCTTGATCTCGCCGATGCACTCCTGGGCGCTGCGCGGCGGCATGTCGCGTCCGTCGAGGAAGGCGTGGATCCATACGGGCACGCCGGCGCCGGCAATCAGGTTGGCGAGTGCCACCAGGTGGTCCTGGTGGGCATGCACGCCGCCCGGCGAGGCGAGCCCCATCAGATGGCAGGCGCCGCCGCTTTTCTTCAGCACCGCGATCAACTCGGCCAGTACCGGACTCTTCGCCAGCGAGCCGTCGGCGATGGCGTTGTCGATGCGCGGCAGGTCGGGCACGGCGACGCGGCCGGCGCCGAGATTCATGTGGCCGACCTCGGAATTGCCCATCTGGCCCTTGGGCAGGCCGACGAAGGTCTCGGAAGCGTCGAGCAGGCCCTGCGGGCAAGTCGCGACCAGCCGGTCGTAGTTCGGCGTCTTCGCGTTCAGGATGGCGTTGTACGGACGATCCGGCCGGTGTCCCCAGCCGTCGAGAATGCACAGGACTGCGGGACGCCGGTTGGCCATGAATACCTCAGAAGGGGGTGCAACTCAGGACGGCGCCTGCGGGCGCGGCGGCTGGGCACGCTCGACCGAATTGAACTTGTTGGGGCAGTTGAGGTCGCGCGGATCGGTGTCGGGGTTCTGGTCCGGCACCTCGATGGCGCAGAACACGAACTCGCCGCGCGGCTCGCCGTCGATCGAGATGTCGTACGTGTAGGTGCCCGGCGGGTCGCCCGGGATGATGCACCACGAGCGCTGCAGCACGCCGTCCTGCACCGTCTCCAGCATGCGCGTCGTGGCGCGCGTCTTGTCGGCGCTGACCTCGGTCTCGGGCCCGGCGATCACCTGCTCGGCGGGCGACGACGTCGTCAGCACCTCCTTGAGCGAGACCACACGGTTGGGCCCGCCGAGATACATCCGCCAGCCGAAGCAGGCGCGGTTGAACAGGAGCGGGATGGCGTTGGTCTCGTAGTGCCGCTGCTTGCCGTCCTCCCCGGTGATCGAGACGTAGGGAATGCTGCGCACGGCCTTCGGCCTGTCCGTCGACGGCTTGTCGGACGGCGAGCGCGACGGCGGGGACTGGGCCCAACCGGACTGAGCCAGGACGGCCGTCGTCACGGCCGCGAGGGCGAGGACGGAGCAGGCGGCGAGCAACCGTCGGACAGGGGCGTACATGGCTGCAATGTAGCCTCGGATTTTCGTCAGAACAGGGGCAATTTCGGAGATTTCCCCCAATCGGGTCCAAGGCGAGCCTCTCATGACACGAAGCCGCGCAACTCGGTCCTGAGCGCCTGTTCGCTCCCACCGAAGCTTGCGATCATTGCCGCAAGGAACCGTCTCGGGCGCAGCAAGTCGAGATCGACAGTACGCCCAGCGCGAATGGCCAGCAGCACCAGGAAGGTCGTCTGGGTCGCCCGTTGCCTTCCCGAAAGGGGTGTATGGCGTTCAACCCTGAGGCTACGCCCGATGGTACGGGTGCCCGGCCAGCAGCTGCTGGGCGCGGTAGAGCTGCTCGGCGAGCATGGCCCGCGCGAGCAGGTGCGGCCAGGTCATGGGGCCGAAGGAGAGGACGAACGCGCATTGCCCGAGCAGCGGCTCGCCGTGGCCGTCGGCGCCGCCGATCAGGAAGGCGATGTCGGCAACCGCATCGTCGCGCCAGCGCCCGAGGCGCCGGGCGAAGGCCTCGCTGTCGAGGAGGCTGCCGCGGCGGTCGAGCGCCACTGTGACGGCGCCGGCGGGAACCGCGCGCAGCAGCAACTCGCCCTCGCGCTCGATCATCTGCGGCGTAGGCATCTTGCGCTTGTCCTCGAGCTCGCGCAGGCCGAGCGGCCAGCGGATGCGGCCGGCATAGTGCTCGTAGAGGTCGCGCTCGGGGCCGCGGCCGGCGCGGCCGATGGCGGCGATCAGCAGGCGCACGGCATCGGCCATACGGCGTGGTCATGATCTTCCGGACCGGGGGCGTCCCGCCCGCTCATGATATTGACCATGAGCGGGGGGGACGCCCGCGGTCCGCATGAATCATGACCCCTCCGCCTGCCAGCGCGAAGCCACTTCGGTTTCGCGCTGGCAGGCGGAGGCGGGTCGCCGCAAGACGGCGACACTTCCCCAGCGAAGCCGGAACGAGAATGAAGGTCGGGACCAAGGGGCGGCAGTCCCGGCCTCACGAGGCCGCCGGTTTCTTGACCCGCGCGCGGCGCGGGCGGGCGGCGGCGGCCTTGGGCCGGGCGGCGGCGTCGGCCTCGAGCGCCCACATCTTCTCCAGCGCGTAGAAGGCGCGGGTCTCGGGGCGGAAGATGTGCACCACCACGTCGCCGGCATCGACCAGCACCCAGTCGCCGCCCTGCTTGCCCTCGACCGGCGTGTAGCCGTGGCCGGCCTGCTTCAGCCGGTCGGCCAGGTGCTCGGCGATCGCCACGACCTGGCGGTTCGAGCGGCCCGAGGCGATCACCATGTAGTCGGCGAACGCCGACTTGCCGGCGAGGTCGATGACGACGACGTCCTCGGCCTTGTCGTCGTCCAGTGAACGGCGCACCAGCGCGAGCAGCGCGTCGGTGTCCTTGCTCCGGTCGGGAAGCGCACGGATCGTGGCGGAGATGGGTTTTCCTTTCGCGTTGGCGCGCCGCGGACGCACGGCGCGGATGGCGGTTGCCGAATGGCTGTCGAGCCGGCTCGGGATGAACACCCAGGCCGGCGGCTCGGCCGATGCAAGCATGCGCGCCCGGGCCGCGTCCATCCGGTAACGCGCAAAAGCGCGCGGTGCTGCCGACGCCAGCGCCGGATAGCTCCAGCCCGGCCGCGCGAAGGCGGCGATCGGGATGGCCGCGAACAGGTCGCGCCAGCCGAGCCAGTCGACCAGCTGCGGCAGGATGTCGGCCCCCATCAGCCAGACGAAGCGCGCCTTCGGATAGGCGCGGTTGAGCGCCCGCACCGTGTCGAGCGTGTAGCGCGTGCCGAGCAGCAGCTCGGGCGCCTCGACGCGAATCCGCGGATGGCGGCCGACGACCCGGCGGGCGCGGGCCAGGCGCGAGGCCAGCGGCTCCATGCCGTCGCCGGTCTTGAGCGGATTCTGCGGCGAGACCAGCCACCACACCTCGTCGAGCCCGAGCCGCCGCAGCGCCTCGAGGCTGATGTGGCGATGGCCCTCGTGCGCCGGGTTGAACGAGCCGCCGAGCAGCCCGATACGGCGCGCGGTGTCGCGCGGCACGCCGGGCATGGGGAGAATGGGGGAGGTCATGCAGTCAAGCGCCGGGAGCGCGCCACTGACGGCGGAGTAATCTCCGCCGCAGTGGCGCTCATGCTTGGACCGCGGGCGTCTCGCCCGCTCATGAGCATGAGGCGGGCGAGACGCCCGCGGTCCAGATGATATGAGCGCCACTGGAGTGGCGCGCGCCCAGCGAAGAAGCGCGCGCTCATGGCCGCACGGTGCCTTGGCCGCGCACGATGTTCTTGTAGGTCGTGAGCTCGACCAGGCCGACGGGGCCGCGCGCGTGCATGCGGTTGGTCGAGATGCCGATCTCCGCGCCCAGGCCGAACTCGCCGCCGTCGGCGAACTGGGTGCTGGCGTTGTGCATGACGATGGCGCTGTCGACCTGGTCGAGGAAGCGCTGCGCGGTCGCCGCGTTGGCGGTCACGATCGATTCGGTGTGCTGGCTGCCGTAGCGGGCGATGTGGGCGATCGCGCCGTCGACGCCGTCGACCGTGGCGACGGCAATCACCGGGGCGAGATACTCGGTGCGCCAGTCCTTCTCGGTCGCCGGGACGGCCTGGGGATCGCGCTTCATAACCTCGGCGTCGCCGCGAACCTCGCAGCCCAGCGCATGCAGGCGCTCGAGAACGGGGATCAGATGAGTATCGATCGCGGCGCGATCGATCAGCAAGGTCTCGGCGGCGCCGCACACGCTGACGCGGCGCATCTTGGCGTTGGCCACCAGCTCGCGCGCCATGGCGATGTCGGCGTCGCGATCGACATAGACGTGGCAGATGCCGTCGTAGTGGCGCAGCACCGGCACGCGGCTCTCGGCGGTGACGCGGTCGATCAGCGAGCGCCCGCCGCGCGGCACGATCAGGTCGAGCCAGTCCTGCGCCTTCAGCATCTCGCCGACGGCGGCGCGGTCGGTGGTCGGCACCAGCTGCACGCAATCCTGCGGCAGCCCGGCGCCCGCCAGTGCCGTGCGGAGAAGCTCGACGATGGCGCGCGAGGAATGGAAGCTGTCGGAGCCGCCGCGCAGCACCACGACGTTGCCCGACTTGAGGCAGAGCGCGCCGGCATCGGCGGTGACGTTGGGCCTGGCCTCGTAGATCACGCCGATGATGCCGATCGGCACGCGCACGCGGCTGATCACGAGGCCGTTGGGCCGCGTCCAGCGCTCGATCTCTGCGCCGACCGGGTCGGGCAGGGCAACGATGTCGTCGAGCCCGCGCGCCATCGCCTCGACGCGGGCGGGATTGAGGAGAAGGCGGTCCTGCAGCGCCTCGGTCATGCCGGCGGCCCGGGCGGCGGCGATGTCCTTTGCGTTGGCGGCGAGGATCGCCGCGGCGTCGGCGCGGATCAGGCGTGCGGCCTCGGCGAGCGCCGCGTTCTTCGCCGCGGTCGAGGCGGTGCGCAGGCCCACCGCCGCCTCGCGCGCGCGCGCGCCCAGCGCGGCGATCAGGGCGGCGGTGTCCTCGGCGGGCAGGGTTTCAGCGTTCATGGCAGACTCCGAATCTTTTTCCTCTCCCAGCGAAGCTGGGGAGGTGTCGGCGTCTTCGCCGACGGAGGGGTCATGCTCTTCGGACCGCGGGCGTCCCGCCCGCTCATGAGAAGAGCG
>NZ_JBFWZI010000038.1:47041-49062 GCF_050185545.1 Reyranella sp. | reverse complement strand
GCGCCTGCAGTCCTTCGAGGCGGCGGGGGCCGACGTGCTGTTCGCACCCGGCCTGCCCGACCTCGATGCGGTCAGGAAGGTCTGCAGCTCCCTCGGCAAGCCGTTCAACTTCATGGTCGGCATCAAGGGCCGGTCGTTCACCCGGGCCGATCTCGAGGCGGCCGGCGTCAAGCGGATCAGCCTGGCCACCTCGCTCTACCGGGCGGCGATGACGGGCCTGCTCGATGCGGCGAAGGAGGTGAAGGAGAAGGGCACCTTCGGCTACCTCGACCATTCCATTCCGACGCCCGACCTCAACGCCTTCATGAAGGAGTAGAGGGCGGCGATGCTGACGGAGGACGAGCTCAAGCGTATTGCCGCCGAGGAGCACTATCGCCAGACCATCCGCAAGTCCCTGGAGGCAGAAGCCGCTGCGGCCGCGGCACCGCCACCGGCACCCCCAGCGCCGCCGCCCAGGCAGGGTCTCGGCACGAAGCTGTTCGACTTCCTGAACAGCTCTGTGGGGATGTGGCTGCTGTCGTCGGTGGTGCTGACCGGCGGCGCGGCCATCATCCAGCAGATCCAGCACGACCACGAGACCCAGCAGCAGAACCGCCAGATCCTCAGCACCCACCGCTTCGAGATCCACCATCGGCTCGACAACATGACCTTCCTGCTGCGGCGGGCCAAAACGGTGGGCGATGCCAAGGCGGCCCTCGACGGCATCTTCAAGAGCACGATCCCGCTGTCGCCCGAGCTGCAGAACCGCAGCCTCGGCTCGCTCTACATGGGCCTGATGCCGCTGCTCGCCGGAAGCGACAAGCAGAAAGCGAGCGAGGCCTTCACGCTGGTGCGGCAGCTCGAAGAGGCCGAGCTGGTCCTGCAATCCCAGCCCGACGACCGTCCGCTCGACCAGTCGCTGCGCCATCGCCTCACCAAGCTGGTCGACACGATTCAGAGTATGCACTTCACGGCGGTCGAGTAGGCCGGACGGCAGTTGCGGGCGCCGCGCCGCTCGACGAAGCTCCGGCCATGGACACGCTCCTCTTCGACGCTGCCGCCGCGACGCACTTCGACGTGCTGATCGTCGGCGCCGGACTGTCCGGCATCGGCGCGGCATGGCACCTTCAGAAGCACTGCCCCGGCAAGCGCTACGCCATCCTCGAGGCGCGCGCGGAGAGTGGTGGCACCTGGGATCTGTTTCGCTACCCCGGCGTGCGCTCGGACTCCGATATGTACACGCTGGGCTATCGCTTCCGGCCGTGGAAGGACGCCAAGGCGATTGCCGACGGCCCGTCGATTCTCTCCTATATCCGCGAGGTGGCGCGCGATGGCGGCATCGACCGGCAGATCCGCTACGGCCACCGCGTCGTCGCGGCACACTGGTCGACTCCGGACGCGCGCTGGACGGTGGAGGTCGTAGGCGGCGAGGCGCGTGAGCCCATCCGGCTCACCTGCAGCTTCCTGTGGATGTGCAGCGGCTACTACGACTACGCGGCGGGTTACCTGCCGGATTTTGCAGGCATGGACCGCTTCGGGGGCCGCGTCGTCCATCCGCAGAAATGGACCGACGACATCGACTATGCCGGCAAGCGGGTGGTGGTGATTGGCAGCGGCGCTACCGCGGTGACGCTGGTGCCGGCGATGGCCGAGACGGCGAGCCACGTCACCATGGTGCAGCGCTCGCCCACCTACATGGTGGCGCGGCCGAGCCAGGATTCGCTCGCCAACAGGCTCCGGCGCCATCTGCCGCTCGGGCTCGCCTACGGGGCGACGCGATGGAAGAACGTGCTGCTCGGCATGTATTTCTACCAGCTGTGCAAGCGCCGGCCCGACAAGGTGACGCGCCTCCTGCTGGGCGGCGTGCGCCAGATGCTGGGGCCCGATTACGACATCGATACCCACTTCACGCCGCGCTACAGGCCGTGGGACCAGCGGCTCTGCCTGGTGCCAGACGCGGATTTCTTCCGCGCCATCCGCGCCGGCAAGGTCTCGATTGTCACCGATCATATCGAGACCTTCACCGAGACCGGCCTGAAGCT
>NZ_JBFWZI010000038.1:0-46941 GCF_050185545.1 Reyranella sp. | reverse complement strand
GCTACAGGCCGTGGGACCAGCGGCTCTGCCTGGTGCCAGACGCGGATTTCTTCCGCGCCATCCGCGCCGGCAAGGTCTCGATTGTCACCGATCATATCGAGACCTTCACCGAGACCGGCCTGAAGCTGAGATCCGGCGCAGAGCTCGCGGCCGACCTGATCGTGACGGCGACCGGGTTGGTGCTGATCCCGCTGGGTGGCGTCAGGCTCACAATCGACGATCACGCCGTCGATCCGGCGCGGACCTTTCTCTACAAGGGCATGATGTACAGCGACGTGCCCAATCTCGCCTCGGTGTTCGGCTACACCAACGCCTCATGGACGCTGAAGGCCGACCTGGTGTGCGAATATGTCTGCCGGCTGCTGAACCACATGGATCGCCACGGCTTTCGCCAGTGTACGCCGCGCAATGCCGATCCGACGCTCGAGGCCGAGCCGTGGGTCGACTTCTCCTCCGGCTACATCCAGCGCGCGCTGGCGCAGGCGCCCAAACAGGGCTCGCGCCGGCCGTGGAAGCTCCACCAGAACTACGTGCTCGATCTCCTGAGCCTGCGCTTCGGCTCGCTGCACGACGAGGCGATGGTGTTCTCCAATCCGGGAAGATGAGGCAGCACAGGAAGTCGGTGCATCGACCGAAGCCGGCGTTCGCGCCTACGACAAGGGTGATACTGCAACGGCATACCGCCTATTGAAGGCGGCCTCGGATGCCGGTGATTCAGATGCGCAGGTCAATCTCGGCTACCTGTACGCGTGTGGGCACGGCGTACCGATCAATCAGGAGGAAGCCCTGCGGCTCTATCTGCTGTCGGCACGGTAGGGCAACGCCGAAGGCATGAACGCAGTCGGCTACAAATACCGGTTCGGCACGGGCGTGAAGGCGAATGTCGGCGAGGCGGTACATTAGTTCTGTCGGGCTGCCATGTCGGGTGATCCGCGCGGCCTCAACAACCTCGGCATCCTGCATTTCGAAGGCAAAGGCGTGCCGCGCGACGTCGAGTAATTCCGCAGCCTGTGGCGGCAGGCGGCCGAACGCGGCAATCCCAACGCGATGTTCAATCCTGGCCCCTCATTGCTCGTCGGACCCGACGAGCCGCTCCGATCGGCAGGACCGGCTTGCCTGGCCATTGGGCCATGGCCTGTCGCGATGTCAGTCACTGGATCGCGACGCGCCGGGAGGCGAGGACGGCGGCACGCCCCTGATCGGGGGATACTTCCGCGATCTCGCAACCCGGCATCCACAAGCCGACTTTAACCGAGACCTCGACATAGCGCGTCTGACCGTCGGTGATCTGGACCTGGCCGCCACTCGTCTTGTCACCATATCGACAATCGATCCCGATTGCACCGGGCGGCCCCTCGAGACGCAGGTAGGTATTAGTCGCGAGCTCGGCCGTGGCGCCGCCGACGATAGCCACATCGATCGCGCGGGCGGATCCCATCCAGCCGGACCGGTATATATAGAGGGCACCTTTGTCCGGCGCCGGCCGATCGAAGCGCTTCGCCTCCTGATCCTCTTGCGTGCTTGCCATCGGCACCGTTGCACAGGCGCCCAACGTGACGAGCAGCAACAGCGCCAAACCCGCACTCCGAAGCAATTTCGCATGCCTATCAGGTTCGGCCATCGGCAACTCCCAGGGGCGGAGACAGGCGATCTTTGCACGCCAGGACCTTTCAGCTTGCCTAACCAGCCAAGTGGACGGAATTGCGGCATTCCGCGTGTCCCACAGGAGGAGCGCCGGAACTCGGGAAGGTGTTCAGGAAGGCGGGCGGATCGAGGGCTTGAAGGCGGCGCTTCGGGCGCGTTCCACGAGGTCCGACGCTCAGCAAGGAGCCTGGGGAGGCCGGGAGACTGCAGCCCTGTGCTCCCATACCTCGGCGCTATCCGGACCGGTAGGAAAGACTTGAAAGAGCGGGAATCGGATCGGCGCCGATCTGGCGCAGGAGCGACGCCAGGTCGTAGTGGAAGCGCTCGGCCGACATCAGCCCGTCCTTGAACGCGAGAATCACCAGAAAGGGCTGCACGATCGGCCGACCGGTCGGCTCGAGGCCGAGGAAGGGGCCGACGTGGCGGCCGTGCCAGGTCGCCGTGGCGACGTAGAGACCGTCGGTCGTCCAGTGCGCGCCTTGCCCTGGCCCCCGCTTTACCTCGACATCGAAGGTGGTCCACCATTGCCGGTAGTGGGCGGTTGCGCCCTCGTGGCCGTGCCAGGTCTGCCCGGTGGCGAAATCGTCGAAGCGGCAGTCCGGGTGCAGCGTGGCGAGCGTGGCCGGCAGGTCCTGGGCATTCTCGGCCTGCAGATGGCGGCGGATCAGGTTGGCGAGGGTTTCGTCCATGGCAAGACCTTTGATATTCGAATTCTGATATCATATAAGAAGGCTGATATGAGTCGCAAGACGGGAGCCGCCATTCCGCAACCGGGCGAGGGCAGGCGCGGGCCGGAAGGGCATCTCGCCTACCTGGTGCGCCAAGCCAACGTCGCGGTGCGTGCGGCGATGGAGAAGGCGCTGGCCGACCTCGACGTGACGGTGCCGCAGTTCGCCGTGCTCACGATGATCGCGGCCTATCCCGGCGTCTCGGGTGCGGACCTGGCGCGGCTCACCTTCCTAACGCCGCAGACCATCAACGTCATCGTGCGCAACCTCGAGAAGGCGGGCGCCATCGAGAAGTCGGCGCACGCCGTGCACGGCCGCATTCTCCAGCTCGCGGTGACGGCCAGCGGCCGGGCCCTGCTCAAACGCTGCCGCGCTCGCGTGCACGCGATCGAGGACCGCATCGCCGACCTGGTCGGTCGCGACGACGAGCGCGTGATCCGCCGCTGGCTCAGCGCCGTTGCCGAGACGCTGGGCAAGGAGCGCTCCTCCTAGCGCCGGATGGCTCATCCCAACGGACGCAGCCACTAAATCCAGGATTCAGAACGGTGCTCCTGACGAACGGCGCGCATGACGGCAGGCTGCTCGAGGACGCGCCGCGCATGTGCTCCGAAATGCGGCCAGCTCGCTTCCGGACGCGGCATCCCGTCCGTCCAGCGACAAAGCGTCAGAGCGTACGCGTCGATGGCCGAATGGGATTCTCCGAGGAGCCAGGGACCGCAATTGGCTTCCAGCGTGCCGTCGAGGATGTCAAGCATGTCGGCCACCTTCGCCTCGGCGGACGATCTCGGCTCGGCGAGCGTTTCCGGGCTGCTTCCCCATTTGCCGGGGTGAAGGTACATCGAGACAGCCGGATGCAACGTCGTCGCGAGCCACATCAGCCACTTGTAGAAGTGCGGCCGCTGCACGTTTCCCTGTGTTGGCGCCAGGTCTTTTTCCGGATGACTGTCCACCAGATGGAGACAGATCGCGGCGCTCTCGTAGCTCAGGCGGACCGCGGACGTCCCGCCCGCTCATGTCGAAGAGCGGGCGAGACGCCCGCGGTCCGGAAGATTCATGACCTCCGTCGCTGTAGGAACGGCAACACCTTCCCAACGAAGCACCAGCGAAGCTGGGGAGGAAGGCCTACACAAGGATCTTCTTCCGTTCCGGATCGACCGCCGCGCCGGGGATGCGGCGGGCGGTGTGGCGGCGGGTGAAGGCTTCAACTTCGTAGTCGGCGTGACTGGACTCTTCGGCCGGGACGTAGCCGAAAGCGATGGCCTTGCCGATCGTGTGGCCCCAGCCGGCCGACGTGGTGACGCCCAGCACCTTGCCGTCGCGGCGGATGGCTTCGCCGCCGTAGAGCTGGATTTCGGCATCGACCAGCAGCGTGATCAGGCGGCGGCGCGGGCCGATGGCGCGCGCCTTCTCGAGCGCAGCGCGGCCGATGAAGTCGGTACGCTTCTTCAGCGCAACGGTGAAGCCGAGGCCGGCCTCGTAGGGCGTGTAGTCGGGAGTGATGTCGGCGCCCCAGTAGAGGTAGCGCTTTTCCAGACGTAGCGAATCGATGGCGCGGTAGCCGGCGTTGGCGATGCCGAAATCCTGGCCGCTAGCCCACAGAAGCTCGTAGACGTGGGCGGCGTACTCGGTGGGCAGGTGCAGCTCGTATCCCAGCTCCCCCAGGTAGGTGACGCGCAGCGCCAGAACCGGCGCGTAACCGATCCGCAAGCTCCGCGCGCTCATGTAGGGGAAGGCCGCGTTGTCGACGTCGCCGTCGGCGACCGTCGCCAGGATGTCTCGGGCGCGCGGGCCGGCGAGATTGATGGTGGCGCGGGCCGATGTCAGCTCCTGCACCGTCACCGAGCCGTCGGCCGGCAGGTGCTTCCTGATCCAGCCCATGTCGCGCACGCCGAAGGCGCTGCCGGTCACCATGTAGAAGCGCCTGTCGTCCACGCGGGCAAAGGTGAGGTCGGCCTCGATGCCGCCGCGCTCGTTGCAGAGCTGGGTGTAGACCAGGCTGCCCGGAGGCTTGTCGAGATCGTTGGCGGCCAGCCGCTGCAAGGCGGCGAGCGCGCCGGGGCCGGTGATCTCGTACTTCGAGAACGAGCTCTGGTCGATCAGCACGGCACGTTCGCGGGCGGCGCGGCATTCGCCGCCGACGGCGGCGAACCAGTTGGGCCGGCTCTCGAAGGAGGGACGGTCGACCGCCTCGCTGCCGACGGCAGCGAACCAGTTGGGGCGCTCCCAGCCGAAGCGCGAGCCGAACACGGCATTCCTGGCCGCAAGCAGCGGATAGAGCGGCGAGCGCCGGCCGCCGCGCGCCGTGTGCAGCTCCTCGATCGGATAGTGGATCTGGTAGTAGCGCCAGTAGCTGTCGACGCTGCGCTCGGCGAGATACTTGGCGCTCATGTGGTGGCAGCCGAAGCGGCGCACGTCGAAGGCCCACAGATCGAGGCCAGGCTCGCCCTCGACGATCCATTCGGCCATTGCCTTGCCGGCACCGCCCGACGCGGCGATGCCCGAGGTGAAGGCGCAGGCCACGTAGAAATTGTCGCGTTCCGGGGCGAGACCCATGATCGGCTCGCCGTCGGGCGAGATCGGGATTGGCCCATTGATCACCGTGCGGATGCCGAGCTCGTTCAGAATCGGCAGGCGCTCGGCCGCCGGTAGCATGAACTGCTCCAGCCGGTCCTGGTTGGGCTGCAGCAGCTCGCGGCCGAAGGCGAACGGCACGCCCTTGGCGCCGAAGGTCGGCGTGCCCTGTTCCCAGCCGCCGATCGCCAGGGCGCCTGGCTCGGGCTTGAGATAGAAGATGCGGTCGGGATCGCGCAGCGTGGGCAGGCCCTGCGGGATCGCATCGCTCTTCTCGGTGATCAGGTACTGGTGCTCTACGGCGCCGGCCGGCACCTGCACGCCCGCCATGCGCGCGACGTCGCGCGCCCAGATGCCCGCGGCGTTGACCACGATCTCGCAGGCGATCGCGCCCTGATCGGTCAGCACGCGGGTGATGCGTCGCCCGGCTGCCTCGAAGCCCGTCACCAGCACGTTCTCGACGATACGCACGCCGCCGGTGCGCGCGCCCTTGGCATAGGCCATGGTCAGGCTGGAGGGCTCGACCGAGCCGTCGGTCGGCACGAATACCGCGCCGACGATGCCGTCGGGCGCGATCAGCGGGAACTTTTCCTGTGCTTCCCTGGCGCCGAGCGTGTGCAGCTCGAAGTCGAAGCTCCTTGCCGTCGTCGCCATGCGCTTGAGCTCGCTCCAGCGCTCGGGCGAGGAGGCGAGCCGCAGGCTGCCGACCGGCTTCCACTCCGTCGCCTGGCCGGTCTCGGCCTCCAGTCTGCCGTAGAGCTGGGCGCTGTACTGCATCAGGCGCGTCAGGTTGCGCTTGCTGCGCAGCTGCCCGACCAGGCCGGCGGCGTGCCAGGTCGAGCCGTGCGTCAGGCCGCTCTTCTCCAGCACCAGGACATCGCGTTGGCCGAGCTTCGCCAGGTGATAGGCAATCGAACAGCCCACCGCACCGCCGCCGATCACGACGATGTGGGCTTGCGTCGGCAGGCTCATGCCCCTGGCTCACACACCTGCAGTTCGCCCAGATACCAGTCGAGGAAGTGTGCGACGTTGCGTTCGCGGACAAGGGAGAAGGGACCGGGCACGTACGCGTGCGAACCGACGCCCTGCTGCTGGTCCTCGCAGATCGTCCAGTCCTGCCGGTTCGTGATGTCCCAGATCGGTATCAGGCGGTCGATCGTGTAGTCGCGGCCCTCGACCGCCTTCTCGTCGACCAGCCAGTAGCCGCGCACATGCGTCTCGTTGGGCCCGATCGGCGTCAGGCGCGATGCGGCGGCGTAGTCGCAATTGGTGTGCTGCCAGAAGTTCGGGAACACCGTGGTCCGCAGGGTGCCGGAATCCCATTCCTTTATGTCGCCCATCAGGCAGGACAGCGGCTTGCCGTCCAGGCTCTGGGTGACGAAGCCTTCCATGACCGGTGTGCGATGGCAGCGCCACGACGCCCCGGTCATGGTCGACATGGCATCGCCCTCGTCGAGCCCGAGGGAGCGGAAGCGGGCATTGGCGCGCGCCACGATCGCATCCATCGCCGGCTGCTGGCTGGGGTCGAGCATGGCGAGGTCGCGCTGCACGTCGTAGGCGGCCGTATTGTACTCCTTGTGGTTGGGCGGGCAGTGATAACACTCGCGATTGTTTTCGAAGACGATCTTCCAGTTCGCTTTCACGATGTAGTCGACCTGGTGGGCGATCCTGGCGCGTTCGATCGCGTGCGGCTTCATCTTGTGGCGGATGGTGGCGAGCGCGGCGGAGAAGTCGGGCGGCGAGTCGGCCAGCGAGACGAACAGCAGGCCGGCGGCGTTCTCGATTGCCACCGGGCGCAGCGACAGCGAGGCCCGATCGACGCCGAACTCGCGTTGGCTGTCGAGGACGAGGCTTCCGTCGAGCTCGTAGGTCCAGCGGTGATAGGGGCAGACAAAGCGATTGGTGTTGCCGTGCCCAGTCTTGCAGATGATCGAGCCGCGGTGCCGGCAGACATTGTGGAAGGCGCGGATCTCGCCGCCGCGATCGCGCACGACAACGATCGGCTCGCTGCCGATCCGCCAGGTGAAGAAGTCGCCCGGCCTGGCAACCTGGAAGGCGTACCCGGCAAAGACCCAATGGCGATGAAAAATCCGTGCCAGGTCGGCGTCGAAAACATCGGGCGCCACGTAGAATTCGCGCGCCAGCGGGCCGCCGGACCGGTGCTCGGCGACCAGGCGGGCCAGCTCGGGCGCCAGGGGCGACCGCGCCTTGAGCGGCGTGCCATCCATTTTCGTCTCCTTTTATCCTCAAACTATCATGCCGCGCTTGCCGGACCCCAGCCCCATGTTAAGGTTTTGTGAATCGCTGCAACGAAACCATCATAGTGTGCGTGTAGCGATGACGATCGAGGGTGATCGAAGCAGGGGGACAAGCATGAGGATTATTGCAACTACGCGGCGGGCCGTCCTGTTGGGCGGCGCGGCGCTGGCCGCCATGGCGTTCGGCACGGGGACCGCGCTCGCACAGAAGACCAAGCTCACCGTCTATACGGCGATCGAGAACGAGCAGCTCGAGCCGTTCAAGAAGGCCTTCGAGGCCGACAATCCCACCATCGAGATCGCCTGGGTGCGCGATTCGACCGGCATCATGACGGCCAAGCTTATTGCCGAGAAAGCCAATCCGCGAGCCGATGTCGTGTGGGGGCTGGCGGCCTCCAGCCTCGGCCTGATGGCGAGCATGGGAATGGTCGAGCCCTACACGCCGGCCGGAGCTGACAAGCTGAAGCCGATCTTCCGCAGCGGCAAGACCCCGGACACCTGGGTCGGCATGGACGCCTATCTTGCCGTGGTATGCTTCAACACCGCCGAGGGCGAGAAGAACAAGAAGCCGAAGCCGGCGAGTTGGGCCGACCTGATCAAGCCCGAGTACAAGAACTCGATCGTGATGCCCAACCCGGCGTCGTCCGGTACCGGCTATCTCACCGTCGCCGGCTGGCTCACCATCATGGGCGAAGAGGCGGGCTGGAAGTTCATGGACGCGCTGCACCAGAACGTGGCGCAGTATCTCCATTCCGGCTCGGCACCGTGCGTGCAGGCTGCCAAAGGCGAGCGCCTGATCGGCATCGGCTTCGACATGCGCGGTGCCTCGGAAAAGACCAAGGGCGCGCCGATCGATCTCGTCGTCCCGAAGGAGGGCCTGGGCTGGGAGATGGAGGCCACCTCCATCATGAAGGGCACCAAGAATCTGGATGCCGCCAAGAAGCTCGCCGACTGGGCGGTCACGCGCAAGGCCAACGAGCTCTACGGCAAGTACTATGCGATCGTCGCCGATCCCGCGGTCAAGTCGATGCCGAAGAATTACCCGGCGGATGGCGAGAAGCTGATGGCCAAGGTCGACGTCGACTGGATGGCGAAGAACCGTGATCGCATCCTGGCGGAGTGGTCCAAGCGCTACGACGGCAAGTCGGCGCCCAAGGCGAAGTGACGGGCAGGTTGCGAACCTCCCCCGTAGTCGGGGGAGGTGCCCCCGCAGGGGGCGGAGGGGGAATGCCTCAGTCGAGGTCTCTGACATTCCGACGTCGGGCTCGGAGGAGGCTCGACTGCGGCCCTTCCCCTCCGGCCCTTCGGGCCACCTCCCCCGATGACGGGGGAAGCGACGTACAGGGCTCTCCGTGGCCTTCGGCCTCGGGACGAAGACGATGGCCTATCTAGAAGTCCGCAATCTCTTCAAGCGCTACGGCGACTTCACGGCGCTGAACGACATCTCGCTCGACGTCACCGAGGGCGAGTTCGTGTGCTTCCTGGGACCGTCGGGCTGTGGCAAGACCACCTTGCTGCGGGCCATCGCCGGGCTCGATCCGCAGAGCTCGGGCACGATCCACCAGAAGGGGCGGGACATTTCCGCCCTGCCGCCGGCGCAGCGCGACTTCGGCATTGTCTTCCAGTCCTATGCGCTGTTCCCCAACCTCTCGGTCGTCGACAATGTCGGCTACGGGCTGGTGAGCCGGCGGCTGGGGCGCGCGGAGATCGCCAAGCGGGTCGACGAGCTCCTGACGCTGGTCGGGTTGCCCGACGCCGGCCCCAGGTATCCGGCGCAGCTTTCGGGCGGCCAACAGCAGCGCATCGCGCTCGCCCGGGCGCTCGCGACCTCGCCCGGCCTGCTTCTGCTCGACGAGCCCTTGTCGGCGCTCGACGCGCGCGTCCGCCTGCGCCTGCGCCACGAGATCAAGGCGCTGCAGCGCACCCTCGGCGTCACCACCGTCATGGTCACGCATGACCAGGAGGAGGCGCTCACCATGGCCGACCGTATCGTAGTGATGAACGCCGGCTGCATCGAGCAGGTCGGCACGCCGCAGGAAATCTACCGCCGACCGGCGACCGCGTTCGTCGCCGACTTTGTTGGCTCGATGAACTTCCTTTCGGGCACCCTGTCGGCGCCCGGCAAGGTCAGGGTGGACGGTCACGAGTTCACCTGCGCGGCCGAGGATGGATTGGCACCGGGAACGGCGGTGCAGCTCTGCATCCGGCCGGAGGATGTCCGCGTCCGCGACCTGCCGGCCGATGTGGTCAACCGTGTCGCCGTCGAGGTTGGCGAGCTCGATTTCGTCGGCTCGTTCTGCCGCGCAACTCTTTCCGTTCGCGCCGCCGAGAAGGTGAACCTGATGGCCGATTTCTCGAGCAACCTGATCCGCGACCTCGGCGTCGAGCGCGGCACCCGGCTCGATGTCGCCTTGCCGCCCGACCGGTTACGGGTGTTCGCGGCGTGACAAAGCGCGAAGGCTGCTTCGCGCCTGTTGCCGCTTCTGCCAAGGTGCCGGCCGCGCGCCTGCGGTCGCGCGTTGCCCTGTCGCGCGACGACGTGGTGATGCGCGCCGGCGTCGTTGCGCTGGCGGGCGTGCTGCTGCTGATCGTCGGCCTGCCGTTGTGGTCGCTGCTCGCCAAGGGGTTCGAGGACAAGACCGGCGCCTATGTCGGCCTGGCCAACTACGTGACCTATTTCTCGACGCCGGCCCTGTTCGATTCGGCGCTCAACTCGCTACATGTCGCGGCGGCAGCGACCCTGATCGTGGTGCCGCTCGCCTTCCTGTACGCCTATGCCCTGACCCGCGCTGTGCTGCCGCTTCGCTGGTTGTTCCAGGGCATCTCGCTGATCCCGATCTTCGCGCCATCGCTGCTGCCGGGCCTGGCGCTGATCTACCTGTTCGGCAACCAGGGCTTCTTCAAGGGCGTGCTGGGCGGGCCGATCTACGGCTTCGACGGCATCCTGATCGCCCAGGTCTTCTACTGCTTCCCGCACGCCACCCTGATCCTGGTGACGGCGCTCGCCACCGCCGATGCCCGGCTCTACGAGGCGGCCGACGTGCTGGGCGCGTCCAGAGTCAGGGTGTTCTTCACCGTCACCTTGCCGGGCGCCAAATACGGCCTGATCAGCGCTGCGCTGGTCGTGTTCACGCTGGTGATCACCGACTTCGGCATCGCCAAGGTGATCGGCGGCAACTTCAATGTGCTGGCGACCGACGTCTACAAGCAGGTGATCGGCCAGCAGAACTTCTCCATGGGCGCGGTGGTGGGCATGGTGCTGCTGGCCCCGGCCGCATTGGCCTTCGTCGTCGACCGCGTCGTCCAGCGCAAGCAGGTAGCGTTGCTGACCGCGCGCGCCGTGCCGCTAGTGCCGAGGCCCAAGACCGGCCGCGACATGCTCTTCACCGCCTACTGCACCGTCGTCTCGATCGGCATCCTGGCGATTCTCGGCATGGCGGCGTGGGGCTCCCTGATCAAGTACTGGCCGTACAATCTCAGCCTGACCTTGGACAATTACGAGTTCTCCAACTTCGACGCCAACGGCTGGATGTCGTACTTCAACTCGCTGGAGATGGCCGTCCTGGCGGCGGTCGGCGGGACGACGCTGATGTTCGTCGGCGCCTGGCTGAACGAGCGAACGCGCGACTTCTTCATCATGCGCGGCATCGTCCAGTTTCTCGCTTTCCTGCCGATGGCGGTGCCCGGCCTGGTGCTGGGGCTGGGCTACATCTTTTTCTTCAACGCCCCCGGCAATCCGCTCAACTTCCTCTATGCCACGATGGGCATCCTGGCGATCAATTGCGTGGCGCACTTCTACACGGTGGGCCATCTCACGGCGACGACGGCGCTTAAGCAGATCGACCCCGAGTTCGAATCGGTCTCGGCCTCGCTCAAGGTGCCGGTGTGGCGCACTTTCAGCCGCGTGACCGCGCCGATCTGCCTGCCCGCCATCCTCGACATCGCGATCTACCTGTTCGTCAACGCCATGACGACGGTGTCGTCGGTGATCTTCCTCTACGCCCCCGACACCAAGCTCGCCTCGGTGGCGGCAGTCAACATCGAGGAGACCGGAGCGACGGCGGCGGCCGCGGCGCTGTGCATCGTGATCGTCGTCACCTCGGCCGCCGTGAAGGCCCTGCACCTGCTCGCCGACCGCTACCTGCTCGGCCGGCTGCAGGCCTGGCGCAGGCGCTGACGCGTCGCGCCGCTGGAACAATCAGGGGAACGACGTGACACTGGTCCTTGCGCTGATCGTCGTGCTGGCGCTGGCTCTCGCGCTCTGGCTCGTGTCGCTGCCCCGAAACATGCCGGCCTACACGCGGGTAACCTTCTACATAGCACTGGTCGTGGTGGCCGCGCTCGTCATCCTTTTGAACCTGCCCGCTTCGGGCTATTCGCCGTAACCAATGTGCCACAGTGGGCTTCACCCACCGGCGGTGGAATTCAAAGCACCGGCCGTTTGTCGCGCCACGGCGTCGCCCGCTCGTAAGCGGCGCCGACGCGCAGTACCGTTGCCTCGTCGAACGCCCGACCGGCAAGCTGGAAGGCGAGCGGCGCGCCGCCGGCCGAGAAGCCGCAGCAGA
The DNA here is from genome assembly GCF_050185545.1 of Reyranella sp. Classification (GTDB taxonomy): domain Bacteria; phylum Pseudomonadota; class Alphaproteobacteria; order Reyranellales; family Reyranellaceae; genus Reyranella. The sequence continues at coordinate 35,175 of NZ_JBFWZI010000038.1, read as the reverse complement.
CCGTGAGGGCGGGCTGGCCCGTGACGTTGAACGGATTGGGCAGGGACGGCTTGCCGAAGAACAGGAACATGGGCGGATTGTCGAACCCTTCCGGCGGCCCCCAATGATTGGCCGTCATGACGAGATCGTAGCCGCGCATCGCCGTCTCGGTGTCGAGCATCAGCTTGCGCCGGAAGCGCGTGGCGTTGACGTACTGCTCGGCGGTGATAAAGGCGCCGAGCTGTACCCGCCGTCGCGTCGTGTAGCCGAACTTCAGGGGTTCGCGGTCGACGTCGCGGCGATAGATCGAATGGGTCTCGGAGGAGATGATGAAGCGTGCGCAAGCCTGGTAATCGAGCAGCGCCGGCAGCGTGATCTCCTCGACCACGCAGCCCAGCCCGTGCAGCACCCGAGCCGCCTCGTCGATGCCCTGCACCATGTCGGCACTGGCGCCGTTCTCGTGCGCGTACCAGTGCTTGACCAGGCCGATGCGCGTGCCGGTGATCGGCCGCGCCAGGCTCTGGCTGTAGACCATCGGTTCGCTCCGCGCCGAAGCGGGATCGAGCGGATCGTGGCCCGCCAGCACGTCGAGCATCAGGGCGCAGTCCTCGGCCGTCCACGCCATTGGCCCCACCGTGTCGAAGCTCGGCGCCAGAGGAAACACGCCGCGCCGGCTCAGCAGCCCGTAGGTCGGCTTGAGCCCGGAGACGGCACACCAGCCGGCCGGATTGCGAATCGAGCCGCTGGTATCTGAGCCCATCGCCCCCGCGCAGAAGCCGGCGGCGATGGCTGCACCCGAGCCGCTCGACGAGCCGCCGGGCTGGCGATCCGGCATCCATGGATTGCGCGCCGGCGGAAACGGCTGGTCGGGTGTCGCCGCGCCGGTGGCGAACTCGTGCGTCGCGAGCTTGCCCATGATCACCGCGCCCGCCGCGCGCAGGCGCGCCACGGTCTCGGCATCGACCGAGGGTACGTGATCGATACGCAGATGCGATCCACCAACGGTGCGCACGCCCGCCGTCTCGTAGATGTCCTTGATGCCCACAGGAATGCCATGCAACGTCCCGCGTCGATGTCCGCGCCCGATCTCGCGATCGGCCTGCAGCGCGGCCGCCCGCGCCTGGTCGGCGGTCAACGTGACGAACGCGTTGAGCTTGCCGTCGTGCTTCGCGATTCGTGCGAGGCAGGCTTCGACCAGGTCGGCCGACTTCAGCGCCCCTCGCGCCAGCCGCGCACTCGCCTCAGCAATGGTGAGAAACGCCAGCTCGCTCATTGCCGGCCTCCGGGGAGGGGGGCGAACACATGCGCCGCTTCCGCCTCCCACGCCCGGTCCTGAGGGATGCGCGCTGCGAGCTGCATCATCCCGAGATAGCCCTTGTGCAGCTCGACGATGTCCTCCTCGGTGAGTGCGATGCCGACCAGGCGGGCCCACGCACGGAACTCGTCGAGGGTGATATCGGCTTTCGGTGAAGGCATTCGGTTTGTCCTTTCCTGTTCCTTCCGAGCGAAGCCGCTTCGGAGTGGATCCCTCATTTTATGTTCCTCCCCCGACTACCCCCCGACTACGGGGAGGAAATGAGATGTGTCGTCTCCGAAGCGGCGAAGCTGGGGAGGAGGATTCTACGCCGCCTTCTTCACCATGGTTTCGATTTCGCCCAACCGGGTATCGACGCGTTCGGGGCGCTGGCTGCCGAGGTTGACCAGCAGGCGGTCGACGCCGAGGTCGGCATAGGCGGGGACGGCGTCGGCGGCCATGGCGAGCGGCGGGGTAACGATGATCTGGAAGTCCTTGCCGCGCTTGCGGCCGGCCTTGGCGAAGGCGGCGTCGAGGCGGCCCAGCATTTCCTTGGTCCGCGCCGGGTCGAGATTGAATCCGTACCAGCCGGCGCCGAACTTGACGGCGCGCTGGAAGGCCGCCTCGGCATAGCCGCCGACGATGATCGGCACGTGCGGCTTCTGGATCGGCTTGGGGTCGAGCCGCATGGTCTCGAACTTGACCCACTTGCCGGTGAAGTCGACGACCGGCTCGGTCCACAGCCGGCGCATGACCTCGAGGAACTCGTCGCAGCGCTTGCCGCGGTCCTCCCAGCGATAGCCGCAGGACTCGACCTCCTCCTTGTTCCAGCCGACGCCGATGCCGAAATCGATGCGGCCGTCGCTCAGCCAGTCGAGCGTGCACATCTCCTTGGCGGTGTAGATCGGGTTGCGCTGCGGCACGAGCGCGACACCGGTGCCGAGCCGCACCTTGGTCGTCGCGGCGGCGAGGAAGCCGAAGGTCGCCGTGACGTCGAGCATGCCGCCGCCGTCGGGCACGGGAATGCGGCCATCCTTCGAGCCGGGATAGCCGTAGGTGTTCTTGTCGAACAGGGCGACGTGCTCGCCCATCCAGATGGACTCCAGCCCCATGCTCTCGGCGCGGCGGCCGAAATCACGGATCATGCCGGGTGTCGCCAGCGGCGACATGAAGGTAGAGAAGACGCCGATCTTCACTATGTGGGTTCCTTTCGTGGAGAGGACCGCATCCTGCGCGATGCAAGCAAGCCAGGGCAATACGGGGTGTCATGGCTCGCGGGCGTGCCAGTTGGCGTGCCACCCCAGTCGCGCTCATGCTTTTCTGGACCGCGGGCGTCTCGCCCGCTTATGAGCGCCACTTGCGGCGGAGTAAGTTCCATCGCTGGTGGCGCGGTCCCGTCTCTCGATCGATTGGGCGGCGGGCGGCGGCCCGCCCGAGCGCTACGCCGCGTCGGCCGAATCGGCCTTCATCAGGTATCCGGCGCCGCGGATCGTGTGGATCTGGACAGTGGCGCCGGCATCGGCCAGCAGGCGGCGCAGCCGATGGATATAAACCTCGATGGCGTTGGACGACACGCCCGACGCGGCGCCAAAGACCTGACCACGGAGCAGCCCGTGTGAAACCAGCCGGCCGTTGCGCTTCATCAGAACCTCCAGCAGGTCGGCTTCCCGCGCCGGCACCAGGACCGGCTTGCCGGCGATGCTGGCCTGCCTGCCAGCGGTTTCCAGCGCGACGTTGCCGAGCGTCAGGACATGGCCGTCGGACGCCGGCGCGCGGCGCAGCAGCGCCTGCAGGCGGGCGATCAGCTCCTCCGTGGCGAATGGCTTGACCAGGTAGTCGCTGGCACCCCTGTCGAGACCCCTGACGCGGTCCCCGATGCCGCTGCGTGCAGTCAGGATGAGGACAGGCGTCGTGTCGCGCCGCCGCCGCATGAGGTCGAGCAGGCTGAGGCCGTCGGCGTCGGGCAGGCCGAGATCGAGCACCACGGCGGCATAGCTCATGGTGCGGAGCGACGCTTCGGCGTCGGCGACCGTGCGCGCGTCGTCGACATCCAGCCCCGCGCGCTCCAGCGCCCGGGCGATCAAGGCGACCAGCTCGCCATTGTCCTCGACCACGAGCACCCGCATCCGTCGCATCCCCAATCATTGCGCGAGGATAGGGGTTATACTGCGCCGAAACTGACATCATCCTGTCGAGGCGCCTATGAAGCAGCTCCGGATTCCCGCCGTCTACATGCGCGGCGGCACCAGCAAGGGAGTCTTCTTTCTCGCCGAGGACCTGCCGGCGGACCCCTTCGAGCGCGACCGCCTGCTGATGCGGGTGATCGGCAGCCCCGACCGCTACGGCAAGCAGACCGACGGCATGGGCGGCGCCACCTCGAGCACCAGCAAGGTCGTCATCCTGGCGAGATCGACGCGACCGGATTGCGATGTCGATTACCTTTTCGGCCAGGTGGCGATCGACCGACCCCTGGTAGATTGGTCGGGCAACTGCGGCAACCTCAGCGCCGCCGTCGGCCCGTTCGCGCTGAGCATGGGCCTGCTCGACGGCCCGGCCGACGGCGAGGCCGTCGTGCGCATCTGGCAGGCCAATATCGCCAAGAGGATCATCGCCCACGTGCCGATGCAGGGGGGCGAGGTGCAGGAGCTGGGGGACTTCGAGCTCGATGGCGTGGCCTTTCCGGCGGCCGAGGTGAAGCTGGAATTCCTCGATCCGGCCGACGACGGCGAGGGTGGCGGGGGCGGTGGCAACGGCGCCACGTTCCCGACCGGCAACCACATCGACGTGCTCGACGTTCCCGGCGTCGGCAAGGTCGAAGCGACGCTGATCAATGCCGGCAACCCCACCGTGTTCGTCGACGCCGCAAGCCTCGGGCTCAAGGGCACCGAGCTGCAGGGTGACGTCAACGGCGACAAGATGCTGCTTGCCCGCGCCGAGGCGGTGCGTGCGCTCGCCACCGTGATGATGGGCGACGCGCAGACGCCGGAGGAGGCGACGGCCAGGCGCCCGCACACGCCCAAGCTCTCCTTTGTCGCCAAACCGGCCCGCTACACTGCCTCAGATGGCCGCGCGGTGAAGGCGGAGTCCATCGATCTGCTGGCCCGCATCTTCTCGATGGGCGTGCTGCACCACGCCATGACCGGGACGGGGGCGGTGGCCATTGCCGCCGCGGCGGCGATCCCGGGCACTGTCGTGCATCGCGTCGCACCGGCGGGAGCGGACGGCCGCGTGCGTTTCGGCCACCCTTCCGGCACGCTGAAGGTCGGCGCCGAGGTGCGCCGCCATGGCGAGCACTGGCAGGTCGGCAAGGTCATGATGAGCCGCTCGGCGCGGCGCCTGATGGAAGGCTGGGTGAGGGTGCCGGGGTGAGAAGGAGAAAGACATGAAGATCAGACTGCCAAACGTCCTCGTATTGGTGCTCGCGCTGCTCGCGGCACCACTTGCCGCGTCGGCGGCTGACTATCCAGCGCCGCGTACCGGCGAGTGGATCGCGCGGGACTTCAAGTTCCACACCGGCGAGGTCATGCCGGAGCTGCGGCTTTCCTACACGACGGTGGGCGAACGCACCGGCCAGCCCGTCCTCGTGCTGCACGGCACGACCGGCTCGGCCAGGAGCATGCTGACGCCGGCCTTTGCCGGCGAGCTGTTCGGGGCCGGCCAGCCGCTCGATGCGACGAAATACTTCATCATCCTCCCCGACGGCATCGGCCACGGGAAATCCTCCAAGCCGTCGGACGGGCTCAAGGCCAAGTTCCCGAAGTACAACTACGCCGACATGGTCGACGCGCAGCATCGCCTGCTCACCGAAGGCCTCGGAATCATGCATGTCCGCCTGGTGATCGGCAACTCGATGGGCGGCATGCACACCTGGCTATGGGGCGTGAAGTATCCCGACTTCATGGATGCGCTCGCCCCGATGGCGGCGCAGCCCACCGCCATGTCGAGCCGCAACTGGATGATGCGGCGGTTGATCATCGATTCGATCCGCAACGACCCGGAGTGGAAGGACGGCAACTACACCACGCAGCCGCGCTCGGCCAAGTTCGCGTCGGTGTTCTTCGCCATCGGCACCAACGGCGGCAACCTCGCCCTGCAAAAGGCGGCGCCGACGCGCGAGACCGCCGACAACCTTCTGAACCAGCGCCTCGCCGCGCCCTTCACCGCCGATGCCAACGACGTGCTTTACCAGTGGGAATCGTCGGGCGACTACGATCCCTCGCCCGGGCTCGCGCGCATCAGGGCGCGCTTGCTTGCCATCAACGCCGCGGACGACGAGCGTAATCCGCCCGAGACCGGCCTCATGGCGGCGGCGATGAAGCAGGTCGCCAACGGCCGCCTCCATCTCATCCCCGCCAGTGCCGACACCCGCGGTCATGGCACCACTGCCATGGCCAAGTTCTACAAGGAGCCTCTGGCCGAGCTGCTGCAAAGCGCACCGGCGATTCGGTAAGCGCGGCGGTACTCCTCAGTCGTCGTGCCCTCCCTCATGTCATCCTGAGCGCCGCGGAGGATCTCATCACCGTTGGCTAAGGAGCACTCTGCTGCCGCTGGCGATGAGATCCTTTCCTTCGGCTTCGCCCAGGACAGGCGCCGCGCCCAGGATGACGGCGAGGGCGCTTCGCTGCAGGATGACAGAGGTGTTCATCGTGACATAAGAGGAGCGCACGCAATCACGAGCCACGAGGACGGTCTGTTGAGTTCAGCATCTCCGGTAGTGATCATCGGCGGCGGCGTCATGGGCTCATCGACCGCCTGGCATCTGGCAACCGATCCCAATTTCGACGGCAAGGTGGTGGTGATCGAGCGGGATCCGACCTACGCGCGCGCCTCGTCGGCGCTGTCGGCGAGCTCGATACGTCAGCAATTCTCGACGCCGCTCAACATTCACCTGTCGCGCTACGGCCTCTCGGTGCTGCGGCGTGCCCCCGAGCTGCTGGGTGTCGATCTCGGGCTGAAGGAGCCGGGCTACCTGTTCCTCGGCACCACGGCGGGCGAGGCGGTGCTGCGCGCCAATCATGCGATCCAGAAGGGCGAGGGTTGCGCCGTCGAGCTTCTGGACGCGGATGCCCTCCGACGGCGCTTTCCCTGGATGTCGACGGACGGCGTGACGCTCGCGTCGCATGGCGTCGCCAATGAAGGCTGGTTCGACGGGCCGGCGCTGATGCAGGCGTTTCGCCGCAAGGCACGTGAGGCTGGGGTGACGTACGTGGCTGACGAGGTCGTGGGACTGGCCCAAGATTTCGTCGTGCTGCGTGACGGCGGCCGGCTTGCCGCGCGCACCATCGTGCTGGCGGCCGGGCCCTGGTCGGGCGCGGTGGCGGCGCTTGCCGGCATCGCCTTGCCGGTCGAGCCGCGGCGGCGATCCGTCTTCGTGTTCGACGTGCGCGAGCCGCCCGGTGTGACGCCGCTCACCATCGATCCGTCGGGCACCTGGTTCCGGCCCGAGGGCCGCTTCTATATCGGCGGCACGACGCCGGCCGACGGCAACGATCCCGGCGGCGCGCCGCTGGAAGTCCAGCACCAGGAATGGGACGAGATGGTGTGGCCGGTGCTGGCCGCGCGCGTTCCGGCCTTCGAGGCGGCCAAGGTGGTGAATTCGTGGGCGGGGTATTACGAGTACAATACCTTCGATCAAAACGGCATCGTCGGGCGCCATCCGGCGATGGAAAACCTGGTCTTCGCCACCGGCTTTTCCGGGCACGGCATCCAGCAGTCGCCGGCGATCGGCCGTGCGGTTGCCGAGCTGATTGTGCATGGCAGCTATCGCACGCTCGACCTCACGCCGTTCGGATATGAACGTCTTTCCGCAGGCCGGCCTATCCGGGAGCTGAACGTGGTGTGATACTGTCCTCACACAGAGGAGAGAGAACCGTGCCCGATCAAGCTCTGGTCAATTCGGACCTGCACTCCGCGCTCGCCGAGGCCCGCCAGGCCTACACCACCCGCAACCAGAAGAGCCTGGCACGCCACCACGACGCCTGCGAGGCGATGCCGGGTGGCAATACGCGCACGACGCTGCACAACGCGCCGTTCCCGCTCACCGTGGCGCGCGGCGAGGGCTGCCGGCTGTGGGACGTCGACGGGCACGAGTACATCGACGTGTTGGGCGAGTACACGGCCGGCATCTACGGCCATTCCCATCCGGTGATCCGCGCCGCCATCGATCGCGCGCTCGATCACGGCTGGAACTACGGCGGGCGCAACGCCAACGAGGCGCGGCTCGCCAAGCTGATCGCTGACCGCATGCCGTCGATCGACCTGGTGCGCTTCACCAACTCGGGCACCGAGGGCAACGTGATGGCGCTCGCCGGCGCCCGAGTGTTCGCCCAGCGCAACGGCCGCAAGGGTGCAACCAAGGTCATGGTGTTCCACGGCGGCTACCACGGCGGCGTGCTCTACTTCGTGAGCGGCGGCAGCCCGGTGAACATGCCCTACGAGTACGTCGTCGCTCCCTACAACGACGTCGAGGGCACGCGCGCGTTGCTGGCAAAGCACGGCGAAGAGCTGTTCGCCGTCCTGCTCGAGCCGATGCAGGGCAGCCACGGCTGCCTGCCGGGCGATCTCGCCTTCCTGCAGATGGTGCGCCAGGAAACCAGGGATCGCGGCATCACCATGATCTTCGACGAGGTGATGACCTCGCGCCTGTCGCCGGGCGGCCTGCAGGAGAAGACCGGCGTGATCCCCGACATGACGACGCTCGGCAAGTACATCGGGGGCGGCATGTCGTTCGGCGCCTTTGGCGGGCGGCGCGACATCATGGAGCTGTTCGATCCGGCCAGGCCGGACGCGTTGCCGCACGCCGGAACCTTCAACAACAACGCGCTCACCATGGCGGCCGGCGCGACCGGCTACGGCGAGGTCTACACGCCCGCCGCCGCCAGGGAGCTGAACGAGCGCGGCGAACGTATCCGGGAACGCCTGAACGCGATCTGCGCGCGCGAGAAGGTGGCCTTCCAGTTCTCCGGCATCGGCTCGATGATGACGGCGCACGCCACGACGCGACCGATTCGCACCGCCGCCGACATTGCGTCAGGCAACCAGGACGCCAAGGAGCTGTTCTTCTTTGACATGCTGGCGGCCGGCATCTGGATCGCGCGGCGCGGCTTCGTCGCTCTCAACATCATGATCGGCGAGCCCGAGGCCGATCGCTTTGTTGCCGCCGTCGAGGAGTTCGTCGTTGCCCGCAAGGCGCTCTTGAAGCCATGACCGATTTTCCCCAGCCGGTGGCCGGCACGGTGGTGCCACGCTTCGGCGACGTCGCCACCTTCATGCGCCTGCCGCTGTTCCGCGACCCGGCCGAGGTCGAGATCGGCATCGTCGGCGTGCCGTGGGACGGCGGCACCACCAACCGGCCGGGCGCCCGCCACGGCCCGCGCCAGATGCGCGACCTTTCGACCATGATGCGCCGCGTCCATCACGTGACACGCGTGGCGCCCTACGAGCTGGCGCGCTGCGGCGATCTCGGCGACGCCCCGGTCAACCCGGCAAGCGTTGACGATTCGCTCGAGCGCATCGACAAGTTCTTCGCCAAAATCCACGCCGCCGGCGCGGTGCCGCTCTCCGCCGGCGGCGATCACCTGATCACCCTGCCGATCATGCGCGGCATCGCCTCCGGTCAGGCGCCGCTCGGCATGGTGCATTTCGACGCCCACAGCGACACCTGGGACACCTATTTCGGCGGCTACAAGTACACCCATGGCACGCCCTTCCGCCGCGCCGTCGAGGAAGGGCTGCTCGACCCCAGGCGCACGGTGCAGATCGGCATCCGCGGCTCGCTCTACAAGCGCGACGACAACGACTGGGCGGTCGAGCAGGGCATGCGCGTCATCACCATCGAGGAATATTTCGACCTCGGCGTCGAGAAGGTGATCGCCGAGGCGCGCCGCGTGGTCGGCGGCGGCCCGACCTACGTGAGCTTCGACGTCGACGGCCTCGATCCGGCCTATGCGCCGGGCACTGGCACCCCCGAGATCGGCGGCTACACCCCGCACGAGGCGCAGCGCCTGCTGCGCGGCCTGCGCGGCCTCAACCTGGTCGGCGGCGACGTGGTCGAGGTCTCGCCGCCGTTCGACATGAGCGGCAACACGGCCTTGGTCGGCGTGACGATGATGTGGGAGATCCTCTGCCTGCTCGCCGAGGCGGTGGCGAAGCGGAAGGGGCGGGTGTAACGGCGGAGTTCAGGGAAGGTGCGCCGGCCCCAGCCTGCCGTTGCTTGGACCTGCGCGTCGATGAGCTTCGGCTTGGTCGGCAGTAGGCTCTCCGACGCCTACTGCAAGTGCAGGTGCTTCAGCTTGTCGGGGTTGCGCACCACGTAGATGGCCGCGATTTTTTCGTCCTCGATGTCGAGTGCGGTCGTCTGCAGTTCGCCATCGGCTTCCAGAGTGATGAATCCCGGCAATCCACTGACGAAACCGGTATGGACGAGCTTCGAGCCGTTCCTCCGGAAGAAGGTCGCCAGACCGTCGTGGAACTTCAGGACGGCATCGAAGCCGAGGATCGGCTGGGTGGCCGCCGGACGCTTGCCGCCGCCATCGGCGTGCAGGCCGACATCGGCCGACAGCATCGCAGCGAGCGCCTTCATGTCGCCATTGCGCGAGGCGGCGTAGAAGGCTTTGGCGAGCGCGAGGCCTCGTTGCTTTTCCACCTGAAACCGGGGTCTTGCCTCGCGGACGTGGGTGCGGGCACGGGCTGCGAGCTGGCGGCAGGTGGCGGGGCCGCGCTGGATGGTCGCCGCGACCTCCTCGAATTCCAGGCCGAACACGTCGTGCAGCAGAAAGGCTGCCCGCTCGAGTGGAGAAAGACGCTCCAGCGCGAGCATCAGCGGCAAGGTGACGTCTTCTTCGTCCTTCTCCTCAACGATGGGATCGGGAAGCCAGGGACCAATATAGGTCTCACGCCGGTGTCGCGCAGACTTGAGCTGGTCGAGACACAGGCGCGTGACCGTGCGGCGCAGGAATGCCTCGGGCTCGCGCACGTCGGCGCGGTCGGCCTTCATCCAGCGGATGAAGGCCTCCTGCACCATGTCCTCGGCGTCGGCCACGGAGCCGAGCATGCGGTAGGCGACGCGAAGAAGCTTCGGACGCAGCGGGTTGAAACTCGCCGCTGCGTCCCCGGTCATTGCGTTCGACATCAAGCGGCGGCCTTGGCCATGGCCTTTACGGCCGCCGGCTCGACCCAGTAGCCGAAGCCGACCGCGATGCGGTTCCATCCGTTGATGACGTTGATCATCAACGTGAGCTTGACCTGCTCCTCGCCCGTGAATTGACCCTTCAGGTCCTCGTAGGCGCTCTCGTGCACATGTCCTTCGGAGAGCCGCGTCATGGCCTCGGTCCAGGCGAGCGCGGCGCGCTCTCGGTCGGTATAGCAGGGGGCTTCGCGCCACGCCGGCAGCAAGTAGAGGCGCTGCTCCGTTTCGCCGTTTTCGCGCGCGAACGCCGTATGCATGTTGAGGCAGTTGGCGCAGCCGTTGATCTGGGAGGCCCGAATCTCGACGAGTGCCACGAGGCTCGGCTCGAGGCTGGCGGCAATCGCGAGCGAGGTGCGGTGCCATTGCTTCATCAGCGACGGGGCGGCGGCAAGGGGATCGAGTCTGGCAGTCATGGCAGTTTCCCTTCGGTTGGTTCCGATACCATGACGAGGCTGGGTAGGCCCGCGTGACATGCGTCCAGAAATTCTTCGATGACTTTCGCCAGCCCCGAGAGGCAACGCCACCAGGTGGCCTGCTCGACGCGGAAATAATGTATCAGCGTCTATGCCACCTCCAGTCCTGTCAGACGTGGACCTGGCTGGCGATGCCGACCAGCGTCACCACCAGCTCGGCGGTGTCGGCCGTCGCGGCTGCGGTGGCGTAGGTGTCGGTCAATTGATTGGCGGCGATGACACTGGCCGCCGTGCCGTCGGTGAGAGCGGCCACGGCGTGCGCCTGCACGATGTCGTTCAGGCCCTGCTCGAGCGCGAAGTAGGCGCCGACGGCGACATGGTTGGCGACGAATGCCGCATCGGCGCTGCCGCCGCCGGAGGCCAGCGCGCCCAGCACCATGGCTAAAGGCAACTTGTCCTCGGGCATGCGGCCGGCTGAAACCTCCGCCACCCAGTAGGCGAGGCCGCCGGCGTCCGGCGCACGGCCCAGCGCGTCCTGATAGGCGGCGATGACCAGCTCGCTTGGGCTGTGCATCACTGGCCGCAGGGCGACGGCCTCGGCCGAGGTGTAAAAGCTCTTCGCGATGTCGGCGAGGTCCATACCCTCGCCGAACCGGGCCAGCCAGTAGTGCAGGCCCGTCGCATCGGGCGCGCGGTCGAGATAGGCGCCGTAGAGCTCGATCACCGGCGCGAACCTGTCTGCCGGCAGGTTGGCGGCCTCGACCAGCGAGGCGAGGTCGATAGTCTGGTCGGCGTATTGCAGAAACTGGATGTTGAAGATGCTGTCGGTGCCGTGGGCGCCGCTATTGTCGTGGACCGTCAGCGCCTTCTGGCCGGCCGCGATCGACACCGCGAAGCTCTGCGCCTCGTCCCAGAAGATCAGCCGGTTGTTGGTGCCGGCGCTGGCGACGACGACGTCGTTGCCGGCGCCCGCCAGGAAGCTCGCGTCGGGCGCGGCCGAGTACATCACGTCGTTGCCGCTGCCGGCCATCTGCGTGTCGATCGGCGTCGCCGACCACGCGGGCAGCGCGAGACCCGGCTTCAGGCCCGACGGCTGGTACGTGGCGCTCTGCGAGAAAATGCCGTACTGGCCCTCCCAGTTGGTGATCGCCGGCTGGTCGAACGCGTCGAACAGGAACAGCGGCACGGTCATGTGGTTCGAGGTCGTGTACTGGCCGTCGAGCCAGCTCACGATCTGCTGGTAGACGTTCACTTGGTTGGCTTGCCCATAAAAGGTCGAGTAGCCGGTCTCGCCGATCGCCACCTCGGCGGTGCCCGGCAGGCTGGTGCTCACCCCGGTGAAGTAGTTGATGTCGTACTGGTAGTCCGTCGACTTTGCCGGCTCTCCGCTCACCGCCTGGGTATACTGGTTGAAGAACACCATCGGCGTGTTCGCGTTCCAGCCCGCGCTCCAGTTGCTGATGATGTGCTGCGTCGTGTTGAAGGCGATCGGGTTGGCCGAGGGCGTGGCAGGATAGTTGGCGATCGTCGTCGACACCGGGATCGAGCCCAGCCCGGCACTGGCCAGCGACGTCTGGAGGTTTGTGAAGGCCGCGTTGATCCAGCCCTGGTAGCTCGGGAAGGCCGGATCGTTGGGCGGCGGCCCGTTGACATCGAGCTCGTTGCCGATCTGGATCAGCGCCAGCGACGCCTCGACGTTGGCGACGCTGCCGAAGGCGCCGATGATCATCTGCACCCACTGGTCGGTGTAGGTCGAGCTGGTCATCAGGCCGGCCGACCACGCCGTGCCGAAGCCGCCGCTCGCCACCGCATTGTTGTTGGTGCCCATGACCAGCTGCATGCCGGGATGGCCGACGACGTAGGTGATCGCCGCGGCCTGCGTCGGATCGATGACCGGCGCGCTGCCGGGCGCCACACCGACCGCCGCATCGTGATAGGTCCGCACCAGCTTGAAGTACTGGCCGATCTGGTCGAGGTCGGCGCTGATGCTGCGCCCGGTGCGTCCGTTCTCCCAGGTCTCGTAGTCGACGCCGAGGTTGTAGTTGAACGGCGTGCTGGTGGGCACGATGCTGGTGGTCATCAATCGGTCTTTCTCTCCGGTCTCAGGCAGCGAGGGTCAGGATCTCCTGCACCTCAGCCGGCCCGTAGATGGGGCGGGGATTGCGCGGCACCCACGGCGTGCCCATCGCCTGCTTGGCGATGCGCTCGAAATGCTCGCGGCCGATCTTCACCGCGCCGAGCGTGCGCGGCATGCCGAGGCCGGCGATGAACTGGTCCAAGACGTCGCCGGCGTCCTTGCCGGGATGGCCCATTGCCGCGGCGACGGCGGCCTGCTTGTCGGCATTGGCCGGCTTGTTCCAGCGCATCACCCACGGCAGCATGATGCAGGAGGTGTGGCCGTGCGGCACGTCGAACACCGCGCCCAGCACGTAGCCGATGCCGTGGCTCGCGCCCATCGGCACGCCGGCCGCCAGCCCGCCCATCGACAGCCACGAGCCGATCTGGCAATCGAGCCGCGCCTTCATGTCCTTCGGATCGGCCAGTACGCGCGGCAGGCCGCGCGCCAGCATCGCGAGGCCGTGCAGGGCCGAGGCGTTGGTGAACTCGGTCGATTCGTTGGAGCACACGCCTTCGACGCAGTGATCGACGGCGCGGATGCCGGTCGACAGGAACAGCCACATCGGCGTGTGCCGCGTCACCTCGGGGTCGAGGACGACCGCGCGTGGGATCGTGAGCGGGTGCCGGAACAGCTCCTTGACCTTGGTTGCTTCGTTGGTGACGCCGGCGATGCCGGAGAACTCGCCGGCCGACAGCGTGGTCGGGATCGAGATCTGGCGCACTGTCGGCGCCTTGATCTCGCTCGGCGGGCGCAGGCGATCCATCTCCTCGACGCTTCCGATGTCGTTGGCGAGGCAGAGCTGGACGGCCTTGGCGCCGTCGGTGATCGAGCCGCCGCCCAGGGTGACGATCAGGTCGGCCCTGGCCTCGCGCGCCTGCCGGGTGGCGGCGATCACCGCCGAGCGCGGCGAGTGCGCCGGCATGCTGGCGAAGGTGCCGACGCACTTGTTGCCCAGCGCGCGGCGCACCTTCTCGACCTCGTCGGTCTCGCGGTTGAGCGTGCCGCTCGCCATCACCAGCACGCGCTCGGCGCCATAGCCCTCGACCAGCTCCGCCACCGAGCGGTCGGCCGGCTTGCCGTAGTGGACCTCTTCCATGTCGGTGAAAACCACGCGTCCCGATGTCAGCATTCTGCCCTCCCGGAAAGCGCCATCTTGCCTACAGTTTGCCCTCTCACGCCAGCCGGCCAACAACCCCTATGCCGCGGCTGCGATGGACGCTAAACAACCCACGGCATGGCGGGCAGGCTTGGGTGGTGGTGACGGCAATGGCATGGAGATCAACGGGGCGTGGGCAACGCTACGGCGTGAACATGTTCCAGTCCTCTCCCGTCATCGGGGGAGGTGCTTCGTCATACGGGGCGGAGGGGGAAGGCCGCACACAAGATGCTTCTGATTCCGACGTCGTAGTCGGAGAAGGCCGGACTGAGGCTGTCCCCCTCCGGCCCAATGGGCCACCTCCCCCGATGACGGGGGAGGGACATGAGATGTGTCCGCCACTTGGGGGATCCGGGCTGTGAGCGCTGGACTGGCGTTCCTGCTGCTGAGCTCGGGCGGGTTCATGGCGTTCATCACCGCGGCGGCGTTGCAGACCGAGGAGACTGAGGGACCGCAGCGCCAGCCCATCGTGCTGTGGCCGATGCTGCTGCCGGCCGCGGCGGTGCTTGCCGTCATCGTCGTCGCCACGGCGTTCTCGCGCTGGGCCGCCTATCGGCACGACTGGAGCGTGGCGCTGAACCACGTCTCCTACGCCGTCCTGATCGGCTGCGTGGCCGGCCTGCTGACGGCGGTGTGGATCAACGGCAAGCCCGCCTGGTGCCAGTCGATCGTGCGCCTGTCGGCGCGCGCCGCCGCCCACCCAGGCCGGGCCTGGCTGGGCGCCTTGGCCCTCGCGGCGGCCTTCGTGGCGGGAGCCCTGTCGCGGTCGTAACGGTGCTAATCTGCTAGTCTGTGGCGTGAACAGGACAGGAATGATGACGAACGGAACCCGGGACGGCGCCATTTCGCGCGCGGAAAGATACTTCGACGAAGGCGGCTTTCTGGCCGAGCTGCAGCGGCGGGTGGCGATCCCGACCACCAGCCAGGAGAAGGACTCCATGCCGGCGCTGCAGCAGTACGTCTCGGGCGAGATGACCGAGTCGCTGCAGAAGCTCGGCTACGACTGCACCGTGCTGCCCAATCCCCGCGCCGAGTACGGGCCATTCCTGATCGCCCGTCGCATCGAGGATCCGGCCAAGCCCACCGTGCTGACCTACGGCCACGGCGACGTGATCCGCGGCCAGGACGACCAGTGGCGCACCGGCCTGTCGCCGTGGAAGATCGTGATCGAGGGCGACCGGCTCTACGGCCGCGGCACGGCCGACAACAAGGGCCAGCACACCATCAACATCGCCGCCCTCGCCTGCGTGCTGCAGGAGCGCGGCGCGCTCGGCTTCAACTCGACCGTGCTGATCGAGACCGGCGAGGAGACCGGCTCGCCGGGCCTGGCCGATTTCTGCACGGCCAACAAGGCCGCGCTCAAGGCCGACGCGCTGATCGGCTCGGACGGCCCGCGCCTCGATCATCGCCGGCCGACCATCTTCGGTGGCACGCGTGGCACCATGAACTTCAACCTCAAGCTCACCTATCGCGAGGGCGGCCATCACTCGGGCAATTGGGGCGGGCTGCTCTCCAATCCCGGCATCGTGCTGGCACACGCGCTCGCCACCATTACGGACCGGCGCGGCCAGATAAAGGTGCCGGAGTGGCGGCCGACCACGCTCACCAACTCGGTGCGCGCCGCACTCGCCGACGCGCATATCGACGCGGGCGAGGGCGCGCCCGCCATCGATCCCAACTGGGGGGAGGAGTCGCTGACGCCGGTCGAGCGCGTGTTCGGCTGGAACAGCTTCGAGGTGCTGGCTTTCAAAACCGGCAATCCCGACCGGCCGGTCAATGCCATCCCGCCCTCGGCCATCGCCTATTGCCAGCTCCGCTTCGTCGTCGGCACCGATCCGCACGACATCCTGCCGGCGCTGCGCCGCCATCTCGACCGCCACGGCTACCAGGACATCGAGCTCGAGGCGGCGCGCGACGTGATCATGCACGCAACGCGCCTCGACCCGGAAAATCCGTGGGCCAGGTTCGCCGCCAGCTCGATCGAGAAGACAGCGGGCCAGAAGCCCAACATGCTGCCCAATCTCGGCGGCTCGCTGCCCAACGAGGTCTTCACCGACATCCTCGGCCTGCCCACCGTGTGGGTGCCGCATTCCTACGCCGCCTGCTCGCAGCATGCTCCGAACGAGCACCTGCTGGCGCCGGTCGCGCGCGAGGGGCTCAGGTTGATGACCGGGCTGTTCTGGGACCTCGGCGCGAATCCCCCGGCCCTCGCCCGGGCCTGACCCTTAGGTTCGGCGGCTTCCCTGGCGTAAAGTCGCGGCAATGCTGTCGCCCGAGGAAGCTGCCGACCTGATCGAGGCCATTGCGACCCACCAGGATCGCGCGGCCTTCGCCGGGCTATTCCGCTACTTCGCACCCAGGGTGAAGGCCTTCCTGATGCGCGGCGGCGCCGATTCCGACATCGCGCAGGAAGTGGCGCAGGAGGCGCTGATCGTGGTGTGGCGCAAGGCCGCCAGCTTCGACCGCAGCCGGGCCTCCGCCGCCACCTGGATCTACACCATTGCCCGCAACAAGCGGATCGACCTGTTGCGCCGCGCCGGCAAGCCGGCCATAGAGACCGAGGATTGGCTGACGGTCTTCGCCCCCGGGGACGACGACGCCGACAAATCCGTTCTCGCCGGCCAGACGTATAGCCGTATGCAGGAGCTGCTGCGCACGCTCTCGGCGGATCAGCTGGTGGTCGTCCAGAAGGCCTTCTTCGAGGACAAGTCGCACACCGCGATCGCCGACGAGCTGAAGCTGCCGCTCGGCACCGTGAAGTCGCGCATTCGCATGGCCCTCGGGCGATTGCGCCAGGCACTGGAGAAGGACGCGTTATGAGTAGCCGCCACCCGGCCCCCGACGAGCTGCTGCTGGACTACGCGGCCGGCACGCTGGCGGCCGGCCCCGAGCTCGCGGTGGCGCTGCACGTCGCGCTCGACCAGGATGCGCGGCGGACGGTCGGCCGGCTGGGCGCGCTCGCCGGCGCGATGCTGGAGAGCGAGCCGGCGGCGGATCTGGAGCCCGGCGACGCGGCGCTGCAGCG
Source organism: Reyranella sp. (assembly GCF_050185545.1). GTDB lineage: Bacteria > Pseudomonadota > Alphaproteobacteria > Reyranellales > Reyranellaceae > Reyranella. Next base: position 18,002 of record NZ_JBFWZI010000038.1, on the reverse strand, counting down.
CGCGCTTGCCGCCATCGATGCGGTGCCGGTCGAGGCGCGTCTGCCCTCCGGCCAATCGAGCGGACAGGCGGCGCGACGTCCCGGCTTCGAATGGGCGCCGTCACCGTTGCTGCGGCATCTCGATTCCGCTGCGACCTGGCGGCGCGCGATGGGCGGCTTCGAGGAAATCCGTCTCGGCCTGCCGGGCGACACGCACCGCGTCTCGCTGCTGCGGCTGGCTCCGGGCCGCGGCCTGCCGGTGCATCGCCATGTCGGCACCGAGTACACGGTGGTCCTGCAGGGCGGGTACACCGATTCGACAGGCAACTATGCTGTCGGCGACTTTGCCGTCGGCCCCGGCCCCGAGCAGCACGAGCCGATCGCCGATCCGGGTGACCCGTGCATCGCCCTGATCGTTCTCGAGAAGCCGATCGTGCTGACGGGCCCTTGGGGCCGCTGGCTCAATCCTCTGGTTAGGCGCGGACTGATCTGACAAGTTTGCGTTCAGTCGCCTCCCCAGCTTTGCTGGGGAGGTGTCACGTCTTACGCGACGGAGGGGCCATGAATCTTCCGGACCGCGGGCGTCTCGCCCGCTCGTGATTCATGAGATGAGCATGAGCGGGCGGGACGCCCGCGGTCCGCCTGAGCCATGATCCCTCCGTCGCCGCAGACGGCGACACCTCCCCAAGCTTCGCTTGGGAGGAGAAGAAGGGGAGACCATGTCGCGCATTCCGTACTACGACGTCGAGAAGGCCGAGGGCCGGCACGCCGAGTTCCTGCAGAAGCTCGGCCCGCACCTCAACATCTACCGTATGCTGGCCAACTCCGAGAGCGGCATCAAAGGCTTCACGCGCATGGGCAATGCGCTGCTGCATCGTTGCGAGCTCGACGCGCAATTGCGCGAGCTCGCGATCCTGCGCGTCGGCCGCGTGAGTCGCGCCGCTTACGAGGTGTTCCAGCACGAGCGCATCGCTCGCGAGGTCGGCGTGCCGGAGGAAAAGATCGCCGCCCTGCGCGAGGCCACCGTCGAGTCGCCGGCCTTCAGCGACAACGACAAGGCCGTGCTGCGCTACACCGACGACGTGGTGCGCAACGTGCGCGCCTCAGACCGCACCCTGAAGGCCGTCGCCGCCTTCCTGTCGCCCGGCGCGCTGGTCGAGCTCACGCTCACCATCGGCTACTACATGATGGTCTGCCGCTTCCTCGAATCGATGGGTGTCGACGGCGAGGAAGGCCAGGCCGAGTGGCTCAAGACGGCGAAGCTGTAAACCAGGGAAAGGGCCATGGCGTACCGTGTTCTGATCGCGCAGTTCATGCACGAGACCAACACCTTCTCGATGCTGCCGACCACGCTCGACGACTACCGCAAGCGCTGGCTGATCGAGGGCGAGGCGATGGTCCCGCACTTCACCGGCACGCGAAACGAGGTCGGCGGCTACATCGATGCGGCGAAGCAGTATGGCTGGCAGCCGGTGTGGGGCGGGGCGGCCAATGCGACGCCGTCGGGCAAGCTGACGCGCGACTGCTGGGAGACGATTCGCGATCGCATCGTCGGCGTGGCGCGCGGGGCCGGCAAGCTCGACGGCGTCTGCCTGTCGCTGCACGGCGCCATGGTGAGCGAGACCGAGGACGATGCCGAGGGCGCGCTGCTCGAGCTTCTGCGCGGCGTGGTCGGCCCCGACGTGCCGATCGCCACGACGCTCGACCTGCACGCCAATGCGACCGAGCGCATGGCCAGGAACGCCAATGCGCTGGTGAGCTATCGCACCTATCCGCACATCGACGGCTACGAGCGCGCCACGCAGGCGGCGGCGCTGGTGCAGCAGGCGATGGAAGGCAAGAAGCAGCCGCGCTGCCTCCTGGTGCAGCCCGCCATGCTGGAAGGCGCGGAGCACGGCCGCACCACGAAGCCCGGCCTGATGCTCGACCTGCTGGCCAAGGCCGACCGGTTCGAGCAGGAGCCGGGCATCGACGTCGTCGGCATCCAGGCCGGCTTCACCTGGGCCGACATTCCCTATACCGGCCCGTCGATTGCCGTCAGCCACGAGCCCGGCAGCGAGACGCGCGCCCGCGCCATCGCGCTCGAGCTGATCGACGACATGTGGCGCCGCCGCGAGGAGGGCGCGGTGAAAGATTTCCAGTCGATCGCCGACGGCATCGCCGCCGCGCGCGCCGGCGTTGGAAAGAAGGGTCCGCTGGTGATCGCCGACGGCACCGACAATCCCGGGGGCGGCGGCTACAACGACACCACGCCGGTGCTGCAGGCGCTTCTGGACGCCGGGATCGAGAACGTCGCGTTCGGTACCATCTACGATCCGGCGACGGTGCAGCAGGCGATGCAGGCGGGCGTCGGCGCCAATATCGACGTCAGCCTGGGCGGGCACACCGACCCGACGATGGGCGCGCCGGTGAAGGCCAAGGCCGTGGTGAAGATGCTGTCCGACGGCGTCTTCAGGAACGACGGGCCGATGAATGCCGGTGTCGAGACCACCATGGGCCCGACGGCGGTGCTGCGCCTGGGCAGCATCGATGTCGTCACCATCTCGCGGCGCGTCCAGACCATCGACCTGCAGGTCTTCCTCAGCCAGGGCATCGATCCGACGACGAAGAGCGTGCTGGTCGTGAAGAGCGTCCAGCACTTCCGGGCCGCCTACGGCCCGATCGCCCGCGAGGTCGTGGTGGTCGATTCTGGCGGCATCTGCTCGCCCGACTTGGGCCGCCTGAAGTTCACCCGCCTGCGCCGCCCCATCTGGCCGCTCGACGGGGTGAACGATCCGCTGCCGCGGACCTAGTCCGCCCCGGCACATCTTCAATCCCTCCCCCGTCATCGGGTCGTCATCGGGGGAGGTGGTCCGGAGGGCCGGAGGGGGAAGGCCACAGTCTGGATTGCTCCGACTCCGACGTCGAAATCAGAAGCATCGTGTCTGCGGCCTTCCCCTCCGCCCCGTATGACGGGGCACCTCCCCCGATGACCCCCGATGACGGGGGAGGGACATGATAGATGTATCCACACCCCGGCAGCTTCGCTGGGGAGAAGCGAGTCACTTCTGCCGGAAGAACGTCGTCAGCACGAAGCGGCGGCCGCGGGTCACGGGCAGGACCTGATGCAGCAGCGAGCAGGAGAAGACGGCGGCGGCGCCCGGCGGCGGGCTGACGCGCACGGCGGCGTATTCGGGAAACACCAGCTCGCCGCCCTCGAAATCGTCGTTGAGGTTCAGCGATACGGCGAAGGCACGGTCGGCGGTCGTCGGCGCGCCGTTGTCGCGATGGGCCCCGAAGAAGTGCTTGCCCTCGGCCGAGTAGGACAGCACGACATGCGAATCGAAGGTGAACTGCCGGTCGAAGGCGAACACCTTGGTGAGCTCGGGGCCGATGCGGTAGGCCAGCCGATCGGAGATCGCCTTCTGCATCATCGGCTCGACGACGGTGTAGTCTTCGGTGCGTTTGAGATGCGCGACGTTGACGTTGCCGTAGCGGCTCGACACGCCGCTGTCGGCGTGATCCCCCTTGCTCCACAGGCGGATCACCTGGGCGCAGAACTCCAGCTCGAAGACGCGCGGCAGCACCAGCACCGGAGCCATCGGCGTCCTGAGAAGCTGGTCGGCGCCACCGTCGGCGCGTACCGAGCAGGCGATCGCCGCCATCGCCTCGGACACCGCTGGCAGCACGCGGCTGTCGAAGCTCGCGGCCACCCGCTGGTTGGGATCGAGCACGATCGCCCGAATGCGCAGGAGGCCGCCACCGGCACCGAAGCCCAGCCCGCCCGTTCCCTGCGCGAGCAGGGCGGGGAGGAACTTGCGCTCGGCGTCGCAGAGCAGCAGCGGCGTCTCCGGGCTGCCGCCAAGCTTCGCCCAGGGCGCGGCCGCATCGGCCACGCGATCGCCCGCGACCACCACCGGCACGACCGCGGCGTCGGCGCAGGCCGCGAGCCAGGCGGCGAACGGCGCCGCCTCCAGCGTCGCCAGGGTGTCGACCGCGAGCAGACAGACCGGCGTGCCGGTGAACGACCAGATGAACTTGCGCAGCTTGCCGTCGAGCCCGGGCAGGGCGAAATCCGGAACGCGATCACCGGGACGAAGGCTGAGCGCGCTGGTCATCCCGTCCGTGTGCAGTCTGGCCGAATCGCTGTCAAGGCGGCCAACCGTCCCCGATTTATCCTTCCAGTCGATTGGCCGCTAATGGCATCGGCCTTGGATCGTCCTTGTCCTGGCGATGTTCCCTCCTCCGAGGAGCCACGACGCGATCGGCGGCGCGCTGTCGCCATGTGGTCAAACCAATCGACGAAGCCCGGCAAATAATCGACGAAAGAGCTGGCATCACGGTGGAGCGATTGTCGCCGGGTCTTTTAGCTTGCTGCGCGCGTCCTGCCTGGACGACACTTCCTCCGCCCATGCGCCATCGTCGCCACAACCATCGAGAATAACCGCGACGAGCGGGCCGCTTCCCGAACCGCCAGAGAGACCCGGAGACTTCCGTCATGACCACCACGCTGACCTTCCACATGTCGCCTGCCTTCCTTGAGCAGGTGACGGGTTCCTCGACGGGGACCGGCGGCACCGGCACGCAGGGAGGTGTGTGGGCCTACCTGTGGAATAATGCACCGCCCTCCGACTACGTCTCGCCGATCGCCGGCGCATCGCCCAACTGGACGCCGCTGATCGCCAACGGCAGCATCACCTCGAACGTCACCCTGGGCGCGGACGGCAACTACAACGTCACCATCGACCTCACCGATGCGGCAACTCCCACCGTCTCGAGCGGCGCGATCTACCTGCTGCTGCAAAGCGAGAACCCGGCGACGCATAACAATCTGGTCAGCCTGATCGGTAGCACCGAGGGCAATATCCAGCCCAACGTGCAGAACTGGAACTACGGCTACTCGCAGTTCGAGTTCACCTTGGAGAACACGGCGTCCGACCAGGGCGACCTGACGGCGATCCCGGGCTACGGCCAGCATCTCGCGGTGAACATCTCATCGCTCACCGGCGCCTCGCGCGGCTACGCCATCACCGGCACGGCCATGACGAATGCGCTTACCACCGCAGAGTCGGCGGCGGCGCTCGAGTACCCGAAAGCGCCGACGGGCACCACGCCCTACAGCCCGCTCGACGGCTCGACCTCGATGGTGATCTCGCCGTCCAACGGCAATTTCGGCACCCAGTTCTATCCGTCGAGCAACTGGTCGGATTACCTCAACGCCTTTGTCACGCTCACTGCGACGGCGGGCCAGGTCAACATCTCCGGCATGACCAACGGCGAGCCCGATTCCAACGGCATCTGGCACAATTCGCAGTACTACTCGTACAACGTCCAGTCGGTGAACTTTGCCACCGCCGGCGGCTGGGGAGACGCCGGCACCTACTTCGTGTTCAGCCCGAATGCCGGCAGCCAGACCCAAGGCTACTTCGCGATCAGCCAGTCGACTCTGCAGGACAACCTCTATGCCGCCGGACAGGGTTACGCGACCTTGTGGCAGTCGTTTCAGGGCGGCGTACTCTCGCAGCCCTACGACATTCCCGGCAGCGGCATGTCCGCAAACCAGTTCAACCCCTCGGCCAACAACGAGTGGGGCAACATCTTCACGCCGTTCTTCACCGGCTTCACCGCCGGTTACTGGAACTCCCAGGCCCAGTCGTCGAATCCGATGGATCGCGCGGCGGCCAGCGCCAGCAATCTCGGTGGCGGCCCTGTCGATCTCAACAACACGATTTACCAATCGTCGTCCTACGCCTTCGACCTCAACCGCATCGGCACGCCCCCGACCTATCAGCACAACGACGCCTACAGCGAGGAATTCTTCAACCGGTCGAACGTCTACGGCTCGGCCTTCTCGGACAACCTGTCGAACGGCCTGACGCCGGGTCCGCTGGTGCCGCTGTCGTCGTCCTCGGGCCCCAACGTCAGCAACATCGATCTCTACGTCTACGGCCCGGGCGAGACCGACCCGTATTACATCCAGCCGGTCGGCGCCAACTACATCGCCGTGCCGACAAGCCAGACGGACTACCTGATTCCGACCCAGACCTCGAGCCTGCAGCTCATCGTGAGCGGCATCGCGGCGGGCACGGTGATCGCGCCCGACGTGACGCTGCAGCTCGGCATCTACACCGGCAACGGCACCTTCACCTACGTGCCGCTCACCTACACCACCGGCGGCAGCATCTGGCAGAACTACAACATCGCGGGATCGTCGACGACCGGCTGGACCGGTGCCTCGGGCGGCACCAACCTGACCGGCACCTTCATCATCAACAACCTGCCGACTCCCGCGACTCCCGCCAACAACGGCGTCTACTGGTACCAGCTCGTGCTGTCCGAGAGCGGCGGCGACCAGAAGGTGATCGACTTCTACGCCACCTCGAACGGCACGGCGGGGCAAATCCAGGGTGCGCTGACCTCGATGGCCGCCGACGGCCAAGCCTCCGTGCAGTACAACAACAATCCGAGCCAGCTCCAGCTCAACGTCAATCCGCAGCTCTCGCTGCCGTCCGGGCTGCTGGCGTTCCAGTACAACAGCCAGTTCGCGCCGATGCCTGCGGCGCCGGTCGCCGGCCAGATCGTCAGCGGCGCCTTCCAGGCGAACGGAGCGTTTGCGGGCCAGAACGGCGACGGCCTGCCGACGGTGGGTTCCGGCAGCTCTGCGGTGGAAGGGACGCCGAACCCCACCCTCACCCTGACGCAAGCCTTCGACCTGCAGTTCGGCTGGACAGGCCTGAACAATGGCAACACCAACACCGGCACCGCAAATGGTGGCTTGCCGACAACCGCCCAGTGGATTTCGCAATACACCAACAAGATCGTGGCCGGCGACACCGCGCTGATCCAGTTCTTCGATACGGCGACTCAGCAGATGCTGCCGATCCTTGTGTCGGCGGTGGCCGACCTCGACGGCCAGTGGCAGACCACCACCGGAGTCCAGATCGGCACCGGCGGTGCCCAGCTCGGAAACGGCACCTACAACGTGACGATGCAGGAGCAGCTTCCCGACGGCACCGATTTCGGACCGGCCAGCGCGCCGCTCATCCTGACCGTCAATGTCGCAACCCTGGCGATCGCCGCCACCAACGCCGGCAACGGCGTGCAGTTCGACTCGCTCGGCGCCGGCGCGCCGTCCGGCAACTTCCTGCATGTCGATCCCGTCCAGGTCGATCTCGCGACCCTGTCGCAGGGCGCCGACGTTCTGTTCTACGCCACCAACACGGCCGGCCAGTTGCTCGACCGCGACGGCAACACGGGCTCGGCGCTGACGATCGCCGACGCGACCCTGGCGCGCCTCGGCCTGATGAACAGCGACTCGGGCCAGGTGCTGCTGAATTTCGGCAACTCGGTGTTCCTCGAGACCGACGAGCAGCTCCACTTCGCCATCCTGAACAAGGACGGCTCGATCGACAGCAACCCCTCGGTCAGCATCACGCCGCAGGCCGACGGCTCGCTCCTCACCAATGTCGGCGGCTTCCAGTTCGTGACCCGGGCCGACAACACGTTGAGCAACAGCGACTACCTGGCCGACCCCCAGCACGACAGCAACCTGCCGCTATTCTATCTCGAGCATGGCGCGAGGATGGCAGTCGACGTGGCGGGCAGCGCGGCCAACGTCAACGTGCTGGGCTTCGTCGAAGTCGATATCGACGCCAACGGGGCGATGAGCATCGCCGGCGTGGCCTACGGCGACACCGACGCTTTCCGCGAGGCCGCAGCCGACAACATCGACGCCGGCTTCTCCGTGATCGACGGCGGGCGCACCTTCGACACCGACAAGGTGTGGGTGGTGGCGGGCGATTCCGGCTACTACGCACCGGTCCTGGTGACGCCTTACGGCGAGATCCTGGTCATCGGCGCTGCCGCCAACATCGACGGCATGGAGCACATCCGCCTGATGGGCGAGAACGCCTTCGGTGTCGAGGACCTGGTGGCCAGCCGCAACTCGGACTTCGACTACAACGACATGCTGATCGGCATCAGCAAGCTCGCCGACCCGGTGTAGGTACATCTACAGCTCTCCCCCGTCTCCATCTCCAACCTTCCCCCGTCTTACGGGGAGGTGCCCCCGAAGGGGGCGGAGGGGGAGGGCTGCAGCCGAGTTCCATGACTTTCCGACGTCGGAATCAGGGACATCTCGAGCGCCGCATTCCCCCTCCGCCCCGTATGACGGGGCACCTGGCCCCGATTGCGGCGGAGGAGCGGATGGGGGCGATCATGAGGGCTCGCCTCTCAGCGGTAGATGCGCCAGCCGACGTGGTAGGTGGGCTCGCCGCTTAGCGGGCCGGCGGGATAGAGGCCGCCGCGATCGTCGGTCTGATACACGGTGACGTGCCGGTCCACTCTCGCGCAGCTGGAGAGCACGGCGACGAGCAGCGCCGCAGGCGCGACGCCAAGCATTTCCGCCCAGCCGGCACGCGCCATTCGGACAAGGCTTACGGGCCTCATGGGGCGCCTCCTCCTTTGCCGCCTTAATGCGCCGCGAGCGCTTCGCGTTGCGCCTCCGGCCCTGCTTTCCGCCATTTTTCATGACGGCTATAGTCGCGACTGGAGGAATATCGGCATGACCTGGGAAATCACCGGGATTGCCTGCCACTTTCTCGCGATAGCTCAAGCCGATACCATTCTACGGACATTTGAGGGGCGGTATGAGGCGGCGGCTACTCATTGCGGGTTTGGCGAGTGCGGTGCAGCAAGCGCCGCTGGCGTGGGCACAGCAAGCGCAGAGGGTCCCCCTCATAGGTTTTCTCCATCCTGGAATCCCCACATCCGCAGCACCGACATTCCGTGCCTTGGCCGATGGCTTGCGTGATTTCGGCTTTGTCGAGGGGAAAAACGTCAAGGTCGAAGCGCGTTGGGCGCTGGGAAAGCCCGAGGCGCTTCCCCAACTCGCTCGCGAACTCGTTCAACTGGGTGTAGCTGTTCTTGTCGCGACTGCTCGTCCGTCAATAGAGGCAGCGAGGGCGGCGACGACTGACCTGCCAATCATCGCAACTGATCTTGAAAGTGATCCGGTCGCGAGCGGCTACGTTGCCAGTCTGGCTCGTCCGGGAGGTAATCTCACAGGTTTCTTTTCGGATGCGCCCACATTGTGCGGCAAGTGGCTACAGCAAATTGGTGAGATCATTCCTGATGTGAAAACAATTGCCGTGCTGTGGGATTCCACGACAGGTCCATATCAGCTCGATACGATGACGGTAGCAGCAGGGGTGAACTCAATTCGCATTTCGGTCATGGAGTTTCGCGACAGCGCGGGATTGGGAAAGGCGCTTGATCTTGGTCTCAGGGGAGGACCTCAAGCTGTCATCCAGCTAGGCTCTCCTTTGATCCGTCAAGCCAGTCCTCGGATTGCGGAAACCCTGTTACGTCACCGCATGCCCGGAATGTCGCAGTTTCGAATCTTTCCCGACAGCGGTGGCCTGATCTCCTATGGACCAAACCTGCCGGACCTCTATCGCCGTCTTGGCGGATATGTTTCCAGAGTTCTTCACGGTGCACGACCCGGCGATCTGCCGATTGAACGTCCCAACAAATTCGAACTGGTCATAAATCTCAAAACCGCCAAAGCACTACAACTGACAATTCCGGGCACGCTACTGGCCACTGCGGACGACGTCATCGAATAGAGATGGAGTCTGCGATTGCCATGCCGTCCTCGGGCTGCAAGCGGTGATCGGAGGCAGACGAGGTCATCGAATAGATTTGGCGCTGCCCCGTCGTTGGAGCCACCATCGGCGGGTCCCCCAGCAACTGGGCAGCAACTGGGGGCTCGATGGAGTTGGCGATTGGGCCGGTTGACGCTGGACGCCCTTCCTCTCGGCGCATGTGGTTCGGCGACAACGCCCCGACCATACGCACGCCCAGACGCACGCGGGGCGAGCTTCCCCGGCACGTCCCGGCGCGCCGCGGAAGGCTCCCGTCCGATACTCGACGAAACAGGTGAATTGCTCGTTGAACGGTGCGCCTGCCGCCTCGTTTGCGCCCCGAGTGCAACCTATTTTCGGAGCCTCGGTGCGTGGGTGGTGGCAGCCGATGAGGCTCCGCCGAGGTGTGGGAAGCGGAAGCGGCGAGGCCGGCGTGGGAACCGGCCTCCCGCCTTCCGTCAATCAGGGTGCGCTCGCCGTGTACGTGGCGGGTGTGCACGGGAGCACCGGCTGCGCCGGACTCGTCGCGCTGCGGTCGCGACCGCCGGCAGAGCGGCGCTTCTGCCAGAACTGCCCGAGTTGGATGACCACGGAGGGTTGACCCGTCCGCAGGCCCGGCGGGACATCATGGAGGAAAGCCAGCAGGGACGGTCAGAACCGCCGGGCCGATCGGCTGCTTGCACCGCGGGCATTGCTGCTATTTCTGCCGCTTCCAGGTGTTGGTCGCGGCGACGGCGACGCCGTTGCGATCTTCGGTGTAGAAGATGTCGATCGTGTCGGGATCGACGATCGTGCCGTCGATGATGCCCCGGCCTTTCAGGACCAGACGAAGCTGCTTCCCATCCGGAGAGATGACACCGATGACCGGATCGACGGCGGCGGCCGACGAAAGAGTGCCCCAGACGCGGTTGCCGTCCTGTCCCTCGATCCTGGTCGTGAATGGCAGCTCGGTGAGACGATTGCCTCCGGCCGGCTTGGCGGCGACGGTTCCCGGATGGTACCCGGCCAAGCCGCTGACGATGGACTTGCTCGTGCCGGTCCAGGTGCCCTTCATGTCGAAGGTTTGAGCGCTTGCCGCTCCCGTCCAGACGAAGAGGGTGGCGAGGCAAGCGAGTGGCAGACGATTGAACAAGCGATGCTTCTTGGTGAGGGAAGCAGCCTGCCACGTCCGGCCAAACCCGAGCAACGACTCCCGGTTACCGATTGGTCACGGCTAATTCATCCGGTTCCGAAGCGCTTGTTTCGTGACAGGCCCTACTCCGTTCAGACCAAACGCGCGCTATCATCCCGAGCGCAGCGAGGGACCTTTGAAGCAGCAATAAAGACTCCTCGCAGCGCCCGGGATGACGGAAGCGTTGTCACAACTGGAGCACGTGTTTCGTGACAGGCCCTGGGGCCGGGCCATGTCGCCGGGCGGAGGCATGTCCAGGTCTCGGGTTCGACAGCTGTCCGAACGCAAATTCACGCCCAGCTCAGCGTGACGCCGATGTCGCCCAGCATGCCGCCGGGATAGTCGATGATCTCGTAGCGGATGTGGTAGCCGCGCGGCTGGAGCTGGCGCTTCCAGAACTCGTAGATCTCCTTGGGGATGCCGGTCAGCGTCTTCTCCCAGCCCGGCTCGGCCTGGTTGATGGCGCGGCCGTTATCGGTGCAGAGCGTGTGGGGGAAGCGGAAGACCTGGACCGAGGTCAGCCCGTTCTCGACCGCGCGATTGACGATGACGGAGGCCTTCTCGACGATCTCGTCGTCGCTCAGGCCCGACGGCCTGCTGAGCCGGTCCAGCAGCTCGCGCTTCTCGTGCTCGGCGGCCTCGTGCGCCTTCAACGCCGCCGACGCCTTGGCCCCCTCGGCGAGCGCGATCTTCTCCTGCAGCTCCTTGACGGTGAGAATCTTGGTCATGCTAGCTCTCCTCTTGCAACACGGCCGCACTGGTGTAGCGGGCGATCATTCGTTCCTCGTCGGTCGGCACGACCAGCACCGGTCGCGCGTCCGCGGCATTGATGCGGCGCTGGCCGCCGCCTCCGTCATCGTTCCGCGCCGGGTCGAGCGCGAAGCCCAGCCAGGCGCAGCCCTGCACCACCTCGGCGCGGGTTGCGGCGTCGTTCTCGCCGATGCCGGCGGTGAAGACGAGGGCGTCGAGGCCGCCCAGCGCCGCCGCCAGCGAGCCGATCTCGCGCACGATCCTGTACACGAACAGGGCGATCGCGTGCGCCGCCGCGGGCTCGCCGGACTGGCGCAGGGTGCGCATGTCCGAGGCGATGCCGGACACGCCCAAGAGGCCCGACTGGCGATAGAGCAGGTCCTCGAGGCGACTGGCGTCGTAACCGTGCTCCTCCATCAGGTAGAGCAGCACGCCGGGATCGAGCGTGCCGGTGCGCGTGCCCATCATCAAGCCGTCGACCGCGGTGAAGCCCATGGTGCTGGCGACGCTCCGGCCGTCGTGCACCGCGCACAGGCTGGCGCCGTTGCCGAGATGGGCGATGATCAGCCGCCGCCCGGCCACGTCGGGCTCGCTCTCCCTGAGTCGGGTCACGATGTAATCGTAGGAGAGGCCGTGGAAGCCGTAGCGCCGCACGCCTTCGTCGGTGAGGGCGCGCGGCAGGGCGAATTCCTGGGCGAGCGCGGGCTGGCTGCGATGGAAGGCGGTGTCGAAGCAGGCGATCTGCGGCAGGTGCGGGGCCGCCTGGGCGATCACCCCGATCGGCGCCAGGTTGTGCGGCTGGTGCAGCGGGGCCAGCGGCACAAGCCGCTCGAGCTCGGCAAGCACGCCGGCATCGAGGCGGGTCGGCCGGATGAGCTTGACGCCGCCATGCACCACGCGATGGCCGAACGCCGCGATCCTGCGGCCGGCCAGCAGGCTGCGGCCGAGCTTCAGGATCTCGGCGGTGGCGCCGTGATGGTCGAGCGCCCCCCGGGGCCAGCTGCATTCGGCGACCGACTTGCCTGACTGGTCGGACACTTTCAGCTGTGCCGCGCCGCCCAGCCGTTCGACCTGGCCGTCGAACAGCAGCGCGCCCTCGGTCCCCAGCTCGTAGAGCGCGAACTTGATGCTCGACGAGCCGGCGTTGAGGACGGCGACGCAGCCGGGGTCTGACTCGGAGCGCGGCATGTCAGGCCACGATGTTGGCGCCGCCGTCGACATAGACGGTGCCGCCGGTGATGCGATGGGCGAGCGGCGTCGCGAGATAGGCGCAGGTCCAGCCGACATCCATGATGTCGACCAGCTCGCCTAGCGGGGCCTTGTGCGCGGCCTCGTTCAACAGCAGCTCGAAATCCTTCAGTCCGGAGGCGGCGCGCGTCTTCAGCGGACCGGGCGAGATGGCGTGCACGCGAATGCCGCGCGGCCCCAGCTCGTAGGCGAGGTAGCGGCACGACGCCTCCAGCGCGGCCTTGACCGGACCCATGACGTTGTAGTTCGGCACCACGCGGTTGGCGCCGTAGTAGCTCATGGCGAACATCGTGCCGCCGTCCTTCATCAGCGGCGCGGCAAGCCGCGCCATGCGCACGAAGGAATGGCAGGAGACGTCCATCGCCCTGGCGAAGCCCTCGGCCGAGCAGTCGAGAAGGCCGCCACGCAGGTCGTCGAGCGGCGCGAAGGCGATGGAGTGCACCAGGATGTCGAGCCGGCCCCAACGTCGCTCGATCTCGGCGAACACCGCTTCGAGCTGGCCGGACTCGGCGACGTCGAGCGCCAGCGCGATCGGCGCTTCGAGCGCGTGCGCCAGCGGCTCCACATGGGGACGCGCCTTGGCGTTGAGCCAGGTGACGGCCAGCTCGGCGCCGGCCTCGCGGAAGGCGCGGGCGCAGCCATAGGCGATCGACTGGTCGTTGGCGCTGCCGCCGACGTGGGCCTGGTGGCGGGCGCGCAGGGGGGGGTGGGGGGGGGCGGTCTGGGGTCTTCCGGCCGGCGGGCGTCCCGCCCGCTCATGATTCGGTGGGGGCGGGACGCCCGCGGTCCGCATGATTCCATGACTCCCGTCCCGTGCTCACGCGACGGCCGCGCTGGCGCTGGCGCGCCTGGCGGCGGCGACGAGGACGCTCACGGCGCACGAGGCCAGCCGCGTCGTGAGCGAATCGGCGCGGCTGGTCAGGATGATGGGGACGCGGGCGCCCAGCACCACGCCGGCGGCGTCGGCGCCGGCCAGGAAGGACAGGCTCTTGGCCAGCATGTTGCCGGCCTCCAGGTCGGGCACGACCAGCACGTTGGCGCGGCCGGCCACCGGGGAGGCGATGTTCTTGATCGCGGCGGCCTCCGGGCTGATGGCGTTGTCGAGCGCCAGCGGGCCGTCGAGCACGGCGCCGGTGATCTGGCCGCGGTCGGCCATCTTGCACAGCGCCGCTGCCTCGATGGTCGACGGCACGCGCGGATTGACCGTCTCCATGGCGGACAGGATCGCCACGCGCACCTCGGCCACGCCCAGCGCATGCGCCAGATCGATGGCGTTCTGCACGATGTCGATCTTGTCCTCGAGCGTCGGCGCGATGTTCACCGCGGCGTCGGTGATGATCAGCGCCTCGGGATGGCTCGGCACGTCCATGACGAAGCAATGGCTGATGCGGCGGGCGGTGCGGATGCCGTCCTCGCGCGCCACCACGGCGCCCATCAGCTCGTCGGTGTGGAGGCTGCCCTTCATCAGCGCCTGGGCCTGGCCGGTGCGCACCAGCTCGACCGCCTTGGCCGCCGAATCGTGGCTGTGCGCCGAGGCGACCAGCTCGAACGGGCTGATGTCGAAGTCGTTGCGCGCGGCGACGTCAATGATGCGCGCCGGCGGGCCCACCAGGATGGGCTTCAGCAGGCCCAGCCGCGCGCCCTCGACGGCGCTGTCGAGCGAGACGGCGTCGCAGGGATGGCAGACCGCGGTCGGCATCGGCTCGTGCTTCAGCGCGACCTCGATCAGGCGGTCGTACTTGGCGTGTGAGCGGGAGGGCGGAGTGGTGATGGTGTCGGGCATGGGAACAACCGTGTCAGGCATCGCCGGCCTTCTCGCCGAACAGCTCGGCGAGGTGCCGCAGGCGCCGCTCCCCTTCCTCCGGCAGCGGCCCGCTGGCATGCAGCACGTCGTGGATCGCCTGCCAGCCCTTGCGGCGCAGGTTGGCGTCGTCAGGCAGCAGGCGCGGGATCGCCGCGACGGCGCGCGCCTGGTCGAGGCGCAGCAGCAGGAACTGGTCGCGGAACAGGGCCTTGGCCTCGCCGGCGCCCAACCGGCGGTTGGCCGGCTGCAGCTTGCGCAACGCCTGCAGCACCGCGAAGCCGCGCTCGTCGACGCTGCCCTGCGGCAGGCGGACATGGATGATGGCGCGCGCCACCGCCGCCGGCAGCCCGCCGACCTCGAAGCGGGTCGCGAGCTCGGCCTCGGCGTGGGCCGCCATCGCCTCGCGCGCGAGATCGCGCTCGATGCGGCGCTGCGGCGGCGTCGCATCAGAATGCGACGGTGTGGCGCCATTGGGCGCGGCGAGCCCGACCATCGCCTGAAGCCAGGGCGAGCCGTAGGTGCCGACGAACGCCGCCTCGGTCAGGGCGTCGCGCGCCAGGCGATAGCCCTCCCACCAGGTGGTGATCAGGCCCGAGGCCATCTGCTCCATCGCGAGCAGCGGGTTGTCGGCCGCGACCGGCTTGCGGTCGGCGCGCACGCTCTCGGCCAGGTCCTTGATCGGCGCCATCGCCGGGTTCCTGTCGGAGAACATCGCGAAGCGCAGCCGGTTGGGATGCATCTGGCGTGCCATGTCGGCCGATTGCGTGCCCGCCATCGCCTGCACCGCCGGCCGCGCGAAGGCTGCGTAGAGGCCGTGGTTGATCTCCGACACGCGCGCCACGGTGGCGAAGCGCTGGTTGTCCTCGGCATCGTTGTTGCCGAGCGCGCGGATGTCGTCGAGCGAGCGCGCCTCCAACCGGAACAGGTACCTGCCGTGGATCAGCTCGGGATGGACGGTCGCGTCGTCGACCTCGCTGATGACCGCCTCGTAGAGGCCGGGCGGCAGCAGATCGATCATCTCCATGCACGAGGCGAGCTCGGCGTGCTCGCGCGTCGCCACCTTGCCCGAGACGAAGATGCCGAGATGCCCGATCGACTCGTGGAGCGTGTAGACGATTGTCTGGCCGTTGGTGACGATCTCCTCGTCTTCCTCGTAGAGGTCGGTGATCCAGCCCAGCGCCTGCTGCGGCGGCGTGATGTTGTCGCCCTGCGAGCACAGCACGATGATCGGCGAGCGGATGTTGCGCAGGTCGACGCGCCGCCCGGTCGAGGTACGGATCTCGCCGGAGGTGAGCTTGTTGCCGACGAACAGGTTGTCGGCGATCCACTGCATCTCATGGGCGTTCAGCAGCACCGGGCTGCCCCACCAGGTCTCGAACTCGAGAAAGCGCGCCGCCTCGGTGTCGACCTTGGAATAGAGGTTGTAGGGCTTCTGCCAGTACGTGTTGGCCGGGTTCAGCGCCTCGAAGTTGGCGACCAGGTTGGCGCCGTCGAACAGGCCGTGGCCGAGATCGCCCGACAGGGCGGTGAGCCACGTGCCGCCGAGCGTCCCGCCGAGATAGCGCATGGGGTTGCTGCCGCGCACCCCCGCCCAGTAGGAGAGCGGCGAGCCCGCCAGCAGGATCGGCCCGAACAGCTCCGGCCGCATCGCCGCGGTCATCATGATCTGCCAGCCGGCCTGGCAGTTGCCCACCGTGACCGGCTTGCCGTCGGCATCGGGATGCAGGCGGGCGATGACCTCCAGGAAATGTGCCTCCGCCGTGCACACATCCTCGATGGTCTGCTCGGCCACCGGCTCGGGCAGGAAGCCGACGAAGTAGCAGGGATGGCCGGCGGCGAGCGCCACGCCGATCTCGCTGTCGTGCTTCATGCCGCCGATGCCGGGCCCGTGCCCGGCGCGCGGATCGACGACCACGAAGGGCGGCTTGCCGGGATCGGTCTTAGTGCCCTCGGGCGGCACGATGCGCACCAGCATGTAGTTGACCGGGTGCGGCAGAGTGCGCCCGTCGACCACCAGCTCGAAGGAGAAGCCCAGCACGTGCGGGGCATCCGACTGGGCGCGCTCGAGCCAAGTGTTGCCGCGCTGGCGCAGCGTGTCGAGGGTCAGGATCGCGCGCTGCCACGCATCGATCCAGTAGTCCTGGGCGAAGCCGAGACCCCAGCTGGCAGACGGCTGGCTGGCAGACGCCTGGTTCGCGGACGTCGGGGTGGCGGACGTCGGGTTCGCGGGCGTGTGGCTGTGCGTAGCCGCTGACATGGTGCACTCCGGGGTCGAGGAGGAAGAACCTGGGGCAAGCGGATAGGGGATTCGTAGCCGCCTGCCTTGCGCTTGGTCAAACGCTTCCGCCACGCCCCGGTTACAGTTCTCCGGGGAGCCTCGTTACGATTGCGTGATGTTTCATGGGCGATCAGGCTCCCCGGTGCGCAGGCGTGGACACACTTCTTTTTCCTCCCCCGTAGTGGGAGATGTGCGCTGACTTTGATGGAAGAGGGCGTCAAGCGCTGGGAGCGCGCCACTCCGATGGCGCTCTTCTTCGTGATTGCACATCCCATGAGCGCCGTCGGAGTACCGCGCTCCCAGCAAAGAGGCGAGGTCGACGGCAAATTGGGCTCCTATGCGTGACCCCCCCCCGTCGTGGACCCGATTGGGGATCGGGATGCTTTCCAGACAGGAATTGCAGCCTATAGTGATCACGGCCCAGGGAGGGGCAGCCCATGCCGATGACCATCATCTGGCGCGAACCCATCACGCCCGATCGGCCCGCAATATTCTGGGGCTCCGAGATCAAGCGACTTCGTCAGGCGCAGAATCTGTCGCAGCGGCGGCTCGCCGATCTGGCCGGGGTCGATCGGGCGTCGCTGGCGCGCTTCGAGTGCGGGCGGTCGCGCGGGAACCTCGACATGGTCGAGAAGCTGGTCGCCGTGCTGGGCTACGAGCTCGACCTGATGTGGCATGGCTTCGTTGGCGGCAGGTTGCCGCCACCGTCGCCCGTTGGCCTGTTAACGCATACCGCCTGACGTTCTAATGGCGCCCGTCATGGACCAGACCTACACCTTCACCCAGGCACAGCTCCATTCGCTGATGGAGGAGGCCTCGCAGCGCGGCGCTCGGCAGGCGCTCGCCGCCATCGGCCTCGGCGACGAGCACGCACTGCGCGACCTGACCGAGTTGCGCTCCCTGATCGACGCTTATCGCGCCATCAAACGCAGCATGCTGGTGACCTTCGGCAAGGCGATGGCGTTCGCCGTGGTGTCCGCCCTGGTCGCCTACTTCTGGTTTCGGCACTAGGAGCGGCTGTGCAATCAATTGCACAAGATGGCAGCTCAGGTGGCGTGGTCCACGTGGCGCCGCATGTCTTCACGGTCGAGGCCATGCTGTCTGCGGCATTCGATACTCTTCACGACTCCTTGCGGCGATGTCGATTCG
>NZ_JBFWZI010000037.1:15541-50337 GCF_050185545.1 Reyranella sp. | reverse complement strand
CTCGACGGTATCTCGGCTTTGACCGGCAGCAGATAGTTCGTACCGTCGTGCTGGATGCCGTGCCCGGCATAGTAGAAGAAGGCCACTGCGCCTGATCCCGCCTGCTCGAGGCGGGTACAGAAGTCGATGACGGCACCGTGAAAGGTGGGCTTGTCGGCGTTCTCGAGTATGGTGACCGTGAAGCCGAGCCGGCCGAGCGTGCTGCCGACCAGCCGGACATCGTTCACCGGGTTGCCGAGTGCGCCTTGGGCATAGCGGGCATTGCCGACCAGCAACGCCATGCGCGGCTCGCCGCCGGAAGGCGGCACGGATGCTTCCATGCCGCCGTCCCGCTCCCGGGCTTGCTTCGTCTCACCAGAACCGAAATACCGTGACGCCATGATCTGCCGCCGTTGGCCGCCAGTGTAGTTCACATTGGCACAAACGGCGATGGTAGCGAGGCTGCTCGCAGCATCAATCGCCGGTTGGTGCCGACTACGCCGGAACCTCCGAGCAGGACGGCCGCCGTTGCTTGCCGAACCGGCCGAGGCCCACCAAGAGCTGCCAGTATTCCTTGGTCGACCAGACACCGTGGCGCTGCTCGATCTCGACGGTCCCCAGGGGGAAGCTCGACTGCCACTGTGACCACGCGCCATTGGGCCCGCCGCCGCGTGTCACCGAGATGTGGCGGGCCGCCTTGGCGAATATCTGCACGCCTCCCTTCCACTGCAGGCCATTCAGCCGATCGGCCTCTGTCATCTTGCCGCCTTGGCCGCTCCACTGCGGCTCCAACCCGCTGGACTCGACGTAGAGCGTGTTGGGCTTGGCCTGACTGGCATCTACCGGGGCGGCAAAGCCACCCTGCGGAGGGTTCACATCGATTGCCGTGACGATCTTGTCCCCGCAATTCTGGCGGTGGGCCATGAAGGCCCGCATCGCCTCGTTCGAGGCAGCGATGTCGGCAGGGCTCGGCGCCGCCGAGGCGGCAGCCGCGACCGACACCGCGGCGAGCGAGAGGGCGGCGGCAATTGTGTTGCGCATGAAAGGCTCCTGTTGGATGGCGGCGATCCAGTCGGCGGAACGGCCGCGTGGTGTCGCCGCGCTTTGCGGTGGTTACGAGGATGGTGGCAGCAGCCGCACCCTGCGGCGCCGCCTACCCACCAGACGGACGGGGGCCAGAAATTTGACAGGCGGGGCGAGGATTCTGTCCGGGACGCCTCCCCCTTCGAGTCCGTCCCATGAAAAATGCGCCGGGAGCGCGCCACTCCGTGGCGCTCATGGGCTGCCCGTCCAGAAGATTATGAGCGCCACGGAGTGGCACGCTCCCGGCATGGGCTTCCTCCGCTGCCATTTTTACAGCGTCGTGGTGCGTGCTGACGGGCTGGGGATCTCCCCCGCAATCGGGGGAGGGTTGGAGATGTGTCCCACTCGATAGCCGTGAGACGGGGGAGGAATAGGAGATCCAATCGGACCCAGCTCTAGCGGGTGACCCACTTGGCCTTGGCGAGCGCCCAGGCGAGATGGGCCTGCGCGGCGGCGAGCAGGCCGGTCGTCTCGGCGCGAACCCGGGTCTCGACGATCGCCTGGCGCTCGGCGTCGCTCTTGGCGCTACGCAGATCCGGCTCTTGCAGCATCAGGTGGATGACGGCTGGCGCCTTGTCCGTCCAGGCAAGGCAGCCGATCATCGTGTCGGCCGAGATGCAGCGCAGCTTGAGCGGCGCGCCGTCCGCAGCCTTGACTTCGATCGTAAGCGTGGCGCGCCAGGCGCGCGGATCGAACCGTTCCATGTCCTCGTCCCTCCCGTAGAGGTTCTTGAGGTTCTCCACGGCCTCGGGCTCGGTCAGGGCGAACCTGGCGGCCGCCGCGGCCGTGCTGAACACGTAATACTGGTAGCCTTCCCAACCGACCTCGAGCGGAGGCTTCCCGGGCGCGCCAGGCTTGCGATTGAAGCGCATCTCGATGCGCCTTTCGACCTACCGGCGCACGTCCTCGTCGCCGCGCGCGAGCGGCTGCACGAAGTCGAAGACGTAGCCCGGCGGCACCGACTGCAGCTGCAGGTCCTCCTCGATGGCGTGCCACAGCGCTTCGTCGGCGGCGTCCTTGGCCTGTCCCGCCGTCGCCTGCATCAGCAGGCCGCCGGCCAGTAGCGACATCACGAAATTCCTGATCATGTGTCCTATCCTCCACGTTTTGGCGGCAGGCACCGGCCAGGATCAGCCGGCGCCGCTCGGGTCACTCTGGAGAAGCAGCGGCGCTGCTTCGATTGCGGGGTATTGCTCGTCGTTGCCCTTCAATTGCGGGGCGGTCAGCGCCGAGCGGCGTCACGCGTGCAGATCATGTTCGGATAGGCGAGCTTGTGCTTCGGCAGCGCCGCCGGCGTGAAGCCCTTCGGCCAGTAGCCGCCGCGCTCGAACGCCATGCGCAGATCGCGGGCGATCGTCTCGGCGTCGAAGAGTCCCTCCATGCGGTAGAGCTCGGTCAGCGTGTCGGTGCGCGGCGCGATTACGCTGATCGTGGGGAACTCAGTCAGCTTGAGATGCAGCGCCATGCGGCGGGCGAACTCATCCTCCTGCGGCGCCCCGTAGACGAAGACTGCGATGCCCGCGAGCTGGTTGAGGTGCGGGCACGGCAGTACCTTCTGGGCGAGCATCTGCGAGAACTCCGATCCCTGGCTGCCGAACACGACGATCATCGGCTTGTTGTCCTCGACCGCCTTCTTGAAGGCTTCGAACGTGCCGCCCTTCGCCCAGCCGATCTGGCGGCCCGGCATCTCGTTGCCCGGGAGCCGGTCGAAGGCATCGCCAGCCGGCTGGGCGACGCCGGTGCCGGCGGTCGCGGCCAGCACCGGCAGCGCCAGGACGGCAATCAGGCCGGCGATGCGCCTGGTGGTGAACATATCGTCTCTCCTTGGGTTGGTGTCGGCGCCGTCGTGACGCCGGTGAGTCAACAGACCACCGGGCGGCCCCCGGCGCGATTGCCGGCGGTTGCCGTCGATTGCGTTATAGCGAAGACAAGATTTCGATGTTCGTTCGGTGCGAACCGAGGCCTGGAACGGTCGTGCCGTGGTGATCATCGAGGGCCTGTGGAAGGCGGACAACGAGGAGGAGTTTCACATGTTCGTTGCGATCGACGACCCAGAGTTCGCTGATGAAATCTGCTTCATCGGGCCTCTCGGAGACTTCGCCAAGCACAAGGCCTAGGACTTTTTGGATCGGCCAAAGTTTGGCAATCCTGGGCGGGCCGGCCTGCCCGGCAATTGGCGGCTGTTGCACTGACGCCACGCCACACGAACGAGTGGTGGAAAATGCCGCCTTTCCTCTGTCGGCCACACCGCAAAACCTTGCGAGAATTCGTGCGATCCGCGAAGATCAGGTGGGTGTTTGGGGGCAATAGTGAAGCACGACTTGCGTATCGACTCCCGACGCATGGACTTTCTCCAGCGGGTCCTCGAGGGAATGGCCGACGACGCTGACGAGGCCGAAGGGCGGCTACGAAACAATCCAACGGATTTTGCGGCGGGACGTCGGGTGGAGACCATCTACGCCCTCGCCAACCAGATCCTGGACGGCATGCACGCACTGCGTGCCCGGCACAAACGCCATGCGATGATCTACGTCGTACGCGACGAACCGGCCGCACGCGCTTACCGGCAGTCGCTAGGGTAGCAGGCCGGCAGTCGCCAGGCAGCCGGCTGCCGGAACCGGCCGCGTCGAACCGTGGTGCAGAAGCGCCGGCGATCTGCAATGCTGGCCGGGCCTCGGTTGCGAATATGCTCGGGGCATTCCGACCCGGGCCCGCCGAACTTGATCCGAGAAGTCACAGATTTGCGCGATGAAGCCGGCGAGCTGTATCGCCTGCTGAAATCACTGGATCGCGCGGACTGGCAACGCCCTACCCAGTTCAAGGCCTGGACGATCGACGACATCCTGCGTCACCTCCACATGGGCGATCGGATGGGACTGGCTTCCGCAACCTCCCCCGCGGCATTCCGCGTGCTCATGGACGACATCCGTGCCCGGCGCGCCGCGAGCGCGAGCCGACTGGAGGAGACACGGCAGCGCCTGAATGGGCCTCGGCGGGCCCGAGCTGCTCGAGCAGTGGCGCGAAACGCTGGATCGGCTGTCCGCGGCCCTGGCCGCAAAGCCGTCCGATGCCCGTCTCCCCTGGGCCGGCCCCGACATGGGCGTGGCCACGTTCACCACGGCGCGCCAGATGGAAATCTGGGCGCACGGCCAGGCGATCTACGACCTGCTGGGCGTCGAGCGGCCGGCGCCGGCGCCCCGCCTGCGCAACATTGCCGAGCTCGGCGTGCGCACCTTCGGCTGGGCTTATCGAAATCGCGGCCTGCCGGTACCTGCCGTTCGACCCTTCATCGAGCTGGCGACGCCGTTCGGCGAGCGTTGGGCGTGGAACACGCCGTCCGTGGACGAAGCCGTGACAGGCGACGCCTTCGCCTTCTGCCAGGTGGTGACGCAAACCCGCAATGCGGCCGACACCGGCTTGCGTATCTCCGGATCAACCGCCCGGCATTGGATGACCATTGCCCAGTGCTTCGCCGGCCCGCCCGAAACACCGCCGGCGCCCCGCTCGCGCTATCGAGGGGGCTCTGCGCCGACCCGCTCATGATGCCTGGGCGCGCCACCCATGAGCGCCGCCTTGGCGGACTTTACCCTGCCCTCAGCGGCGCGCGCCCAGCGCATTTTCACAGGAGGAAAGAGAGAGTATGCCCGCCCCTTACGCAACCCATCGACGCCAGCTCCAGCTGATCCTGGAGGCCTGGGGCATGCCGGCAGCGGCCGCAGCCAGCACGGCCGAGATCATGAGCTGGGCCGATCTGCACGGTATCGACACCCACGGCATCTCGATGGTGCCGCCCTATGACGAGCGACGGCGTCTCGGCAAGATCGATATGCGCGCCGCGCCCAGGACAACGCGCGAGACCGCCGTGTCCGCGGTGATCGACGGTAGCGGCGGTCTCGGCCATGCCAACGCCCGTCGCGGCATGGAACTCGCGATCGAGAAGGCGAAGGCGGGCGGCATCGGCATCGTCGCGGTGCACAATTCGGCTCATTTCGGCGCCTGTGGCTTCTACGCCCTGATGGCGGTCGAAGCCGGCCTGATCGGCATGGTCACGACCTCGGCAAGCGGCATTCAGGTTGCTCCGACGTACGGCGCCCAGGCGCGCTTCGGCACCGACCCGATTGCCTTTGGCGCTCCGGGCAAGCCCGGCGAGCCATTCCTGCTCGACATGGCGACGACCACGGTCGCAGCCGGCAAGATCCGCAACAAGGCCAACGAGAACCTGCCGACGCCGCCTGGCTGGCTGGTGACCGCCGAGGGCAAGCCCAGCACCGATCCGCGCGAGGTCAGCAAGGGCGGGTTCATGACCCCTCTTGGCGGCACGCCGGAAGGCAGCAGCCACAAGGGCTATGGCCTCTCGGCCATGGTCAACATCCTGTCGTCGGCTTTGTCGGGCGCCACCATGGTGACGGACCCGATGCACACCAGGAAGCCGGGCACCATGGACATCGGCCATTTCCTGCTGGCGCTCGATCCCGGGCTATTCCGCGACCCCGCCGAGTTTCGCGCCGAGGTCGCCGCGTTCTGCGACGCGCTGCGCGCCACCAGGCCTGTCGAACCGGGCCGCCCGGTGATGGTGGCGGGCGATCCCGAACGGCGCACCGCAGCGCAGCGGATGGAGAGCGGCATCCCCGTCGGGCCCAACCTGCTCGCCAAGGTGCGCGAGGTTGCCGTCGCCTCCGGCGCGGCCTGGATCATGGACGGATAGATCGCCCGAATGCCACGATAACGACACCACCCTGCGCTATGAGATGGTGGCATTTACAAGCGCAGGGGGAAATCCTTGCTCTTTGCCACCCGCCGGCAACTTCCAAACCGCCATTTCGTTGTCAATTCGAACCGTTCCGAAACGGCACGACAACAAACCGGCAGGCTCGAGAAAATGAAACCGGCCCTGATAGGATCGGTGGTGTTGATGTCGCTGGCTGGAGCGGCGGCCGTCGGCATGATGACGCCGACGCCGGCGCGCATCGCAGCGGTTGCCGAACGGCCGGCGTTCCAACCGTCACGAGCGAGCGCGACGCCGGCAGTGGCTCCGGTTGCCGTTCCCGCCCGGGCTACCGTCGCGCCCCCTGCTCCGACAGCCAAGCCTTCCTCAGTCGATGCCGCTCGTCCGCCTGTGCCCCTCCAGGTCACCCACAGGCGGCCCCTACCCGACAAACCTGTCGTATCGGACAGCAAGGCCGACGCCGCGACGGCGGAAAAGACCGACGCTGCGCCCGATGGGAAGTCGCAGCAAGCGGCCAAGGCGGCCATCGAAGCCGACGGCTACAAGAGCGTTCAGATGCTGGGCCAGGGCAGCAACGGCGTCTGGAGGGCAAGTGCGTTGCGCGGCAAGACTCGCATCGTCGTCAACGTCGACCAGGCCGGCAACGTCTTCACCGAGTGAGATCGATATCGGCGATGATCGGGAGGTGATCCGACAAGCCGCGTGCCTCGGGGTCGGTCCGGCTGCCGACGAGCGATCCGGCCGGCCAGAGATAGATACCGTCGAGGGCGAACAGCGGGAACGCCGCCGGGAAGGTCCGGTGCCGACTGTGATCGGGCAGGACGCGCATCAGGTTGCGGCGCACTGAACCCACCCAGAACCAGTCGTTGAAATCCCCCATTGCCAGGGTGGGGCCGTCGCGGCCTCCCAGCATGGCGAGGAGCTTGTAAACCTGGCTGCGCCGCTCGTGGAACGACAGGCCGAGATGGGTGGCGACGATCCGCATAGAGCCGAACGGGCCCACCATGTCGGTGCTGATGGCACGCCGCGGTTCGCGGCGGCGGAACGACAGATCGTGGATCTCGGTGTTGACCAGCGGCCAGCGGCTGATCAGCGCCTGTCCATAATCTCCGTCTGCGGTGGTGATTGCCCTGGCGCCGACGCCGTGGCTGCCGAGAGCCTGCTGCAGCACCTCGAATGGATCGCCGACATGGGCCGCACGGGCCCGCCGCGAATCGATCTCCTGCAAGGCCACGACATCGGGAGAGTGGCGGGCGACCAGGGTCACCACTCGGTCGAGGTCGAAACGCGGGTTGCGCCCGAGCGCACCATGGATGTTCCAGGTCATCGCCCGGATGCGCGTCACGATGGGCGGCCCGAGAGCCGGGTGACGAGCGCCTGCGCGGCGAACGAAAGGGCAAGCCAGCCGACGACGCAGAGCGCCAGCAGGCCGATCTCGCCCGCCGCGGGATGGAGCAGGACCTGGATCAGACGATCGCCCAGCAGCGCCATCGCCAGCAGCCCGGGGCTCATTCCGATCAAGGTTCCCAGCGCGAAGTCGAGCGGCCTGATGCCAGCGGCGCCGCAGGCGAGGTTAGTCAGGGTGAACGGCGCCACCGGAACGACCCGAATGGCGACCACGGCAAGCAGGCCGCGCGCCCGCAGGCGATCGAGGACGCGCCGGCCCCGGCCGCCCAGCCGGCCATCCGGCAAGCTCTGGCCGAAGCGACGGCCAAGCGTGAACATCACGGCCGCGCTCAGGGCCACGCCGAGCGCGGCGTAGAGCGTGCCGAACAGCGGGCCGAAGACCGCAGCGGTCGCCAGGATCAGCATGGTGACGGGGAATGCGACGGCACCGCCCACCAGGAAAACCGCCATCACGACCAGCACGGCCCAGGGCTTGCCGGCGATTTCCGATAGCATGTCGCGCAGCCGCGCCGGCTCGGTGAACTGGGAAAGGTCGGTCACCTGCCAGGCTAGCGTCAGGCAGAGAACGGCCAGCACGGCGATCGCCAGCGCCATGCCCGGGCCACGCAGGGCTCTGCGCCCGCCGAGGACCAGCAACCGCAGCAGCAATCGGCCGATCCATCTGCCCTTGCCGAGGGGCCGCAACGGATCCGCCAGGCTCTCGATCAGGCGCGCG
This sequence comes from Reyranella sp., assembly GCF_050185545.1. Classification (GTDB taxonomy): domain Bacteria; phylum Pseudomonadota; class Alphaproteobacteria; order Reyranellales; family Reyranellaceae; genus Reyranella. Next base: position 42,427 of record NZ_JBFWZI010000037.1, on the reverse strand, counting down.
AAAACACTGCGATCGGGCTTGCCGTCGTCGATGGGGCGCAGGCTGTGGCCGTTGTCCGACAAGGTGTCGGCTGCATGCACCAGCGAGCCGCTGGCGGCAAGCACGGCCGCCACGCGCTCGGCGGAGACCCCGCAGTGTTCGCCGAGCAGGCGGTTGCGCAGGCAGGCGATGGCGTCTCGCGTGGCGCATCCCGCCTCGCCCTCCGCAGCCTCGACGGCCAGGTCGCACTCGGTGTCGGCCCCCATTGATCGGTTGTTGAGGTTCGCCGATCCGATGCGCAGGAACCAGTCGTCGATCGCCATGACCTTGGAGTGAATCATCGTGTCCGTTGCCTGCTCATCCGCCTCGACATGGGGATAGAGCAGGCGCACGCGCTCACCGCCGGCCGAGCGCAGGGTGCGCCAGAAGCGGATGCGGCCATTGCGCATGGTGCGTCGCTCCATGAACGAATCGTGGCTGCGCGGCGCCACGATCACCACCTTGAGATTTGGCTGCCGGCGCAGCTGTCGGGCCAGTCCATCGGCGATCGCGGCCGACGTGATGAACTGGTTCTCGATGTAGATGAATCGTTGCGCGCTTGCGATCGAAGCGAGGAACAGGGACCTGACCTCTTGGACCTCCGGCTCGCTACCATAGCGCGGCTGGGTCCGCGCGATCCCCACCTCGACATCGGCGAAGTCGGGGCGCACGTCGTCGGGCCAGGGATCACCGCACGGCTCGATCGCAGGCACCCCACCCTGGGCATGGCACCATCGGGTGCGCGCGAGCAGCGCCAGCGCCGCGGCGGCAGGACCATCGACCATCATCTGCACATCGTGGAACGGCCGGTAACGCGTCCCGGCAGGATCGATTCGCCTTGGCTCGTCGGCCTCGTGTCGAGGGGTATCCCAGCGCCGGATGGTGATGTCGAGCCCGCCGGAAAAGGCCAGCGCGTCATCGATGACCACGATCTTTTGGTGCTGCGAGGAGCCGAAGGGCACGCTCGCATCGAGGCAGAGAGTCACCTGCGGCGGCGTCTGCCACTGCAGCGACAGGCGCGGCAGCGGCTCGCGCTCGTGGGCATAGAGCAGCGAGTAGTCCCACAGGAGCAGATCGACGCGCAGCTCGGGCCGGCGCGTCACCAGCCCGGCAAGGAAGTCGCGAAAATCGACCGGCAAGCCGTCTCGCGCCCGCCCGTCGCCAATCAGCGGCGTCCGGCTGTCGATATCCCATCCGACGATGACAATGCGGCGCCTCGCCTTGAGGCAGGCCTGGCGGACGGCGGCGAAGAAGGCTGCCGCATCGACCAGCACGGCAGCGCGGCCGGCCTGCTCGAGCCGCCATACCGTCCGGCCGGGGCGAAGGGCGCGCCAGGGCATGTGCTTTCAACGCAGTTCCCGGAGTATCGATCCCGCGAGTTCGAACGCATCGGACCAGGTCAGCTCGCGATCACGAGCCCCACGATCATGGCGATCGTCCCGCCTAGCCCGATCGGCACGGCCAGCAGCGGCGCTTGGCCGAGAAACGCCAGGGTCAGGCAGGCCAGAATCAGGCCGATATGCAGGATCGCAAACAGCACGAGCCTGTTGAAGCTATGGAATGTTTCCTCGTGCTCGTGCAATTCCTGCGCGGTCACGCGAAAGTCGTTCGAGACTTCAGTCATGGCGGCCTCGCTGCTGGGGGCGGTCGTCCTGAAACGCCGCCGGCGGCACCGCGTTGCAGCTCGCCAAAGCGTGGGCGTTCGGCCGCCGAGAATCCTAGACCGGACCGCCACCATCCTCGCACGGTGACATCGTCCTCTACACCGCGGCTTGCGATCAGTGGTGGCGGGCCGTTCGGCTCTTGCGCTCGACCGCCGACGCGCCGTGGATGGTCACTTGGAATGGCCATTGGAACCTCGAAGCATGTCCTGACTAAAAGCCTGCATTTCCTTGCGGCTGCGATGATCGCCTGGGCACACGGGGGCGTTCCGCGTCGTCTGCCCACGATGCATCTCCGGGCTCCTCTATCCCGGATTGACCGAGGTCAAAGTACGGATTCCGGAAATGGCACTGACTGGGACGCTGACTGTCTGCCGATCGCCCGACTGGACGGGACGACGTCGAGCGACAGGGTGCGATCCAGGAGGCGACTGCGCGATGAGCTTCAACTTCGGCACAGTGACGCGCGAGTTGCGAGCTCCGCTGCGTCGGGCACGCTGCGCGACGGCCGGTGTGATCGCCGGCGCCATCATGATGGCCACCGGTACGGCCCACGCTGATCGGGCCATCACCCGCCTCTACGAAGCCTGTGTCGGTGACAAGTGGCCTACCGCCAACGACGCCGAAACGCGGGCGCTGGCCTGCTCCAAGGCCCTGCAGACCCGCAGCCTCACGCCAGCACAGATCGCCGATGCGCGGCTGACGCGCGGCATCGCCCGCATGTCGCTCGGCGACAAGGTTCTCGCCGCCGACGACTATGCCGAGGCCCTGAAGCACTACGATGCCATCGTGGAGTCGCAGAGCCCGGATGCGCTGAACCTGGCGCGCCGCGCCGCGACCCTGGCAGGGCTCGGTGACACCGAGCGCGCCCTGGCCGACTATGCCGAAGCGATCAGACGTGATCCGAAGGCTACGCTCGCCCTGCTCGGCCGTGGCGTTCTGCTCGCCTCCCGCAAACGCGCCTACGATCGGGCGATCGAGGATTTCGACAGGATACTGAGGCTCGATACGCACAACGTCGACGCCTTGGTTGCCCGCGGCAGCGCCCTCGCACAGCTGGGCAGGACCGCAGGCGCCCTGGCCGATCTCAATCGCGCAGTCAGCCTCGCGCCCAACGATGCCCAGGCCCATGTCGAGCGCGGCGTCGTGCAGGCCCGTCTCGGCGAGGTCAATCTCGCCATCCAGGACTTCGATGAAGCGCTGAAGCTCGACCCGCGCAGCTTCAACGCCCTCGTCAATCGCGCGGCGTCCTATTCACGCCTCGGCCGGAACGACCTCGCGATTCGCGATCTCGACCGGGCACTCCGCCTCGACGGCTTCAGCGCGTTGGCCTACTACAATCGCGGCTTCGCGCATTTCGCCCTCAAGCATTACGACAAGGCGATTGCTGACTACAGCATCGCCATCGCCCTCGATCCGCAAATGGGCGTGGCCTACAACAATCGTTGCCTGACGAGGGGCATCCTGGGCGAAGACCTGGTGCGGGCGCTCGCCGACTGCGACACCGCCCTCAAGCTGATGCCGCTCAACCTCGATGTCCGCTCCACACGCGGCTTCATCTTCTTGAGGCTTGGCGATCCCCGCCTCGCGCTGCACGAGTACGAGGCCGTGCTCGAACGCGATCCCAACCGGCCGCTTGCCCTGTACGGCCGCGGGCTGGCGCGCGCAGCCATTGGCCAGACCAAGGAAGGGCAGGCAGACAGGGCGGCGGCTCTCGTGCTCGATCCCGAGATCGCCGAGGCGTTCAGCAAATTCGGCCTGAAATAGGCCGCCCGCAAAGCCCCCGCAGCGCGGCGTCGCGGCTCTTCCCGGCGACGCCGTATGCGCTATGCGCGGCCGACAGCTCAGGGGTGGTCGGCGATCAGCGTCTCGGCGTTCCTGACTCCTGTCAGGATCGCCTGCGGCGCATCCGTCACCGCGTCCAGCAGCGCCGTAGCCGCGGCGACGTCGCTCGCCCCGGCCCACACGGTGCCGTGCTCCTGCTGCTCGTGCACGTAGGCGAGGCCCACCACCACCTTGCCCATCAGCGTGGTGATGTCCTTGCCGACTGCCGTGTCCTGCGCCCCGCTCATGATGTTGATCAGCACCGAGCCCACGAACTGGCCGGCCGCCAGCGTCTGCTGGATCTGGCCCGTCCAGTAGGCCAGTCCGGCGGCGTCCGACGAGCGGTTGAACAAGTTGTTGTAGACGCTGTCGATGAAGGCACTGATCTCGCTGTCGCTGGCCCGGAACGGGTCAGCCAGGAACGGATAGAGCGCCCTCGCCTCGTCGCTGATGCCGAACGAGCTCGCGATGTTTGCGAACAGTGACGCCGCCCCTTGCGTCGGCAGGTTCTGGATGAACTGGTCGACCCAGAACTCGAAGCCGCCGGCATCGGCGGCGCGGCCGAAGAAGGCGGCGTAGGTCGAGGCGATCTGCTGCTCGGCATTCAGCGCCAGCAAATTGAGCGTTGTCGACACTCCGACTTGCACAGGGACGACGTAGACCAGCACTTGGCCGTCCCCGGCCGCCCCGTTCGCGCCGGCGGCGAGATAGCCGAAGCTGTCGATGCCGGCGAAGTTGCCCGTCGGGGTGTAGGTGACGCCACCGTCCGCCGCCAGCTGAAGCTGGCCATGAGCAGCGTTGGCTTGCAGCGTCGCCGTCACCGGCGGCGTGGTCTCGTCGTTGCTCAGCACCCCGACTGAGGCGGCGGCCGTCAGCGAGCCGCCCTGCAGGATCACGTAGGCGTCGTCGTGCGGATTGAGGTCGTCGTTGAGAATGGTACCGTCGGCAGAACCGGCCTGGATCGCAAGGCCGGCCGATGGGTCCTTCAGCGAGATGGTGAACGGCTCGTCGGCCTCGACCTCGACGTCCCCGACAACGGCAATCGACACCGTCTTCGACGTCTCGCCCGCGGCGAACGTGACGGTACCGCCGTCGAGCGCGCCGGGTCCAAAGTCGGCAGGATCGGCGCCGTCGGGTCCCGAACCGACGATCGACCACGACACGTTTTGCGAAACGGAGGTATCGCCAGACCGCGTCACGGTGAACGTGAAGAACGTGGTGCCGCTGTCGCCCTCCGGCTTGTCGGCATCGGCTGCTGCGATGGACACCGTGGCAGAACTGGCGGCGACGACTGTGCTCTGGAGATTCAGCGTCACAGCGCCGAGCCCGGCCGTGAATCCGGTCCCGTTGCTCTCCGACGCCTGCAGCGAGACGGTAAGACTGTGCCCGCCGAGGGTCGACGTGTCGACCGCGACCGAGAATGACTTCTGGGCACCCACCGCCAGGCCGCTGAAGGCAATGGCGCCGCTCACCGTGAAGCCGCTGCCGGCCGTCGAGAAGGAGCCGGCCAGCTCGTTTGCCAATCCAGTCGCCAGGTTGGCGACGGCCAGCAGCAGATTATCGATGACCTGACCCTGGACGACCGTCCCGAGGTCCAGGGTCCAGACATTGCCGACGCTGCTCAGCTCGCCGAGGCCGACCAGCCTGAGGAACGCCGGCACCGCGTGCGTCCCGGCAATCGGCTGGTTGTTGTACACCGTGACCTGGGCGATCGGCGCGAAGACCGGCACGCCGCCGTCCGACGCGATCTCGACCCGCAGGATCTCGGCCGCCGCCGTGATGGCGGTGTTGGGAATCACGACGGTGAAGGTCGCCGACGATTGCCCGTCGAGCAGGGTGACCTGCCCGGACGGCAGGGTGCCGCCGAAGTCGCCGGCATCGAAGTAGTCGGCCCCACCCGTCGTGACCTCGTAGCTCACGGAGACACTGCCATCGGCTTCGCCGGTGCGGTAGACGACGAAGGTCACCGGCGTGTCCGCGGTCGCCGTCTCGACGATCTCCGACGCCACGCCCGAGACGCCGAGAGCGACCGTGCCGCTCGGCGCCCCGCCAGGCTGCGCCAGCACGATCGTCTCGGCGCCGAGCTGCTCTTGGTTGGCCGCGAGCACGATCAGCGTCGGATCGCCGGTGGCGATGAAGTCGAGCGCCGCCTGCTGCTCCAGGCCTGGATCGCTGATGCCCGCCTGGATCGCCAGGAGGGTTGCGCGCGCGACGACGTCCTGGGGCAGGTCGGTCAGGCCGAGAACGTGCTGTGGGAAACTCTTGTCGGTGAAGGTCGCGGTGGTTTGACCGATGCCGTAGTCGAGCAGAGAGCTCGCCTGGGTCACCCGCCAGGCGTCGGAAAAGGCGCCGTACAGCTGGCTGAACGTCAGCGGCGTCGCGAGCACAGTGCCGTCCGCCAGGGCGAAATCGTTGCCGGCGAGGCCGTCATGGTTGCCGAGCAGTCCCTCGACCGAGCCCGATGGCATGCCCGGGTCGACCTCGACGCGAACGTCGAAGTAGGCTCCCGACCATGCCGTGACGAGAACCGTGTGACCGGCATCGGTGATTACATTGTAGCGCCCAGGCGACACGACCTCGATGTAGCCAGCGTCGAGCTCGATGAATCCGGCAAAGAATGTCGCCGCGGCGCCGTCTACCCAGACGATGTCGGGCCTACTCTGATCGAAGGTGACACGCTGCTCGCCCACTTTCACCGCCACGGCGCTCATCGCGGTGACAGTGGTGCTGCCACGGTAAGAGGCCGTGCGCGCCTGCACCTCGAAAGCGTCATCGGCGGCGGTCGATCGCGTGAGCACGTATTCGCCCACTCCCATCAGGTCGTAGGAGACCCCGTCGAACGTCCAGAAGTGCGGATCGCCCCAGCCGCCACCGCTGTTGTGCGTCTGGCTGTTGGTGTTGCCGCCTTGCGTATTGTTGGCGTTGTAGTTGGATACGTTGTTGAGCTGGGTCGCGGCGTTCAGCTTGTTGATGGCGGACCAGAAGTCGGCACCGAAGTCGTCGATGTAGTGCGCCGAGCCGATTCCTAGCGGATCGTTCGGCTGGTCACCCGAGGTGACGTTGACGTAGGTGACCGCGGGCCCGAAATAGAGCGTGTTGTAACCGCCGCGCCCGTCGATCGTGTTGATGCCGTGATTGTCGACGATGAAATCGTCGTTGTTGCTGCCGAGGATCCGATTGTCGCCGTCGAGCAGCCGATGGTAGAAGTCCGTGCCGCCGTTCAGGATGGCGTCGGTGAACGGCTCCAGCATGGAGTGCCCGTTCGCGGTATCGCTCGAGAACGAGGCGATCTTGGTGGCTTGGCCGGCCCCGGACGCAACCGAGACGACGATGGCCTCGACCATCCCCGCCTCCGGATCGAACTGCCCGCTCGCCCCCAGCGCCATCCCGGAACCGGCGAACTCGACCTGGATGCCGTTGGAGTACTCGACGACGTACTTCTGATGCGCGGCGTCGATGTCGGTGAGAGTCGCCGACACCGCCAGCGCCACCTCCGGAAACATGCTGGTGTAGTCGAAGTTCGACGGCCCGAACATCTCGAACACGCCGTTGTGCACGGTGGCGCCAGGCGTGATGGTCCCGCCGACGATCAGGGTACCGCCGGCGCCGTCCGAGCCCACGGTGAAGGACTGGCCGATGTTCGAGGCCGTGAGCTGCAGCGCGGCGATCTCGACTTTGCTCGCGTTCATCACACGCAGGACATTGTCCTGGTCGAGCTCAGCGCTGGTGCCGCCGGCGAGGCCCAGCAGGTCGATCTTGTCGTTGGCGTCGAAGCCCACGATCGTCGACTTGAGGGTCGACGGCGATTCCAGGCGCAGTGTCGCGGACGCACCGTTGAAATAGATCGCCTCCGGCGAGCCACCACCGAGCTCCAACGTGGCATTGGCGCCGATCCTCACCGTACCGGTGCCGTCGAGCGTGCCCGTGATGTCGAGCAGTCCGCCGGACGCCTCGACCAGGGAGCCGTTCATGATCGAGCCATCGATCATGCCGTCGCCGACCAGGCTGCTGCCGCGAGCGAGGGTGACGGTCGGAACATCGAGCGTGCCGCCCGACATCTTCAGCAGACCGCTGTTGTCAAACAGACCGGCACCGGCGAGCAACCCGCCATCGTTGATGAAGATGGTGCCGTCGTTGGCCGCCGAGATCGCATATGAAAGCGTTCCGTGGCCCGAACCCGAGCCGGTCAGGCTGATCGTGCCCGAATTGACGAGACTGTTCGCATGCACGGTGCTGTCGGCGGCGAGGAAGACGTTGCCGATCGACAGGCCATTGAAGTCGGTGCTCTTGTTGACGAGCGTTCCGCCGATGTCGAGCAGGCTGCCGCCGGAGCCGCCGACGTTCGGCGCATCGACACCGATCCGACCCGCCCCGCTGATGGTGAGGTCGCCCATCGTCGGACCGACCGAGGCGCCGTCCTCGAGATTGAAGGTGCCGGCAACGGTGGAGAGGCCCACCAGAGCCGAGTTGCCGTCCGTCGCGCCGGCAATCGCCACCCGCGCGCCCTTGCCGTCGAGCCACAGCGTGCCCTTGACCGATTCGATTTGGTCTGCCGAGAACTCGAGCAGGGCGTTGTTCTGCAGGAAGACGAAACCGGTGGCCACACCCTCGAGGCCGAAATCGACGTCGTCGACAATGCGCAAGGTCGCCTGCGCGGCCGCGCTGCCGATCAGGTTGATGCGACCGGTGTTCACCAGTCCGGTCGCCGTCACCGTGTCGTCGGTCTTGATGAAGACGTTGCCGATGCTGATGGCGTTGTTGTCGGTGCTGGTGTTGGTCAGCACCCCGCCGATCGTCAGGCTGCTGCCGCCCGAGCCGCCGAGATAGGGCGCGTCGAGAGCCAGCCGGCCGGTTCCGGAGATGGTCAGGCCACTGCTCGTCTTGCCGACGGTGGCGCCGTCCTCGAGGGCGAACGTGCCGGTGACCGTCGACAGCCCGATGAGCGCGGAATTGGTGGCCGCATCACCGGCAATGGCGACGCGCGCCATAGCGCCCTCGACCCACAGCGTGCCCTTGACGGTGTCGATCTGGCCGTCGGCGAATTGTAGCAACGCACTGTTCTGCAGGTGGACGAAGCCGCTCGCCACGCCGTCTGTACCCATACCGGCCATGCCGGCGGTGATCTCCAGGGTCGACTGGGCGATCGCGCCGCCGATGATGCTGATGACCCCGGTATTGACGAGGCCGGTTGCCGTCAGCGTGTTACCCGAGGTGATGAAGACGTTGCCAATGCTCAGCGCGTTGTTGTCGGTGCTGGTGTTGGTCAGCACGCCACCGATCGTCAGGCTGCTGCCGCCAGCACCGCCGAGGCTCGGTGCATCGAGCTCCAGCCGACCCGTGCCGCTGATCGTCAAGCCGCCGTTCGTCGTCACCCACGCGCCATTCTGGAGGAAGAAGTCTCCCGACACGGTCGACAGGCCCTCGAGGGCGGAGTTGGTCGAGGTCGCCCCGGCGTTGGCCACGCGCGCGTTCGCTCCGTTCAGCCACAACGAGGCGCCGGACGCGACCTTCGAGATCTGGCCGCTGGCGAACTGCAGCAGCGCATTGCGCTCGAGATAGACCGCTCCCGTCACCACCTCGTCGGTGCCGAAGCCGGCCAATCCTCCGGTGATATTCAGCGTCGACTGCGCGCCGGCGCTGCCAAAGAGGTTGATCCGACCGCTGTTCACGAGGCCCGTCGCCGTGACCGTCTCGGCCGACGTGATGAAGATGTTGCCGATGTTGAGGGCGTTGGCGTCAATGCTGGTGTTGGTCAGCACACCGCCGATCGTCAGGCTGCTGCCGCCAGCACCGCCGAGGTTCGGTGCATCGAGCTCCAGCCGACCCGTGCCGCTGATCGTCAAGCCGCCGTTCGTCGTCACCCACGCGCCATTCTGGAGGAAGAAGTCTCCCGACACGGTCGACAGGCCCTCGAGGGCGGAGTTGGTCGAGGTCGCCCCGGCGTCGGCCACGCGCGCGTTCGCTCCGTTCAGCCACAACGAGGCGCCGGACGCGACCTTCGAGATCTGGCCACTGGCGAACTGCAGCAGCGCGTTGCGCTCGAGATAGACCGTTCCCGTCACCTCGCCGTCGGTGCCTAGGCCGGCCACCCCGCCGGCGATGCTCAACGTCGATTGTGCGGTATCGCTGCCGAAGAGACTGATTCGGCCGCTGTTCACGAGACCCTCGGCCGTCACTGTGTTCGCGGAGGTCTGGAATATGTTGCCGATCGCCAGCGCATTGCCGTCGGTGCTGGTGTTGGTAAGCACACCGCCGATCGCCAGGTTGTTGCCGCCGGGCCCGCCGACGAATGGCGCATCGAGCACAAGTCGCCCGGTGCCGCTGATCGTGAGGCCTCCGCTGACCGTCTCCGTTCCTCCTGGATTCTTGATCGACAGCGTTGCCTGACTGGATCCGCCTATGGCAATCGAGTTGGCGGTGATCGTAGTGCTGAGCGTGACGAAGCCGGTCGACAGGATGGCATCATCGCCGACTGCCGGGGCGCCCACCGGGTTCCAGTTGCCGGCGGTCTCCCACTTACCATCGATGGCACCCGTCCAGACCCTGTTCACCATGACCCCATTCTCCTCAGGCTGCATTTCGGACAACAGGCCGCGGTCGGCCCCGGGACGGGGCAGACGGCCAACTCGAATACTTGTCGGAGGGAAGCCGGATGGCTCGTTTGACCCGGGCTCCGAGTGCATCCTCAATCGCGATTGTGGCGTCTTTTGGCCTGAACGCCCGTTCACCTCGACAGAATCAGAGCGTGCGGCCGTCGATTCGTCGAGTTAATTGAGTCCTTCGTCGAGCTACAACCCTTTGCGCGGGCCGTTGACGTTCAACTGCCGCCTGAGGTCCATCAGCTCGCGCGCCAGCCGCTGAGCAACGATGTCCGTGCCTTTCTCCGTCCAGTGTCCATCCGTCAGGCGATACGTGCCAGCGACCCCATCAAGACTGTCGCGCAGATCGACGACCGCCAGCCCTCGCTTGTTCAATTCTCCGGCGAGCCTTCTGTGGCGGGCATCGCTGCTGAGGTTGTAGCTGAAATAGCGCGACCACGGCCGCCAGAACTCGACATAATCGGGATCGACGACACCGGATGGCGCGAGCGCCACCACGAGCCTCGCGCCCATGTCCTTCGCCAGCTTGTTGGCGCCCTGCAGCCAGGTCAGTGTCTCCTCGACCATGGGCGCGCTGCGCTGGTCGGCCTCCTCGGCGTTTCCCGGTACCTCCCACTTTCCGGTCTCCCAATCGATCATGCTGCCGAGCAGCCAGCCCTGCACGAACTCGCGATCGGCGGGCCGTGGCCGGAAGGCCGTCCACAGGCGGTCGCCGCCGCGTGAAAGAATTTCCCGCACCGTCGCCTCGTCGACGTTCGGATAGTAGTGCGTGCGCATATGCCGGACGAAATAGTCGAGCCGCTCGGCCGGAGGCTTGCGCGCCCACGCGTTGAGCAAGGCGAACTCGTCGGGGATCGCCCGATTGCCACGACCCAGCTCCGACAGACCGAAGCGATTGACCAGAAGCCACGCCGTGCGCGGCGCCACCATCCCCAGCACCGACGGCATGGGCAGCTCGGCGATCCAGGGCGGCAACGAATAAGGCTCGAGCGCGGTGGAGACGAAGTCGTTGCCGGCATAGACCACCGCGACGATCACGTCCGGCTTCAGCGGCGTCACGACGTCGCGGATGCGATAGTAGTATTGCCGAGGCCCGGTCGCCGTGACGCCGAGGTTGATCGCCTCCATGTCGGCGTGGCCGCCGTTCCTCCACAGCTTCTCGACGCGCGAGGGCATGGTTGACGTCAGCATCAGCCCTTCCAGGAAGCTGTCCCCCACGAGGACAGACCTGAATTTCACGTCGGCCGGCCGGGTGAACGAGCGCGGACGATCGCGCATACCCCAGTCGTTGTAGACCGGAACCAGTTGCGGCATGTCGATGAAAGCGCTGGAAATCCGCTCCCTCAGCGCCTCGGCAGAGACCGGCCGCAGGTCGCGCGCCGGCCAGGGCGGTGCCAGGAAGGACGCGACGAACTCCGTTCCCCCAACGGTCGCCGCCACAAGGATCGTCCCGTAGACGAGCCAGAACCACCGCCGCGAAATCATGAAACTCCGGTCGACCCTCGATGCCCCTTGGCCATCATGCCATAGGCGCCGGCTTTCGCGATCTCCCGAGGAATTTTCGAGGGGCAAGATTTTGCGTCGTTGCGTCGGCGGAGATATCGCGACCCGGATTTTTGCGTCATTTGCGTCACCAGCGTCACAATCCTTTGAGTTCAAGGACTTGGCGGAGACGCAACCGGATTGCCGAGGCCTGCTTTGCGTCACGGCATTTCCTCGGCACCGTCACGAGAGCCTTCAACCGCGCGCCGCCGCTCGGACACTCGAACTGGGCGTCGATGTCACGGCGCGCCAGGAGACTCGCGCTTTGGCGCAGCCGGCTGGGCATCTCCTCGTCCAACAATTCCACATCGGCCACCGCCGCACGCGCGCGCATGATCCATCCTCCTTGATGCTGCGCCGGCGCCGGCAACGAGTCATCGCCAGCATTCGTCAAGCTAGGCGAGATTTGTGCGGAGTCAATCCAGGTGAGCCGGAACAGCTGCAGGAATCACCCCAATCGGGTCCAATTGTTGCGACGCGTCACTCGCCTTCCCGTGCTTTGCCGACTCGAAGGGCGGGCTGATACCCGGCGCTCGCCGTCGCGGCAAACGGGTTGTTGCCACCCCGCCCGCCTGCTAGCCATGACCAGACCCATGCAGCGCCAGATCCATCTCAACCTTTTCATCCAAAGTCGCGGTCACCATGAAGCCTCGTGGCGCCATCCCGCCGCCTCGCCGCGATCCTTGACCGACATCGAGTACTTCCGCGATCTCGCACGACGGGCCGAAGCAGGGCTCTTCGATTCGATCTTCCTCGCCGATTCGCTCGCCCTGATGGACACGGTGACGCACACTGCGGCGACCTGGCTCGAGCCGATCACCACGCTCGGCGCGTTGACCGGATCGACCAGCCGCATCGGGCTCATCGCCACGGCTTCGACGACCTACACCGAGCCCTTCAACCTCGCCCGCCAGTTCGGCTCGCTCGATCACATCAGCGGCGGCCGGGTCGGCTGGAACATCGTCACCTCCTGGCTGGCCGCCTCGGCGCGCAACTACGGCGGCTCCGGTCTGATGAGCCACGAGGAACGCTACGATCGCGGTGAGGAGTTCATGTCGGTCGTCAAGGCGCTGTGGGACAGCTGGAGCGACGACGCCGTCGTCGACGACCGCGCCTCCGGCCAGTACGCACGACCAGGCCACATCAGGCCAATCGACCATGCGGGGAAGTACTATCGTGTCGCCGGCCCGCTCAACATGCCGCGCGGGCCGCAGGGCCGGCCTGTCTTCGTGCAGGCAGGATCATCCGATACCGGGCGCCGCTTCGCCGCGCGCCATGCCGAAGCGGTGTTCACCGCCCAGATGGAGAAGAAGACCGCGCAGGCCTTCTATGCCGACCTCAAGGGCCTCGCCGCCGCCGAAGGGCGGTGCCCCGAGCACGTCCTCATCCTGCCCGGCCTCAGCCCGGTGATCGCGGCCACCGAGACCGAGGCCCGGCGCCTGGCGCGCGAGCTCACCGACCTTACCGACACCAATGTCGGCCTGAAGCGGCTGTCGAGCCGCTTCGGCGGGCACGATTTCTCACACCTGCCGCTCGACAAGCCGCTCGCCCCCGGGGACCTGCCCGATCCCGGCACCGTCGAGGCCGCGCGCAGCCGCACGGAGGTGATCGTGGGCCTGGTCAAGCGCGAGAACTTCACCCTGCGGCAGCTCCTCGCCTACATGGCCGGCGCACGTGGCCATTTCACCACCGCCGGCACGCCCGAGCAGATCGCCGACCTGATCGAGGAATGGGTCAGCGACGGCGCCGCCGACGGCTTCAACCTGATGCCGGCAATCCTCCCCGGGGTGCTCGACGTGTTCGTTGACGAGGTCGTGCCCCTCCTCCAGAAACGCGGCCTGTTCCGCACCGCCTACGAAGGTGCCACGCTGCGTGACCATTTCGGCCTGCCGCGCCCAGCCCGGGTGTGAGGCCTGGGTGCGCTGTTCATCCTCCTCCCCAGTTTCGCCGGGGAGACACCCAGCACGCTTGGCGCGCACCACGATGCTGAGGAGATCGGGGCGGTACCCGCCCCAATCTTCATAGGAGGGTCATTGCTGGGGGCGCGCCACTCCTGTAGCGCCCTTCTTGTCGATCACACAACCCATGAGCGCCATCGGAGTGGCGCGCGCTCCCAGCAATGAACCCTCCGCCGCGTAAGACGGCGACACCCCCCGGCAAAGCTGCGGCAAAGCTGGGGAGGGGAACGCTGAGCGGGTCACACTGCGAATGCCCTGAAGAGGCCTTGCATCAGGGCCAGGGAGTCACGACTCTTGCCCCAGGCTATGACCGGACATCGTCAGTCGGCGCCGCCGCCGGCAATGGTCCAGGGGACGTGCATTCATGTTCGAGAATTCCCATTGGAAGGAGCTCGCCGGCCAGGGCTACACGGTGATCCCTGGCGCGATCGCCCAACCGCAGCTTCAGGCTGCGCAGGCCGCGGCCCGCCATCTGAACGAGATCCATCCGGAGGGTGGCTGGGAGCGGACGCGAAACGAATCCTGGCGCGAGGTGCGGTACTGCCGGCACCCCGACCTCATGGCGATTGCCTCGGCGGTGCTCGATCCGCTGGCGCTCGAGATCCTGCAGAGCGCGCCTCCGGTCGATTTCGTTCAATTCGCGTCAACCATGCCGGGGTTCGTGACCAGGGGCGGAATCGGTCGCAACTTCCATATCGACGGCGGCACGGAGAAGGTGCTCGGCGTATTCAACATAATCCTGGGCTGCGCGCTGACCGATGTCCCCTCGGACACGGCGGGCGGCTTCCACGTCCTGCCGGGCTCGCACCACGAGTTCGCCAAGGCCTTCAAGGAATTGCCCGCCGACACGCCGATCCCCTTCGGCGATATCAAAATCGAAACCCAGCGTCGCCTGCTGCCCGAAGCGCGCATGGTGGTGCCACGGCTTGTCGCCGGCGATATAGTCGTAGCGCACTCGTTTCTGGCGCACGGCACCTCGGCCAACACGTCCGACGTGCGGCGCGACATGATCTTCCAGCGTCGCGCCGCTTCCCCAATGTGGGACCCGGCGACCCAGGTCAGCGCCCGCGAGCGATTCATGCGCGATCAGTGGCTGATGTTCAGGCGGCGGCCTTGATGGGCCGTGCGCCACGGGCCTCCGCGTCTTTCCTCCTCCGTAATCGGGGGAGGGGGCCCGTAGGGCTGGAGGAGGAAAGCCCCAGTCCAGGTAGCTCCAATTCCGACGTCGGAATCAGAGGCATCTCGTCTGAGGCCGCATTCCCCCTCCGCCCCGTATGACGGGGCACCTCCCCCGATTACGGTCGATTACGGGGGAGGATTGGAAATCAGCCAGCCACCTTCGTGAGTTGCGCCAGGGCGGCGAGCGCCGCCTTGCTCATCGCGGCCAAGGTATCCTCCGCCTGCTTGTCCTCCGATTCCTCGGCGGCCAGGACCTTCTGCGCGTCGCTGACCTGCTGGAGGACGTCCCGGTCGTCGCCGGCGGCGCGCTTGAAGGCGGCGCTCTTCAGCACCGTCGACAGGTCGGTGCGTTCGGCGGCGCGGGCGGCGTTGGCCGTCTTCAGGCGGTTCGCCGCGTCGGTCAACGCACCAGTCAGCATGACGCGGAACTCCTCGATCGGGGCCGCCTGCGGCGACGCCGCGGCCGAGGCCTTGAAGGCCGGCGTATCCGGCACGAACAAGACCGTTCCCGCCGGAATGCGTTCGGGATCGGCATGCGGGTTGAGCGCCTTCAGGCGATCCAGCGCCGCATCGACCTGCTCGCCGCGAAATCGCGCGTCGAGCAGCATCGGGCCGAGCGCGCGAAGCGTCGTATCGGTCTTGATGGTGACAGTCCTCGGCATGGCTTCCTCCTCGAACGCGTCCCTACGCCCTGAGATTTAGGGCATCCCAGGGTGCCGGCAATGGGGCACCGGCGAGGGCAATCCCCCGCGTCGTGATGTTGCCCAGCACGGTCGCCGACTTGGCCGTCGCGCCGTTGATCTGGATCGACAGCTCGTTGCCGGTGACCCGGTTGGCATTGACCAGCACGATGGGCGCGCCGAGCCGAACCGCGATCCTGCCGTTCAGCCGCGCCTCGACCCGGTTGTCGTTGAACAGGCACTGCCCCGCCAGCACATCGACGGCCGGCGCATCGCCACGGGCGACCAGCACGTTGCCCAGGACCGAGCCGTTGGCCCCCGCGGGCTGGTTGTCGATCGCCGCGGCGGCGAGGTTGGCGACATAGGGCCGCCCTGCCCCCAGCACGACGGTCTTGGTGGGCTCGGAGCGCACCGTTGTCAGGCTGCCGGTCCTCTGCAGCGGTGTCTGCGCGTCCGCGCCAATGACGAACAACGCTGTCCAGTCGCCGTTGCTGCGCTGGCTCGATGGCGCGGCGTCGCGCTCGACACGATTGTGCCCGACCTCGAAATCGACCAGCGGGGCGGCCAGCAGGACCCCCACGGCACGTCCGACGAAATCGCCCGCCGGCGCCAGCTCGGTGATCTCGTTGCCCGACACGCGCGCGCGTTCGACGCCGAAGCCGAGAATGCCGACCCGCAGGGCCGACTGCACCGCCGTCACGCCGACCGAGCGGATGATGTTGCCGGCGATGGTGGCATGCCCGGCCCGCGTCACGGCGATCCCGACAACCAGGCCAGTGGCTCCCGGCCGCGCATCGATACCGCGGATATGATTGTTCTCGATCGACAGCGAGCCGCCATTGGCGTTGTCGTTCGAGACGATGCCGCTGCCGCACTGCTCGATGATGTTGAGCTTCACGATCAGGTCGCGCACCGGCGCGCCGATGACGATGCCCGCCAGGCCGAACCCCTCGATCTGGTTGGCCAGCACCTGGCACTGCTCCGAGCCTGCCTTGTCGAGGCCCGTCGCCAGGGTGATGCCGACCGTCGTGTCGACGCGCGCGGCAGCGGTGTTGACCAGCTTGTTCTCGTCGATCCAGGCGCCGTCGACGGCGCAGCGCACGCCGCTGCCCGAGACGAAGCAGTTGTTGCGCGAGATCGTGATCGACGTACCGGTCAGGCCCATGCCGAGCGCGCTCACGGCGGTCTGGGCGCAGGTGATGGCGTCGTTGCCGACGATGCGCGTATCCAGCAGGTGCAGGACGTTGCCGTCGAGCGCCACCGCGCGCTGGCGACACCACAGCAGATTGTCCTCGATCGCAAGCGCCGCGGCGACGAGGAAAACCGTCTGATCATCGCCCTCGCCGCGCGGCACGGCAGGATCGTTGGCGAGGATTGCGGTCGAGGCCAGGATCGCGTTCTCGGTGATCGACGCGCCGGCCACCACGCCCTGCAAGGCGATGGCCGAGGCACGATTGTCGCCGGTGTCGAGCACCGCGATCAGCAGATGCCGCAACTCGACGCCCAGGGCCGTCTGCACGCTGATCGCCGGCTGCCGCGCCAGCGACAGGATCGCCAGATCCGCGATGCCGACGGCCAGGCAGTTCCTGAGCGCAAAGGCGCCTCCTACGGCGGCGATCACGGTCGCCGCGCCTTGGCCGCGAATCTTGACGGCGCGCGTGCCGTTGAGCTGCACGGCCTGCGTGAGTGCGTACTGCCCCGGCCCGAGGCAGACGGTGCCGCCGGTCTGGCTCACCTGGTTGACGGCATCCTGGATGGTGAACTGCCCGCTGGCGTGCGAGGCCGCCGTGACGCAGGCGGTGCAGCTGCAATCGTGGCCCTCGGCGGTCGGCGGCCAGGGATGACGGCAATCGGTGACCGCGCCCGTCCCGACGTCCCAGATGGCGAGGCGGGCGAAGTGATGATGAATGCCACGCGGCGGCGCGCGGTCGAGCAGCTCGACCGAGGCGTCCGCCGTGCGCGCCGCGAACACCCAGTAGTCGCCCGACTTGAAGCCCTTGGCGCCGGTCGAGGCGAAGGTCACGGTGACGCCGTTCTCGAGCAGCAGGGTCGTGGTCGCCGCCGGCACGTCGATGACGCCGGTCGAGCCCGCCGCGTCGAGGTCCTGGACCTGGACGGTAGTGCCGTTGGGTCCGGTGCGCGACACCCGTCCGCGCTGGTCCCAGCGCCGCACCCGGAGATTGCGCGCGTTGGGAAAGGTGCTGTTGGGGAAGGTTCCCGGCAGCATCGCGGCCGGCAGAGCAGGCGTGAACTGGATGCGCCGCGTCGCTTCGACAACCGTGATCTTGCGCATCTCGCCGGACGCTTGGGAGAGCTCGCGCACGTCGTCGAGGATCTCGACCCAATCACCGGTCTTGAACGAGAGCACATCGTCACGGCCGAGCGTCACCAGCTCGAGCTCGCTGCCCGACACCATGCTGGCGACCCGGCTGCCGACGCTGGCGTTCTCGCGCGACCATTTGAACGTCGCGCCGGCCCCCGGCTGACCGGGATCGTGGATCTCGACGCGATAGAGCTGGTTCTCCAGCCCGCGGTAACCGCCAGTCGGCGGCAGTTCGCAGGGATCGTCGACCGGGGCGACCTCGAACGTGCCGGTCGTCAGCACGCCGGTCGACGGCGCAATGACGTTGGACCAGCCCGGGATGTCGGCGTCCGGTGTCGCGCACGTCGTCCCCGTGCCGACATCGGGGGCATGGGCGCGGACCTGCCAGACGGTCTGGATGCGCGACGTCGCGTCGACACCGACGGCACTCTCCACCAGGTCGGGCCGCTCGAGCGCCGTCACCTCGCGATTCCAGACATCGAGATAGACGAGATGCCGTCCCGCCGTCGGCGGCGCGGGCGGATTGGGAAGATAGGGTTGCGCCGTGTAGGGAATGGGATCGGCGAACTGCGGCTCGGCCATCAGGCTGTCGAACAGCTTCTTGGCCGGATCGTTCGACACCGCGCCGTGGTTCTCCGCCAGCAGGCCGTCGACATAGAGCCGGCCCCTGCCGATCAGCAGCGCGGCCCCCGATACAGAGATCTTGAAGGCGTCGACCGTGGTCGACGAGACCGTCGCTCGCCCCAGCACGTCGCTCGCCAGCGCGCGCAGGCGCCGGTCGACAATGGCGACGAGCTCGTTGGCGTCGGCATCGAGAAGAACGCCGCCCTGCTTCAGTTCCACTCCGGCGAAGTCGAGGAGAGGATTGAGTCGGACTCTCGAGAAATCGGTGGCCATGGTGGTCCCCCAGCGAAGTTCCGGTCAGCTCGCGTAAAAGAATCCGGCATGCAGGCCGAAGCGCAGATACTCATCGAGACGCAGGCGCAGGTTGGTCTCGCGCTGCGGCTGGAAGAGCGCGTGCAGCACGCCCATCTCGCCGCCGTCGTCGGCGCCGGTGCGGATCGACAGGTCGGTCACCTGCCGCAGCTGACCGTAGGCCGGATCGCCGTAGCGTCGCGACGTGAAGTGCGGCAGCGCTTGCGGGTGAGCGGCATCGGGTATGCAGCGGTAGCGGCGCGGCGTGAACGAGCCGTTGGGCACGAAGGAAAACCGCATGCAGCCTTCCTGGCGCCGCTCGGCGATGACCGGGGCGGCCCAGGTCTCTCCCGGCGCCGCCCCGAGCGCCGCGAACAGGATGCTGTTCGAGACGAGCTCGATCACCTTGGCGTGCACCTTGCCGATCACGGTGCATTCCTTCGCCGTCAGCGTGCCGCCCGGGCCGCCGGTCGCGTCGCCGGCGTAGGCGACGTTCTGTGGCGTGCCGGCGTCGACGATGCAGTCGACCAGCGTGATCTCCGCTTCCCGGTCGAGCTGGATCGGGCCGGTGATGCAGCGCTCGAGCGTGACCTTGGCGAACGGATGGCCGATCACCAGGCTGGGCAGTCCGGGCGATACGGCGCTGCCGTCCGGATTGAGCCGGCGGCCGGGCACCAGCGTGCAGTCGCGCAGCAGCAGCTCGCGCGGTTCGTCGTCTGCCGCGGCCGGCAGTTCCAGCGCGCCGCCCGAGATCACCAGCCCGTCGAGGACGAGTTGACCGCGCTCGCCGATGGCAAGCGTGAGATTGCCGGTGGCGGCAATCAACGGCCGCGCCGGATTGCGCGCGGCGACGACCACCTTCAGGCCAGGCGCGCCCGCCGTCGTAACGCCATTCACCTTGAAGACCGGTGTCTGGGCATAGGTCCGGCTGTCCTCGATCAGCACCCGGCCACCAACGGCGACAGCATCGAGCTCGGGCTGCAAGGCGGCGCTGTTGGCGACAGTGCGCTGCAGGGGCACACCGGCCTCTTCCGGCGAGCGTTCGTACTCGCCGCCGCCGATCGCGCGAGGCGAGCCGTAGTGGAAGGTGGCGAGCAACGGGCCGTCGGCCGGCGCGCCGAGCAGCACGCGGCCGCGCTCCGGATCGACACCGATCGTGCCTGCCGGCACGGCCGCCTGGTGGTTCCAGGCGATGACGTTGCCGCCGGCATCGAGGATATCACGCAGGTCGCAGATGCGGATCTGCTCGACCGGGACCGGCACCGGCGGATTGCCGGGCCGCAGCAGGACGAGGCTTTCGCCGGGACCGTAGTCGTCGTCGATCACGGCATTGGGCGCCGGCACCGTGCTCGCCTGCGCCGCCTTGACGGCCAGCGCCATCAGCCGCACCGACAAAGGTTCGGGCACGTTGATCGGCTCGGCGAGATGGGAGATGTCGTCCTCGGTCCGCGGCCGGCGGAACAGGCGAAGGTCGGCGCCGAGCGGGTTGACGCGAAACTTGCGGCCGCTCGCGTCGCCCGGATCGGCGACCAGCGGCAAGGCCGTCAGCCGCAGCGACAGCAGGCGCCACAGGAAGATGCCGATGTTGGGGATGTTGTAGCGCCCTGCCCCGCTTTCGGGCCGGCGCATCTCGGGCGTGTGCGCGAACTTGCCGAAGGCGCCACCCTCCAGCAGCGTCGCCTCGAGATTGCGCAGGTTGGCCGTCGCCGGCGCATGCAGCCTGATGTGCTTCATGTACTGCGAGGCGGTGAGCAGCTCGAAGAACTCCACCGCGTGCGCCGGCCAGTCGGTGACGTCGCTGGCCAGCTGCTCGAGCATCAGCGCCGTGCCCTTGCGGCGGCGATAGGCGATGGTGTTGGCAACCTCGGCGCGCGGCGAGGCGACCTTCGGCGCCACGCCATGCAACGGGCGATAGCCGATCAGGTCACCGATATAGGGCGCGACCCAGGCCGCGCAGGTCTCGATGAACTGGTCGTCGTAGAGCTGGTCGATATTCTCCTCGAGGGCGGCGAACTGCTGGGCAAACGCCGCCATGAGGGCGCGCAGCGGCTCGCCCTGCTCGGCGTCACGCAGGCGATACACGGCGGGCAGCAGTCCATAGAGGCGCTCGGCCGTGAGAGAGCTCATGGCATCACCTCCCTCATGGCATTACCTCCAGGTCATCGAACGGCGCCGGATCCAGCGTCAGCAACTCGGCCGGCAAGGCGACGCCCGACTGCACACGCATGCGCGATGCGAGCAGGCGCACCCGAAGCGATGGCCAGGTCTGCGGCCAAGGCTGCGTGCCGCCATAGAGCCGGGTCAGGTCGACAGCGACGACACCGGCCACCGCCTGGGCAGTGGCTATGACATCGGACTGGTAGACAGGCGCACCGAGCTCGCGAGCGTCGAAGGAGAAGTGTGCCCGCAGGGCGGCCTCGACGTCGGCCAGGACCTTGGCCGTCTCGTAGTCGGGATCGACCTTGACCCTGATCCCGAGGCGGAACGTGCTCGCCTGCAGCGACAGCAGCGTCACGTCGACATGCGGATCGCCGCTCGCTTTCAGCGCGCCCAGCAGGTTCTGCCACACCGGGCTTGCCGAAGTGATGATCTCGCCTTCCGGCGCCGCCAGGGTGATCGCCACCGTCACGCCGGCGTGGACGTGCAGCACCTGCGCCTGCGCCTTGGCGATACCGCTGAAGGCACGCGCGAAATCCTCGTAGTCGAGCACCGACACGGCCCGTCCCAGCGTGCGCGTGGTGAGCGGGATGGTGCGCCGGGCAGCGCTGACAGGTTCGGGATCAGTACCGCCCTCGGCAGCCAGCGGATTGCTGACGCTCTTCAGCCCGAGCGGCCGGGTCATGAGCTGCGTCAGGCTGCCCGACGCGACATTGCCGTCCTCGCCGATGCCCTTGCGATAGACCGCCTGGACATTGTTGACGCCGCTCGGCAGGCGCGCGCCGTTCTTCCCGTCGCCGAAGCCGACGAACAGACGGCCCTGCTCGTCCGTGGACAGCGCGAATACCCGATCGCGCGGCCTTGTCCCGTAGAGCGTGGGCAATTCCTTCCACGCGACGCCGCCAATGCGCACGGTGAGCTCGGCCGCGGCGCCGATCTCGTTAGCTGCGGCGCGATAGGTGAGCGGCAGCTGCTTAAGCTCGAACTGCTGGAAGCTCTTGCTGGCGTTGCCGGCGCCCAGCACCTGGGTGACCGATTCGCCATGCGAGGCCAGCGCCACGTTGGCATGGACGACGACGCTGTCGCGTACCAGGTCGTCGACGAGCGGCGGCGTGATTTCGAGCTCGGCGCGCTGGCCATCGACCGGATGAACGGCGACGAGCGTTGCCTGGACGACGACCGGAGCGCGGTCGCTGACGCGCAGGCCGCGCACGATCAGGCGGCGACCCGGCGACAGGCCCGCCGTTGCGGCCTCGACGGGTATGTGATCGCCGCTCACTGTCGTCGTGACGGGCCGCTGCCCCAGAGGCAGATAGTCCGACTTGGCATAGACCGTCGTCTGGCGCACGCGCCTGTGGAAGTGAGCCTCGAGGTTCTCACCCGACAGACCGAGCCGCGTGACCTTGGCGGACAGCGCAAACTCCGCACGGGAAATCTCGGTCGTGCTGGTCACGCGATAGAGCTCGATGCGGGTTCCGCTGGGATAGGGCCCGCTGGGGCGGTTGAAGCCTCCTCGAGCCAGGACAGCAAAGCTGCGACGGGCAACGTCGGAGGAGACATCCGCCGCGACCTCGGACTGCACTTGGTCGAGGTCGACCGCCCCGCCATTGGCGTTGGGCGTGGTCCGGCTGATCTTGAAATGCGGCCAGTCGCTCCGGTCGGCGTTGCCCCCGAACCTCGCGACATAGCCGGCGCGGAACTCGGGATCCATGCTGCGCCAGATCGGTGCATTGTTGCCGAACACCGCCGATCGCTTGCGCATGGCGAAGATGTACGGCTGCGCCGGGGGCGCCGACGAGAGATCCGCCGCTCCCAGGCCGCGTGCCCAGACGACGCGCGTCCGATTCCGCGCCGGTTCAGGCTCCACGGCCGTGAGGATGTGGAAGTCCCAATTGTCGTTCTTGTCGTCGGCGAAATACTCGGCGCCGACGAACAGCAGCGCGTCGCCGGCCTTGAGATTTGTGGCGACGCCCTCGAGCCATGCCTCACGATCGCCCGCTGCCAGAACGTAGGACTCGCCGAGCCAGGGCGTCATTGCATTCCAGGACGCGCGCGCCTCGGCGAGCGTCTCGACCAGCTCGAAGGTCTGCGGCTTCTCGTCGGGGCCCGGAACGCTCTGCACCTTGGAGCCCATGTCGAGCGTCAGGCTGGCCGGGATGCCGGTGACGAAGTTACCCGGCTCGGGCGCCAGCGTTGCCGGAGCCGCCGGCGGAACATCGAGCGCGAAGGCGAGCCACGTTTCGGCGGCCACGCCCGGCCGCAGGCGGTAGCCGACCAGCTTGCCCATCTCCTGCAGGGAGACGCGCTCGACGGCGGTGCGCAGCCACGATTCGTTGGCGATCCGCTCCTGGTAGAAGGTCAGCACGTCGGCCGAACACGAGAAGGCGTCGATCAGGCCGATGGTGAAGTCATCGTCATCGCGGGTGCGCAGCAACGGGAGCGGCGTCAGCGCCGAGGACGACAGCGCGGCGTGCAGGCTGGCGCGGAACTGGGCGTAGTCGCCGATCCGGTAGCCGATCGCCGACAGGCCGGTCCGGTTGAAGATGCCCTGCGGCGTCTCGGCCGTAACCCCGTCGCAGCAGGCACAGCATTCGCTGTCGGGCGCGAGTGGCGGAACGTGGGGCTTCAGGTCGGGTACCGGCGCCGTCATTTGCCGCCTCCGGCCACGAGCGCGAGCTTGCCGCGCTCGGGGAAGTTGGGACTGTTGGCGAGCTGGGCGATCTCGAGATTGCCGATCTCGATCACGCCGTCCTGCAACGAGAGGAACGTCTTGTCGCCGAGGCGGCGGAAGCTGTCGGCACGCACGGATTCGACGCCGTCGACTGCCTGGGCGGCGCTGATCACGCGGCTGAGATAGACCGGCTGGCCGAACGAGAAATTATCGGGATGGAACAGTCCCAGCGACCCATCGGGCAGGACGCCGTTCGACAACACCTTCTCGACGGCATGCACGACGTCGGCCCGGAAGTAGTCATCCTTGACGCAGACATGCAGGGCGACCTCGAGCGGCACGTAGCGTGGCGAGTTGATCTCGAGATCGTAGCCGGCCATGCGGAAGCGCTCGAGATGACGCCGCAGGCGGGCCTTGAAGGGATCGTCGACCTTGATGCCGCCAAAGCGATCCGGCGTGACGAAGGCTGTGTACCAGCTCCCGGTCCAGCGGAACGTGGCCGCCGCCCGCTGCACATCAGGGCGCCGCTCGGCCGCCGCGGCGTAGTCGGCCGGCGTCACCGCACGCTCCTGGGTGCGGAAGGCTTGCGGCGCGTCGCGGCGCACGACCTCGACATCCTCCGGCTCGACACCGCCTGCCGCCGCCATCGGATTGCGCACGACCGTGAACACGCCGTTGGCGACGCTGACGATGTGAGCGATGGCCTCCTGGCCGACGTTGCCGGCGATGCCGTTGCCGCACCGGTAGGTCGCGGCGAAGCTGGTGCCAGGATCGGGGCGCTTGCCATGATCGTCGTCGCCGAAGCGCAGCCGCGACCGGCCGTTGTTCTCGACCTCGACCACAAAGTCGTTGGCATCGTCGGCGCTGGACAGAAGATCGCGGCGCGGTGTCCAAAGCTCGGTGACCGGGCCCAGCGTGCCGGCCAACCGGGCGATCAGCGGCGTCGCGCTGCGCGGATCGATGGCCAGCAGCGAGCTCGCCGGCCACCACGCCTCGTCGGCGCTGATCGGCACGGCCAGCAGCGTGGCGAGATCGAAGCCGTGCGACAGCGGCAGCTTGTCGAGGTCCGGCCGGAATCGGGGCGGCACGACGACAGGGTCAGGCTTGTCGCAGCAGCCGGCCGGCGCGACCGGGGCGATGTGCAGTGTCTCCGGCGGCACGGCGCCGAGCGACTCGTCGGTCACCGTGAAGCCCTGATCGACCAGCACGATGTTGCCCATCGCCACGCTGACCTCCAGGCCGGGTCGCTCCTCGACCGACAGGCAGAGCGGGAACGGCAGCGCGTCGGCGGCGTCCCAGGCGATCTCGGTGACGTCCACGGGCCCGTTCACCGGCGGCTCATCGAAGAGCTGACCCGAAGGGTCCTGCGACGCGGTCACCGTGACCAGCCGCACCGCCCAACGATGGCTGCGGTCGGCATCCCCGACGACGAAGGTGGTCGGGCTCACCACCTCCTCGAAGACGAGAATGTCGCCGACATGCAGGATGGCGGACAGGTTGCCACGCAGGGTCGCGCGCGTCGTGCCGCGCGGCAGGCAGCAGGCATTGTCACCCCAGCTGTAGAACGACAGTCGATTGAGTCGCTGGTCGAGGGTCGCGACGTGCGCCGTCTCGAACACGATCGCGCCGGCACGCAGGGCGTCGCGCAGCTCCAGGCTGCCAGGCGCGATCACCGGCGGCAGCCTCGGTGCACGCGTCAGGAGTTGCGTGCCCTTGGCCAGCGCCAGCGCCTGGCCGACGACATCGAAATGAACGAAGGCCCGTGCGTTGCAACCTTCGTGCATGAAGTAGTCGACCAGCCGCGCATGGCGGCGCACCGAGACGCGCTGGCGCGCCGTCGCCAGATAGGCCTCGTTGGCGATCGAATCCTGGCGATAGGACAGATTGTCGGCAGCGTAGGCCAGCAGCTCGACCAGCACGACGCCGAGATCGGCCGGCGAACGCTCGGTCCAGCCCGGCACCAGCAGGCTCAGCCGATCCAGCATCAGGCGCCTGAAACCCTGATAGTCCTTCGCCAGATAGTCGATGTCGGGCTTGGCGCCGACGATCGGCGGACAGATGACTGGCTGGGCGCAGTCGAAATCGGCAGGACATTCGACCTTGAACGAGAAGTCGATCGACGACAGGCGTGGATCGAAGCCGGCCGGTGGATTGTCGCTGCCCGAACTGGCGACGATGCTCAGCGTGTAGATGGAGAAGTCGCCGGAACTGTCGGTGCGCACCACCAGCGTGCGCGCCAGATCGTCGACTGTGGCGACCAGGCCAGGCTCGGCCTGGGGCGGCAGGGCGTTGGCAGGCGCGCACCAGACGATGCCGATCCTGGTGATGCGTTCGCCGCCGGTGATGCGGATGTTGTCCGGCGTCAGAACGAAGCCCGGGCGCAACAGGCGGATGAACAAGGTTTGCTGGCGCGGCGCCCCCGGCGGCCCGGCGTTGTCGAGCACCTCGAGGAAGTCGATCGCATCGGCCGTGCCGCTGAGGCGCAGCACGTCGAGCCGGCGGAGGTCGCAGCAATGGAACTTCACGGTGCGCCTCCCGGAGCGGTGAAGCTCGCGCTGTGCGTCGTGCGATCAAGCAGCACCGAGTAGGTGACGTCGACGCGCAGCGCCGCGTCGTCGTTCCTCACATCGACCGAGTGGACCGCGATCAGATGCGAGAGATTGAGCTGCAGCGCGCTCTGAACCAGCATTTGCGTGGCGGCGGCGAGCGTCGTGCTGTTGGGCTCGAACACCAGCGACAGCAGCCCCGCGCCGAAATCGGGCCGCATCACCCGCTCGCCCGGCGCGGTGAACAGGACCTGCTGGATGAGGTCGCGGATGTGGTCGTCGCGATCGGTCGTCGCGGTGCGGCCAAGGCCGGAGAAATGATACGGAAAGTCGAGGTCGGGCATGTCTCTCCCCTCCTCAGGTCGCCAGCACGCGGGTCTGCGCCACGACCGGCATCATCGGCGTTCCCGTCGGCACGCAGACCGACTGGCCAACCATGGTCACGACCGGCGCGCCGCCCGCCAGCACACGCACCGCGCCGGCGATCCATTGCCCGGTGACGCAGGGCGGATTGGGCGTCCCGGTGAGTGCGCAGCCGGCGATCGCATAGGGCGAGGCCAGCGTCACCACGGGCTGACCCGACACCATCACGCGCGGGAACGGCGCCAGCGGCGTCGCCTGGCCGGCGTGGGTGCACAGGACGGTGGCACCGAGATGGAGGATGGGAGCGGGCATGGTCAGATAACCCCCGAACCGTCCTCCCCAGCCTCGCTGGGGAGGTGCCCCGTCTTACGCGGCGGAGGGGTCACGATTCTTGGACCGCGGGCGTGACGCCCCCGCAAAGAAAACAAATTTCGGGCGAGACCAGATAGG
>NZ_JBFWZI010000037.1:0-15531 GCF_050185545.1 Reyranella sp. | reverse complement strand
TGGACGGGGGGCTTCGCGCCCGATCATAGAAATAATTGCGGGGGCGAGACGCCCGCGGTCCGCATGAACCATGACCCCTCCGTCGTTGTATGACGGCGACACCTCCCCAGCAGAGCTGGGGAGGAGAAGCGAGATGAGGCCAGGACCGCTCATCACCTACACCACCGTCAGCGCGCCGAGGTTCACGTCGACGGTCGGGCCGGTCATGTTGATGATCGCGCCCTTGCCGTTGGAGATGATGATGCCGACGTCGCTCACCGAGATCATGGCGCCGGTCGTGGTCTGGATCAGGATGCCGCCGGTCGGGCCCGGCACGTCGCTGACGACGATGCCGTTCTTGAGCGTGGTCTGGATGGTGATGCCCGAGACCCCCGGCGGAACGGTGCGCGCCATCACCGGCACCTCGGCGGCGCTGCCCCAGTAGCCGCCGACCCAGATCGGATAGTCGGGATCGCCGCGCTCAAACTCGATCCAAACACCCGAGCCGATCATCGGAACGGTGAAGACTCCGGTGTTGATGCCGGCCATCGGCAGGCAAGGCATCGCCCAGGTGCCGGGCACGAAGCCCGCGAGATCGGGCACCATCGCCTGGATGCGGCCGATTTGCATCGGATCGACGTTGTTGATCACGGTGCCGCGATATTTTCCGTAGAGCGGGGTCATGTCGGCACCGAGGGCACTGTGGAGATCAGCGCGTTGCGGGCGAGCGAGAAGCCTTGCTTGTACGAGCCGCGCTCGATCTCGTGCGTCACGCTCTTGACGTAGTAGAGACCGTCGAACGGCATGCCGGCGCCGCGCACGCCGACGAGCTGTCGCGACTTCAGCAGGCGGCCGTACTTGGCGACGTCGAGGCGCCCGGTGCCGAACACCGAGTCGCTGTTCTTGCCGGCATAGGCGATGCCGGCCATCAGCGCCTCGGGCGCCGACAGATGCGCGGTCTCGTCGAGCTTGACGATCTTGGGCGGCAGCGGCGGCACCAGGCCGAGCGGCGGGTTGAGCGGCGTGATGTCGGGGATCGGCACGCCGATCGGCGCCTTGCTGAACGGCTCCTGGAAGAAGACGATCGGCAGCGTCTTCTTCTCCTTGTCGAAGTTGAAGGAGAGCTGCTCGACGTTGGTGTGGGCGTCCATGTTGGTGGTGAGCGCGGGCTGCGGCTCGCCGACCCGGATCTCGGGACCCCAATAGGCCTTCGAGGTTCCCGGCGACGGTCCCGGCTCGAGATAGAACACGTACCCCGCCTGGCCGGCGAGGCGCTGGACATAGGCGTAGTCGCTGCCGCGCTGCGCCGGGATCTGCTGGATCGGCAGAGGCGGGATGTCGAGGATGCTCGGAATCACCATCGGGATCACGCCGAGAGCCGCGTACTTGGCGAGGATCAGCAGCACGCGCACCGACGGCGGCATCGCCGGAAACGGCAGGCCGGGAATCTCGATCAGATCCATCAGGGCGGACAGGTCCTTGCCCTTGACGACCAGCCGCGACACCCCGCCCTCGCCCGGCTGGGTCTCGACGTTGGTGGTGATGCCGTCGATGATCGACTGCGCGCTGCCGTTGATCGTCACGATCAGCACGACCCGCATCAGCGGCAGGCTGCCGCCGCCCGACAGCAGGAACAGCGTACGCAGCGGCGAACGCGCCGGCAGCTCGAACACCAGCTCGAAGCCGCTCTGGGAGCCGCCCGATCCGCACTCGACCTTGGCATGGACCAGCGCATCCGCGACCTCGTGCGGCGGCGTGATCGGCACCGGCCCGATCTTGAGCGAGAGCTGGACTCCGCCGAGCATGCCGGTCCTCTCCTCACGACCCAGTGATGGCGGGAATGACGATGCGCGCGCCGAGCGTGTCGGTGAGCTCGAACGGATCGGTCACGGCGTTGGCATCGGCGATGCGCCAGTAGAGCTCGGAGTTGCCGAAGGTCTGGGCGGCAAGCAGGTCCGGCCGCTCGCCGCTTTGCACGATGTGCTCGAGCGCGACCGGAATATCGCGCTGCCGCGGAATGAAGCGCCGCAACACATAGGCGATCGTCGGATCGGTGGGCCCTCGTTGATAGAGGCCGAAGGCGATGCCGGCGTAGCGGCTGTCCTGCCCGAACGGATTGGTCGGGATCGCGCCGGCGTCGATCAGGGCTTGCACGGGGTCGATCGTCATCGCTTTCTCCGTCACGGCAGGTTGGTGAGGCCGATCGAGGCCAGCGAGGCCGAACCCGCCTTCTTGGCGAGCGCCTCGCGCGTGCGCAGGTAGCCCATGAAGATGGTGCCGCCCTTGTGGGTGAAGCCGAGATCGTCGGTGCTGAGCACGCGCAGCCCGAGGCTCACCTTGGCGCGGATCGGATTGAGCGCCGGATCGAACGCCTCTTCGGTTACCGAGAACTCGGTCACCCGCACGGCGACGACGCGGCTCTTGCTCCACACGAACAGCACCAGCGGCGCCTCGGGCGGCAGGATCTCCAGGGTGCCGTTCTGCGTCTGGGTCGCGACGTTCAGCAGGTCGTCGACGCTGGGATGGATCAGCGCCTCCAGGAGCGCGATCTGCGGGCCGACGCCGAACGCCACGGCATTGGCGTTGTTGCGCGGAAACTCGAGCTGGTCGGTGGCGTCGATCTCGGCGTCGAGTTTGATCGATTCGATCGCCGGCCCCTTCAGCCGGAACGGCTGGGCACGCTCGCCGCCGCCATCGCCGCCGACACCCTGCACCTGGTAGCTGCGCGTCAGCGTATCAGGGTTGTACTGCAGGGCGATGGTGCTGCGCACCGCGCTGCCGCCCGGTGCCATTACGACCAGGCCGCCCTTGATCAACTTTGGTGACGAGGAAAGGCTCATGGCGTCGCTCCCGCAGGCGCCGCCGCTGGCGCCTCGCGACGCTTGCGGCTGGAACCGGGCGCGCCGATCCGCTCGCGCACCAGCGCGATGAACGGCTCGGCCAGGGTGACCGTCTCGTAGTCGGCGAGCGTCGCGGTGCCGGCATTGATGCGGCGCAGCGCCTCGTTGTAGTCGGAGATGCACTCGGCCTGCTGCTCGGCGTTCCACTCCGACCAGTCGATGTGGTTGCGCACCGCGTTGCGCCAGTCATAGGCGGCGTTGCGCGACTGGCCCGAGAGGCCGGCGACGATCTGCGGGATCAGGCTCGACGGAATGTAGGCCAAGCCGCCGTTCTGGTACTGCCAGACATGGCCCATCTCGTGAGCGAGCACGAGCTGGCCCGCGTCGGTCAGGTCCATCGTGTCGCCGACGAAATGCTCTTCCTGCAGGTTGATGGTGTTGCCGGTGGTGCGCGCGGCGCCTGCCGAGAGCGCGCTGCCGCGGGTCACGGTCACCTTGTCGTAGTCGACGGCGTCATGGAAGATTTCCCGCAAATAGGCCTTCTCGGCCGCGGTCAGGCTGCGGCTGCGCCGCGACGCCAGATCGCCGACGATCGCCCCCGCGATGAGGCCGCCAACACCGCCGATGACGGCGCCGGCGATCGCACCCGCCGGCCCGAGCAGGCCGCCCAGCAATCCCAGACCGACCGCGCCGATCGTGCCACCCAGCAAGCCGCCCAACCCGGCTCCCAGGAGAGAGCGATGCAGCACCGGACCGCCGTGGCGCCGCGGCGCCTGGGGAGCTGCCCGCCCGACCGGGCCCAATCCGGCTCTCGCGGGGTCGCCAACGCCCTTGGCTGCGGCGTCCGCGTGATGCTCCTCGGCACTGTCGGGCGCGTCGATCGTCACTGTTTCGCCGGCGCTCGGCCGCCGCCCGCCATCCTGTTTGACGTGATAGAGCTCGTGCGCGATCAACTCGCGTCCCTCGGCGCTGTGCGGCGCGTAATGGCCCGGCGCGAAGACGATGTCGGGGCCGACGCTGTAGGCGCGCGCGCCCAGCGCCAGCGCCGACGCCCCTGCACTCTCATCGGTATGGATGCGCACGGCGGAGAAGTCGGCACCCAGCTGCGCTTCAAGATTCTGGCGCAAACCCGGAGCCAGGGAGTCGCCGGCGGAAGCCGCTCGCGCCCCGCCGCGCTTCGACGCCAGATGCTCGATGGGCTTCGGCAGAAGAGGGTCGAAGGTCGAATGCGGGCTCATGCCGTCACCGCCTCTTCCACCAGGCGCAGCACGTCGCGCGCCTCGTCGTCCGTCATCTCCTCGCCGCGCCGAAGACGGACGACGACGCGATTGAGGTCGGGGCACGGCAACGTCCACATCTGCGCGGTACGGCCTTCCTCCCAGGTCAGGTTCGTCGACTGCTGCACGGGCGGCGTGATCCGCGCGGTATTCGCCGTACTGCTTTCGACGGAGAGGTAGAGCTCGAACGCCTTGCCGCCTGGTATCGGGCGGGTGGAGGCCCGTGCGGGGGCTGCGCCTGGCAGTGGCGCCTGGCCATGTGCCGGCAGCACGCTCAACGACAGGCCGGCATTGGCGACCTCTGCGACGAGCGTCGGGCGCATGGCCGCGTAGCGGCGCAGCAGCGCGTCGCCAAGAGAGTGGAGGTCGAGGCGATTGCACATCCTAGGTGCCCGAGAAGGAGTGAGAGTCGCCGACATTGCATTCACCGGGCTGATACGGTCCGGGAACATTGGTGATTTCGTAGCTGTCGCCTCCCGTGACGCGGAACCACGACAGGCAATTGAACACCCTCAGAACTTCGTCCGGGCTATCGAGCACGGAAGGGACTCCACCCGGATAGTATTTGGTGGTGCCACCGTCGGTGAACTTGAGCGCGGCTTCGTAGTTGTTTGGCCGGAAGTCCCCGTCGAGCAGCGCTGCGCGCCAGGACGGTTGTCCGGGGAATCCCGGGAAAAGCCTGGAGGACATGCCGCTGCTGCCCGGTGCACCCCAGGGTGTTTCTATCGCCGTCATGGCGGTCGCCGGCTTGGCCCAGACGACGACGGCTTCCGCGGTGCCGGGCAGCCCGACGGTGCTGATGACCGACTGGACGAAGCGCACCAGATCGATGCACTGCGCCCCCTTCTGCAGGTCGGCAGCGATATCCCACTCGTTGGCGTACTGGACATCGAGATTGAACTTCGTCCAGGTGAACATGATCTGCTTGACGACGTCGTGCGGATTGAGTGACGGCGCCGATGCCACCATCTCCACCGCCTTTGCCATCCGCTTCGTGGTGACCTCGGCGGGCCTGGCGGGCTTGTCGACCGTGGCATAGACATCGAACGGACCGGTCGTCCCCAGCGCGTGATCCCAGCTGCCCCACTTGATCGACCAGTCAATCTGCTGCCTGGGAAAGGCCGCCACGCCATCCGGAACCTTGTTCGGCGAGGTCATGGGGACCTTCTTGCCGGCGCCGCCGCTCAGCGAGCCGGTGAAATCGAAATCGAGAAACGGCGAGGAACCCTTGCCGGTGATCGTCGCATTCGACGCGGCAGCGCTTGCCGGCGTGACGTCGAAGCCGAGCTCGACCTGCACCTGCTGGCCCATCCTATGGCTGATCGCGCCGCTCCTGGTCTCG
The DNA here is from genome assembly GCF_050185545.1 of Reyranella sp. Taxonomy (GTDB): domain Bacteria; phylum Pseudomonadota; class Alphaproteobacteria; order Reyranellales; family Reyranellaceae; genus Reyranella. Next base: position 10,093 of record NZ_JBFWZI010000037.1, on the reverse strand, counting down.
CCCTTCTTGCTGATCGCCCAGTCCGGCTGCGGAAACGCCTTGCCCTTGTTTGTCCAGTCCTTGCTGTTGTCACGCATCACCGCGTGATCGGACACGAAGTCGAGGCTGCGCAACGCCGTGCCGGGCTCCTTGCTTTCCGAGGTCGGGAAAGTCCCGCTGCTGCCGAGGCCGGCGGCAAGCAGGTCGATCAGTTCCTGCTGCCGGTCCTCCGGCAGGTTGTCCATCAGGCGGGCATGGTTGATGCGCTTCAAGGTGATCGCGAGCTGCTCACCCGACAGCGTCTTCAGCAGGTCGAGGGCCTCAATCGCCTCCTTGTCGGTGATCGCCCAGTCGAACAGGCCATAGGACAGCTTGTCGATGATGTCCTCGACGGTGGAGTTCGCCGGCAACATGTTGCTGACGTCGGTCTTGATGACGTCGAACTCCGCTTTTCGATCGTCCGGCAGGTTGTCGCGCAAACGATCGGCGAATTTCGGATCCGACATGAACTCGGCCTGCTCGATGCGCGGCAGACCCTTCAGCTTGGTAAGCGCTTCGATCGCCTCGGCGTCGGTGATCGCCCAGTCGAACAGGCCGTAGCTGAGAAGATCGTCGAGCTCCTCGACGGCCGCCGACCCCTTGCGCTGGATGACCGGGCGGCCGCTGAACTGCCGGATGTCGATGGGCGCCCCCGCCATCGCTCGCTCGGCTGCGCTGTCGGCATCGCGCTCGAGCGGCGAATCCGCGGCGCCCAGTTCCATGCCGACGCTGCCACCCGAGCCCGGCAAGGATCGTTGCTGGATGGTGTGCGCCAGCTCGTGTGCGATCAGGTTGAGCCCGTCGCGATTGCCAGGTCGATATCGACCGGCGCCGAAATGGATCTGCTGGCCCGACGTGAATGCCTCGGCTCCAAGGACCCGCGCCGCGCGGTGGCTGGCGGCATTGTCGTGGATGCTGACATTGCCAAAGCTGGTCCCGAAGCGGCGCTCCATGAAGTCCCGCACACCGGAGTCGAGAGCACGGCCGGATCGGTCGAGGGCATGACCGACACGCTCGGTCATTGCCGGGGTCATGCCATTGGCGCCGGTGCCCAGGGACCGCCGCTGCACGGTCCGGCGCTTGCAGGTGAGGCACTCCCCCGGCGCATGCTCCTTGGCGCACGCCATGCACTTGCGCTGAACCAGCCGTGGACGTGGCCCGGCCGATGGACGCGAGGCCGTCGCCGGGGCGGCCGGGCTAGCGGCGGTCATTGCTGCCACCCGCGCTTTCGATTTTGTCGGCGATGCTGGTCGCGATCAGGCCGCCCAGCATGCTGGCCCCGTGGAGAGGATGGGCCGCTCGGCGCGTCTCTCCCGTGCGCGCCTGCAGACGCTCGATCAGGGCGACACGGATGGCCTCGGCCAGCAATTCGGCCGTGACGCCATCGCCGACCGGCGTGTCCACCGTCACGCGTCCCACTCTGAGATCCAGTCGGCTGAACTTCATCGTGCGCCCCGCAGCTCGATGTCGTTCGCCGGCCGATCGAGCTTGGCGAATTCCTCGCGCGCCGCCAGCAGGACGAGGGACTGGTTGATCGGACAGCCCGCATCGGCCGCCTTGAAGGCCGCATTGACGGCGATGCTGCGAATGTTGCCGCCGGGCAGATTGAGCCGGGCCAACGCCGCAAAATCGACATCGCCGACCGGTGCGCCGACGGGGAACTGGCGCCGCCAAATCTGCTCGCGGGCGGAGGCGTCGGGAAACGGAAAGGAGACGACGAAGCGGATGCGGCGCAGGAAGGCCTGATCGAGCGCACCTTTCATGTTGGTGGTGAGCACTGCCAGGCCTCGGTAGGCCTCGACCCGCTGCAGCAGATAGGCGACTTCGATGTTGGCGTAGCGATCGTGGCTGTCCTTGACCTCGCTGCGCTTGCCGAACAGCGCATCGGCTTCGTCGAACAGCAGCACGGCCCCGCTGGTCTCGGCGGTGTCGAACAGCCGCTTCAGGTTCTTCTCGGTCTCGCCGATATACTTGCTGACCAGGGCCGCGAGATCGACGCGATAGAGATCGAGCTCGACGGCGTTGGCGATGGCCTCGGCAGCCAGCGTCTTTCCGGTGCCGGATTCGCCCGCGAACAGCGCGACCAGCCCCTGCCCCAGCCGGTGCTTCCCGCCGAACCCCCATTCCCGATAGACGCGGTCGCGCTGGCGGAGCTGGCGTGCGATGTCGCGCAGCATCGACGCCGGACCCGCCGGCAACACGACGTCATCGAAGGTGACCCGCGATTCGATGCGCTGGGCGATGTCATCGAGGTCGCCGCGCGCCGCGGCGCGCGCCGCCGGCCAGATCTGGGCCGCGCGCTCGGCGGCCGGCGTCGTCTCGAGATGAGCCAGGACGGTATCCAGCGCCGTTGCGCCGAGGTGGAACTGGCGGCCCGCGCGTTCGAGCTCGTCGCGCGCTGCTGGATCGGCCTCCAGGCCGACCGGCGACAGGCGGCGCCATTGCCCGGCAAGGGCCGTCAGGGTGCGCGGCGCGCTGGGCATCGGCAGCTCGAAGCGCAGCACCCGGCCGCCGCGCGGCAGCGCGGACAAGGCGCGATGCGGCGGGCCAAGCCACAGATGAGCGCTGCGCAACCGGGTCGCCAGCGCGACGGCGCCCGCGTCGGTGCCTGGCTCGCCAAGGGCGATGATCGGAACGCAGCCGCTCAAGGCCACCTCCCGGTCGACATGGATGGCAAGGCGATGAGCGGATTCCGCATCAAGCGGAAGGTCACGCGCCTCCATCCACAGGGCCGCCCGCCTGGCATGCGCGGCGACGCCAAGTGCAAAATCCCGGCGCGAGGCCACGTCACGGTCGTGGTCCTGCAGCACGACGATGGGGCCACGTTGTTCCCCCGCACCGAGTTGTTCGGCGATCCTGGACGCAAGTCCACGGTCTTCCGCGTGCAACTCGTGGTTCGCGCTGGCGAGGCAGGCGATGCCGGCAAGCTGCGCATCGAAGGCAACGATGCCGGTGATGTAGTGCAGGACGCGCTCGTCGATGCGGAGTCCGGCTTGCATCAGGCTCATGCCAGGCTCGGGCTCGACCAGGTGCCAGTAGCGCAAGGCCGCATCGGGCGAAAGCGCCTGCCAGTGCGGCGCAGCCAGGCTGGCCAACGCGACCCCGAAGCTTGCCCGCGACGACGCGTCGGACTGCAATGCCGACACGGCGGCGCGCAGCCCCTGATCCAGTTCGACGCCGGCGGCGAGCAGAAGGAGCTCGCGCTCGAAGGCCGACAATCCGAAGGCGCGGGCACAGTGGGCGAGCGCCGGCGTGAACCCGGTTGCTTCGGTGGCATCGATGCAGTCGACCGGCGGCTGTCCCGCGCCCGCATTGGCGAGCCGTTCTTCGAGCCGTTCGCGCAGGCGCGCCATCGCCGCAATCAACCATTGGCGGTTAAGCTCGGCCCAACTCGGCAGGCGGGTCACCGACGCTGTCCGCGCGGCTTCGATAGCGGCGGTCATGGCGGCACCACGATCTGCTGCGTCGCGTCGAACACCGGCTCCGCTCCGCTTTGATCGAGCAGAATGCTGTCGGCGCCGTCGACACGCAGGCGTACCCAATGCGATCCGGCGGTGACGCTGTCGGGGAACTCGAAGATCAACGGATCGGACACCGCCGCCCGCGGCAAGGCATTGGCCGAGACGGCGTCCAGGGAGAGAGACGCTCTCTGCTCGAGGCGCACCTGCGGCCTCGACCGCATGGTGACCGTCACGCGCGGCGGAACGCCACCCCGCACCACCGTCGCCGCCGGCAGGCCGAGGCCGGCATCGGCTGCGATGACCGGCGCGGGCGCCAGGACCAGCGGTATGGCATTGGTGTCTCGCGGGTCCGGCTCCCCCGCCGGCGTGAACCGCACGCTCGCCGCCAATTGCCCTGCCGCCAAGGCTGTCTGGGCAGCCGCATCATTGGGTACCAGGATCCGGAGCGAGTGGCCGCCGGGATCGACGCTGGTCGGCACGATCTCGATCGGTACCGCATTGAGGCGGTGCACCAGCCGCACGACGTGCCCGGCACCGGCCAGCCGCACACCCGTGATGTCCACCTGATCGTTCAGCCGGGCGCCGGTCTGCGGCACCAGCGTTGCCGCCTCGAAAAGGGTCGGCAAAGGCGACAGCAGATCGGGATTGACCACGACGCCGCGGTCGCGATGCGTGACGGGGTCGCGGCGGCCGCGCGACAGGACGGGAAGCGGCGAGATCGCCGGCCTGGTGCCTTCGATCAAAACCACCGACACGTGATAGGCCGACGACGGCCGATAGTGCGTCTGGATGGCCGACCACAGCCTCGACATGTCGTCGGTGGTGACGGCGGCCGGCGTGATCTTGATCAGCTCGACCTGGTCGGCGAGGTCCGATGCCGCGAGCGCCTGGAAGGCCGGCGGCAGCATGCTGACGTCCAGCGGACTCGGATTGAGCGCGCGCCGGATCGCCGCCCGGTCGAGAACCGGCCGTTCGTGCAGCAGGTGCATGGCGTAGCCGAGCAGAATCTCGGCCTGGAAATCCATCCGGCCGTAGGCGGTCAGCAGATAATGCAGGTCGAGCGCCAGCGGCGCGTTGCTGAGACGCTCGCCGCTGGCTGCCCCGCGCGACGGCAGCCCGACGGTGCTCCAGCCCTGGTTGGGCGTCACGCGATAGAGGAAGAGATTGAGCCGCGGCGGATCGTTGGCGTTGTCGAGGTTGATCGTATCGGGTGCCACGGCGCTGACGGCGACCGTGCTGCCGATCGCCGCTCCGGCTTCGACCAGGCCGTTGTCCAGGAGATTGCGCAGGACGGCGCTGACCGCGCCGATGGCGAGCGGCGAGCTCATCTCTGCCCTCCTCCCGCGCCACCGCGCAGGTAGTCGGCCAGCGACTGCGACGGAAGCGGCCGCGGCTTGCGCCGCTCGGCCGTGGCCTTTGGCGCCGCCGGCGCACGCACTTCGAGCCGGTCGATCGTGACCTGGATGACCGGCTGCTCCTCGCGCGACGCCCGCGATCGGTTGGCCACGACGGCATCGCTGAGCGGCGCCACGGTCAGCGGTGCGCGCTGCCCCTCCGCATCCGCCGGTCCATTCACCGGGCGCGCGCTTTTCGCGGGCATCCTCAACGGACGAGACTGTGGTGCTGGCGTGGTGTCCGACCGAGCCGGCGCCGGGGCACGCTGCTGACTGGGCCCGGCCTCGACGGAACGCGCCGCCGGCGCAGACCGGCCCACCTCGCTCGGCGCTGTCTCGTGTTGCGTTGGTGCGAGTATCGAAGGTGGCGGGATGGGTCGGGCGCCCATCGAAACTCCCGGCTCATCCCGCCTTTCCTCCGGACCCCACGACCGGCTCGATATTGGCGTCGACTCGATCCTTCGCGTCGCATCGCTGGAAGGCGTTCGGTTGGCAGGCGCCTCAGGTGATGCCCGACCCTCATCGATGATCTCTCCGAACGCCTGCCCGGCCATCGGGCTTGCCTCGGCGAACCGCGGCGGCAGGGAGACCCGGGCAGCGCCTGCAGGCGCCACGCCGCGAGCCAGGCCGGCGAGTTGGGCGAGGAAACCCATCACACGGCCTCGACAAGTTGAAGATAGGCGGCGCGGCGAATCGGCGAGAGCTGCAGCACCTCGGCCTCGGTCCAGCCATAGGCGCGCGCCAGGGCATCGACCTCCGTCAGCGTCCGTTCGGCAGCGCGCTGCAGCTCGGCGGACAAGGCCTCGCCGACATCGAGCAGCGAAGACCATTCGTGGGAGCAGCCGACACAGTGCAACTGAAAGGCGATCGTTGCGGCGGGGTCCAAGGCCTCGAGATGCCGTTCCAGCCCTCCCACCGCCGGCCCATCGAGCGCAAGGTCGTCAATCGTGAGGCCTTCAGCGCTCTCCAGGCACCGGGCAAGCAGCGCCCGCGCCGCATCGGCACTGTCGGCTACTCCGGCGATGGCAATCAGGTCGTCGATTGTGGGCGCACGCGTTGCCAGCGATCGGCCTTCCCACTCGATGGTGGCGCATTGCCCGGTCGGCTGAGCGCCGAGCTGTTTGGCCAACGCGACGCAATCGACGGTGAATTCGCATTCCGTCGCGCAGGCCGGGCAGGCACTGCGCAAGGACCACTGGCGATTGAAGATCGTATTGCGCAACGCGAGCAGGCCGAGATTGCGGGCTCCGAGACCGCGGAGCGCCGGTGCCGCGATGCCGAGCAACGCGTCGTCGCGCTGCCAGCGATCTCGACCGACGGTCGCTTCCCACAAGGCGAGCACCTGGCGCTCGCGATCGGTCGATGCTGTCGCCCGCATGCCCGCCTCGTCACGCCGGCTCGGTGAACCTGGGCTCGGACGGCTCGGTCACGTCGAGGTCGCGTTCCCAACCCTCGTTCTCGAGCTTGAGCGTCTGGATCGCGACGGCGTTGGCATTGGCGTCGAGATCGGGTAGCGCCTGGAACTCCGACGCCCAGCAGCGGAAGATCTTGTAGGCGATCGCGAGCTGGCCGGCCTCGTTGTAGAACTCAAGGATGATGTCCTTGCGGAAATCCGCCAGCGACACTTCCGAGCCCAGGCCCGAGCCGAAATTCCACACCTTGTTCGCCCACTTCTCGAACTCGGTGTCGTGCGTGACGCCGCGCTCCAAGGTTACCGCCTCGAACTTGGTGCGCCCAGGCGACTTGCGCCCGGTCGACGGATCGCCGCCTTCGCGGTGCTCGACCACCTCGGTGCTGCGCTTCAACGCCGACACCTTGCTGATGCCGGCGACGTAGCGGCCATCCCACTTCACCCGGAACTTGAAGTTCTTGTACGGGTCGAAGCGCTGCGGATTGACGGAGAATTGGGCCATGGCAGGTTCCTTTCAGCGCCGATCAGGTCGGGATCTCGCCGGCGATCTGCTGGATCTTGAGCACGACGAACTCGGCGGGCTTCAGGGGCGCGAAGCCCACGAAGATGTTGACGATGCCGAGGTTGATGTCGGCCTGCGTCGTGGTCTCGCGGTCGCATTTGACGAAGTAGGCCTGCCGGGGCGTCGTGCCCTGGAAGGCGCCCTGGCGGAACAGGCCTTGCATGAAGGCGCCGATATTGAGGCGGATCTGCGCCCACAGCGGCTCGTCGTTGGGCTCGAACACGACCCATTGCGTGCCGCGATAGAGGCTCTCCTCGAGGAACAGCGCCGTGCGCCGCACCGGGATGTACTTCCATTCCGAGCCGCGGGCGTCGTTGCCGTCGAGCGTGCGAGCGCCCCAGGCAACGGTGCCGTAGACCGGCAGCGTGCGCAGGCAATTGACGGCGCTTGGATTGAGCTGGCCGTTCTCGGCATCGCTCATGGTGATCGCAAGGCCGGTCGCGCCCGTGATCGAGGCTTCGGTGCCGGCCGGCGCTTTCCACACGCCGCGCGTGGCGTCGGTGCGGGCGAAGATGCCGGCCATGAAGCCCGACGGCGGGAAGGCCCGCAACGCCCCCTGCTGCAGCGGGTCGGGCGCCTGCACCCAGGGAAAGAACAGCGCCGAGTTGGGCGCATTAACGCCGGTCTTGCCGGCGAGCGAGGCGACCACCGTGCTGACGATCTCGGTCTGGCCGGCATCGACGATCAGGAAGGCGCGCCGGTTGCGGACCCGCTGCTGCAGCGTGGCAATGGTCGGCCCGTCGGTCAGGCCGGGCACGCAGACGATGTTGAAGAGGTCGATGCGGTCGGCGATGCCGCCGACATCGAAGGCCGTCGTCAGCGCGGTTCGGAACGCCGCATCCGCGGGTCCGATCACCGTCCCGTCGACGCCGTTGGTCGTTCCGTTCAGCGCAACCGTGGCATTGGCCGGCGTGGTCGGCACGGCCGCCACCGTGAGGTTGTCGATGAAGGCGGAGCGACCGTTGATGACCGCCAGCACGAAGCGCGGATCGGTGCGATTGATCGACAGGTTGGCGAAGGATTCCAGCACCGCGTTGTTGGCGCTGGGCTGGATGATGTCGATGGTGAAGCGCGTCGCATCGTCGGGGCGCCGCGTCAATCGCACGCTGAAGTTGCTGGCCCAGGCGCCGGGCGAGCTCGCGGGAATGTGGATATCGCCGATGTCGCAGGCCGCGGTCACCGCAGTGGCGTCGGCGATGCGCAGGACATAGGCGTCGGCGCCGCCATTATCGTAGAAGTGGCTCACCGCATAGCCCAGGAAGGAGCGCGAATCGAGACCGTTGTAGGCCCGCTGGTAGTCGGCGAAGCTGGTCAGCCGCAGCGCCCGGTTGGTCGGGCCGCGCGGTGCCCATCCGACGAAGAGGGTGATCGATGTCGCCACGCCGGTGATCGTGCGCACACCGCTCGGCAGCTCTTCGATATATACGCCGGGTTGCAGAAGGGCGACGGGCATGGGACCTCCTCTTCCGTCAAAAGCCGGGTGGACGGTGCCGAAGCGAGGACGCACCGTCGTCGAGCGCGGCGATTGTCGCAGAGAGTTCGCGCCAGCGAATGAGCCCTATGGACTAGGCGACCTCATGTGAAGAAAGCAGTCCGCGATGCCTTGTGAGTCCGATAGATGACGACTTCGGCGCGGCGTCGTCGCTCGCGATCATCCGATCGCGACGAGAGCGTGATCTCATCGCGACGCAAGCGCGATTTGCCAGCAGCGCCGCGTGATTGCGATCTAGACCGTTGGGTCCCCATCCATCGCCGCACCGTCATGGACCATGCCAGGTTCACGCTGCTTGTGATTCTCAGGTATGCGATCGGGGCTATGGGTTGCCTGCCGTCGCGAGAAGGCGACGATCTCGATGCGACGTCGCATCTTGAGCTTGCCCAGAATGCTGTGAACGTGATTCTTCACCGTCGCGCTCTGGATGCCGAGCGACTTGGCGATCTGCTTGTTCGACAGGCCTTCGCCGACGCACCGCGCGATCTCGCGTTCGCGCTGGGTCAGGGCATCGGAAGAATCCCCGACGGCGCGCGATGCCGCCAGGGCGCTCACCCGATTGAGCAGGATGCCGGCCGTTCGTGGCGAGCAGACGAGCTCGCCACGCACGGCGGAGTGCACAGCGGCAAGCACATCGCTCACCGAACCGTTGGGCGCGACGAAGCCCGAGACGCCTGCGCGGGCGCAGGCCATCACCACCGGCTCGACCTCGGCGACGCCCAGGCAGACGACCTTGGTGCGTGGCATCGCCTCACGGATCGGCTGCGACAGGCCGAGGCTGCCCGGAACGGTAATGTCGAGCAGCAGGGCATCGGGCGCCAGCTGGGCGATGCCCCATGGCTGGGCGGAAAGATCGGAGGAACCCACGACCTCGACGGTCGGCTGCTGGGCCAAGGCCGCAGTCACACCTTCGCGCAGGAGGCGCAGATCGCTCAGGACGAATATCCGGGGCCGGATCGGTGTCGGGCGGGACGAGAAGCCGCCGGATTGAGCGATCGAGGTGCCGACTTTGTCAGACGTCATGTCGCCTCCAAGGGACAACGGCAGGCTCTGACGCCGCCATCGCGGCAACACTGGCCCACCCGGTACACCCCAGGAAACGACGCGGCACCCCCACTTCCGGTCGATCTGCGGACCCTGGCGCCCGACACTCCTTTCCTTCAGATCCGGGACCCGATCGAGGCAGCATGATAGCGAACTTGCAGGGCGACGGAAGATAAATATCCAACCGGGCTGCTTGCCAGGCATCGTCGACTGTTGGCGAGCCCTCGCGGAATCGCCTCGCTCATCATCGGCGTCTCAATCCACGTCGAAGGGCCGACGTTGGGAGTGACCGAGAAAGCGTTCGATGTCGTCGGCGCCGGCGCTCGCCACCCTGGGGGAGCCCCCGGCACCGACGTAGGACACCAGCAAATCCCTGCCATTCGGATGCCAGGCGAGGCCGCCGGCGCGTTCCAGGCCCTTTGCGTCAAAGTAAAATGGCCGGCTGACCCGGCGCAGCACGAGGCTGCAATCCAGCCAGACGAACCTGTGCACGAATGTGCTCACCGGAGCACCGGATGCGGCCTCGCGAACGAGGGCGAGCCAACCGCCGTCGAAGGCAATGGCCTGCGTGGCGCCACGGTACCGTTCGGCCATCGCCGGTGGACTGCTCTCCCCGACGACGGCACCACGCTCGTCCAGAATCAGTGTCGGATCGCAGCCGGCGATGAAGCGCAGCACCCCATCATCGACCACCGGCATCCAGCCGACGGC
>NZ_JBFWZI010000036.1:20534-52063 GCF_050185545.1 Reyranella sp. | reverse complement strand
AGGTGTCGGCTGGTTGCTCCCGACGGACTGGCTCGGTCCTGGCAGGATACGACATTCGGGCCGTCGCCCGTGGGGCAACCCCCACGCCGCTCACCTACTCAGGTCTGGAAAAGGTACAGGTGTCGGCATCTTACGCCGACGGAGGGGTCATGCGGACCGCGGGCGTCCCGCCCGCTCATGCTCTTGATCTCGAGCGGGGACGCCCGCGGTCCGGAAGATCATGACCCCTCCGCCTGCCTGCGCGAAGCCGAAGCGGCTTCGCTTCGGCGAAGGCAGGTCCGCGAAGACGCGGACACCTCCCCAACGAAGTTGGGGAGGAGTAAGAAGGCGCCATGGCCGCCACGCACATCCTCGCCATCGACCAGGGCACCACCAGCACGCGCGCCATCGTGTTCGATAGGGGCGGTCGGCCGGTGGCGTCGGCGCAGAAGGAGCTGCCGCAGATCTTCCCGCAGCCGGGCTGGGTCGAGCACGACGCCGAGGAGATCTGGCGGGCCACGGTCGAGGTCTGCCGCCGCGCACTGGCGCGCGCAGGGCTTGCGGCGACGGCGCTGGCCGGCATCGGCATCACCAACCAGCGCGAGACCATCGTGGTGTGGGACCGCAGCACCGGCAAGCCGATTCACAACGCCATCGTCTGGCAGGACCGTCGCACGGCCGATCACTGCGTTGCGCTGAAGCGCGCCGGGCACGAGCACGAAGTCAGCTCGCGGACCGGCTTGCTGATCGATCCGTATTTCTCCGGCACCAAGATCGCCTGGGTCCTCGATCACGTTGCCGGGGCGCGCGCCGCCGCAGCCAGGGGCGCACTCGCCGTCGGCACCATCGAATGCTTCCTGCTGTGGCGGCTGAGCGGCGGCAGGGTCCATGCGAGCGACGCCACCAACGCCAGTCGCACCCTGCTGTTCAACATCCACGACGGGTCGTGGGACGATGCGATGCTCAGGTTGCTCGACGTACCGTCGAGCCTGCTGCCGGCCGTCGTCGATTGCTCGGGCGAGCTCGCCGTCGCCACGCCGGACTTTCTCGGAGCCGCCGTCCCGGTGCTCGGCATGGCGGGCGACCAGCAGGCGGCCACGGTCGGCCAGGCCTGTGTCAGGCCGGGCATGATCAAGGCGACCTACGGCACCGGCTGCTTCGCCCTGCTCAACACCGGCTCGATCGCCGTACGATCGCACAACCGACTGCTCACCACCATCGCCTACCAGCTCGCCGGGCGGCGCACCTATGCCCTGGAAGGCAGCATCTTCATCGCCGGCGCCGCCGTACAGTGGCTGCGCGACGGGCTCGGCCTGATCGAGAAATCGGCCGACGTCGAGGCTCTCGCGGCGCGCGCCCGGCCGGACCATGGCGTCTATCTCGTGCCGGCCTTCGTCGGTCTCGGCGCGCCCTACTGGGACGCCGCGGCGCGCGGCGCGCTGCTCGGCCTGACGCGCGACAGCGGACCGGCCGAGATCGCCGCGGCCACCCTGGATTCGGTGTGTTACCAGACGCGCGACCTCGTCGAAGCGATGCGCGGCGACGGCGCCCAGCTCGACGAGCTGCGGGTCGACGGCGGCATGGTGGTCAACGATGCCCTGATGCAGCGCCTGGCCGACACTGTCGGGCTGCCGGTCGAGCGCCCGACCGTCACCGAGACGACGGCGCTCGGGGCGGCCTTCCTGGCCGGGTTGCAAGCCGGGCTATGGCCGTCGCTCGAGGCCCTGGCCGACAGCTGGACGCTCGACCGGGCGTTCCAGCCGGAGGAGGACGCCGCCTCACGCGACCGCCGTTGTGCCGGCTGGCAGGAGGCGGTGCGGCGTGTGCGTAGTGCCTGAGAGGGCCGAGGGCTGCCATCGCGCGCCCGCATTCCTCCGATTTGGACATGATCCTTCCGATGCCGCAAGCAATGCGGTCAATCACGTTTCACCAAGGCCAAGTGGCTACCGGGCATCGTCGGGTGGCCGCGGCGATGGTCGCGTCGCGCTGAAGTGTATTCATTGTGAAACCATTTGAGCAGACAGCGTTCACGGGAAATCGCATCATGACGACTGGCGAAGCTTCGCCATCAACAGCGGCCGGCGCCGCGGGAGGGGACGCCCCGCGCGCTGCAGGGGAGGTCGAGGTGGCTCTCGAAGCGAGTGCATTGGCGCCGCCAGGAAGCAGCTGGGGACGGCTGGCCGAGTTCCTGCGCAACATACCGGGCCAGATGCGCCTGGCGCTCGGCATCGCCGGCGTGCGCTGGGCGACGGTCGCGGGCGTGATCGGCCTGCTGAGCTGCGCCGCCGCCTTCGTCGATATTGGCCTGTCGCTACGCAAGTCCGACGCCGCCCTCCAGAAGGCGACTGCGGTGCGGGTTTTTCCGATCGACGACAGCTCGCGCGAGCTCGCGCGCGCGGTGCTGCTGAGCTTCGCTACGCCCGGCGCGCCGGGCCACGCCGTCCGCGTCGGCGAGGTCTGGCGCGCTTTCGACGGCGTGCTGGGCGAGAACTGTGCCGCGCTCGCCGCCGGCCGCATCGACAACGGCGAGCTCAGCCGCCTCTGCGCCTCGCGTCCCGGGCTGCAGCGCGCCTACGAGGCGATCGAAGCGGCGCTCAAGGCCGGCCAGCCGCTGCCGCCGGCGGCAATCACCGAGATCGTGCAGATGCGCATGACGGTGACCCACATCCAGGAGCAGGCGCTGCACAGCGTCGACTCGCAGTTCGAGCGGCTGATCAACGACTACGAGACGCGTCTGCTGACCCTGCTGCTGAGCACGCTGGGCTTCGTGAGCGCCGGCATCGTGCTGATCCTGCTGGTCGGCCACATGGCGCTGAAGTTCCATGCCCTGTGGCGCGAGGCGACCGCGGCCCGGGCCAAGTCGGAAGACACGCTGTCGCTGCTCCAGGAGACCATCGAATCCCTGCCCGCCGGCATCGTGGTCTACGGTCCCGACGACCGGCTGATGCTGCACAACTCGATGGCCGCCTCGATCAGCCCGGTGCTCGACCAGCCGGACGCCGTTGGCAAGACCTACGAGCAGCTGGCGCGCGACACCGAGCGGCTGATGCGCGAGCGCGGCGAGTCCGTCACCGAGGACAACAGCCCTAATGCCTGGATCGCGCGCTTCAACCGCAAAGGTTCGATCGTGCGCCGGGCGGTCGGTGACCGCTGGTTCGAATGGTCGGAACGGCGCACCCCGGGCGGCCGCACCGTCGGCCTGCGCGCCGACGTGACCGCGCTCAAGACCCGCGAGCTCGAGGTCGAGCGCATTCGCGCCGATTTCGAGACGCTGGTCGCGTCGCTATCGGACATGGTCTTCAAGCTCGAGCTGCTGTCCGGCAAGCTCACCTTCGCCAGCGCCGCCGCGCTCGACCTCTACGGCTGGCCGCCGGAACGCATGCTTGCGGGCCGCGCCATCGATCTGGTCGTCCCGGAGGACCACGAGGCGCTGATCGAGTTGACGCGCGAGATGCTGCGCGCCGGCGAAAACACCGTGCACCAGGCGCGCTTCCGGATCCGGACCGCGAGCGGCAGCATCAAGCATGTCGAGGCGCGCTTCCGGCGGGTGCCCGGCACCGTGCCGATGGTGGTGGGGGCGCTGCGCGACGTCGAGATGCAGACCCAGCTCGCGGCACGGCTCGACGCCGAGCGCACCCGCCTGCGCTCGATCATCGAATCGAGCGGCGCCCTGATCGTCCTGACCGATCGCGAGCTCGGCATCGTCATCGCCAACTCGGGCTTCGCCGAGCTGACCGGCGTGCCGGTCGACCAGGCCGTCGGACGCAAGCTGAACGAGATTCTGCGCATGCCGCGCGACAATGCGGTGATGAAGCAGTGGCTCGACAGCACGTTCGTCGGCCGAACCCCGCCCTCGACCCAGTTCTCCAGCCGCAATCGCGATCCAGCCGGCGTCCGCCGCACGCTCGGCTTCACCGTCAAGCCCGCCCTCGACAAGGACGGCCGGGTGAGCCAGTTCGTCTTCGTCGGCGTCGACGACACGGTGCGTCGCGACGCCGAGCAGGCGTTGTTCGCCGCCGAGCGGATGGCCGTGATCGGCGAGATGTCAGCGGCGTTCGCCCACGAGGTCGCCCAGCCGCTGCAGGTCATCAACCTCGCTTGTCAGTCGGCGCTCGACGAGCTCGAGGGGACGGATGGCACGTCGACGGACCTCGCCTTCGTCCGTACCCGGCTCGAGCGCATCGGCGAGCAGGTCGAGCGCGGCACCAAGATCGTGGGCGACCTGCGCAACTTCGTGCACGGCCTGACCGACAGCGCCGCCGAGCCGTTCGATCCGGCAGAAGCGGTGCGCCTTGCCGCCAACCTCACCGAGCACGCCCTGCGCGAGTCCGATGTCAAGCTGACGCTCGCGCTCGAGGGGCCGATGCCCAAGGTGTTCGGCCAGTCGCGCAAGCTCGAGCAGGTGTTCGTCAACCTGATCAACAACGCGCGCGATTCGGGCGGCACGGAGGTCGAGGTCCAGGCCATGGTCGAGCGCCAGGACGACGGTCGCGACTTCATCCGCCTCTCGGTGCTCGACAACGGTCCGGGCATCCCCCCGGCGGTGCTGAGCCGCCTGTTCGAAGCCTTCGTCACGACCAAGGAGCGCGGCAAGGGTACCGGCCTCGGCCTGCGCGTCTGCCGGCGCATCGTCGACGAGATGGGCGGCACCATCAGCGGCGCCAACCGCCCCGAGGGCGGTGCCCGCTTCGACGTCTTCCTCCCAGTGATGGCCGCTGCCGCGGCGGCGTGACGACTCATATTCCCCCCCCCGTCATACGGGAGTCATACGGGGGGCGGTGCCCCGTTAGGGGGCGGAGGGGGAAGGCCTCAGGCGAGATTCATGAAATTCCGACGTCGGGACTTCACAGGCCATTTGTGAGGCTCTCCCCCTCCGCCCCGTATGACGGGGCACCCCCCCGATTACGGGGGAAGCGAGCAGCCTACTGATGCTGGCTGCGCGAGTAGGTGTCGAAGAAATCCTCGACCGCGCGGCGGCCGGCCTCGGTGAGGCGCACCAGGGTGCGGCGCTTGTCCTCGGGGTCCTCCGCGCGCTCGATCAGGCCATGACCCTGCAGCGCGCCAAGGCGGCGCCAGGCGGTCGTCGTCGTGGCGCCGGAGGCGGCGGCCAGGCTGGTCACCGTGGCGTTCTGGCCGGACAGCAGGCAGTCGTAGAGGTCGAGCAGCATCTCCCAGCAGGGGTCGGAAAACAGCTCGGACGGGAAGTAGCGGCTTCTGATCCGCCGGACGGCGCGAAGGCTCTGCAGCGACGCCTTGTTGCGCTGGACCGGCGTGGCGGGCTCTGCCTCGACCGCGGCGTCGGCCGTCGATTGGGCGCGCAGCGCACGCACCAGCAGCGCCGACTTGACGGAGCGCACGAGGGCATCCGGCTCGACCGGCTTGACCAGCAGGTCGCGCGCCTCGAGCTGGATCGCCCGCACCGCGTCGTTGAATTCAGGATATCCGCTCACGAAGATGATCTCCGGGCGAGTTCCGTTGGCGAGCCGCTGCAGATGCTCTGCGAATTGCAGCCCGTCGAGCTCGGGCATGCGCAGGTCGGCAAGGACGATGGCGACTTCGCGCGGGGCCGCCACCATGCGGAGCGCCTGCCAGCCATCCGGGGCGTGGGCACAGCGCAATCCGGCGCGACTGAGACAGTCGACGAACTCGGTGGCTACGGCCGTATCGTCCTCGACGACGAGAACGTCCAGCGGCTCGGTGCCCGAAGGAAGTGCTGCGGTCGTCAATCCAAAGCCTCTACGCGGCTCGCCCTCGATGCGCCGACACCATCGAAGGCACTGAATTTCCGGTCACGTCCGGCGCTACTGGATGCAATATCCCATTGCCGGGTCGATGTCGCGGAGCAACTTGCAGCGGTACGCCGCAATCTGTTCAAATTGAAACGGATCGGGCGTGACTTGCCGGCGGGCGCTGCCAATCTGAGGTGGGATGGCCGACAATTTGCGCTCTGTTAACGCGTCCGACGTGTTGATCGTCGAGGACGATCCGGTGCAGCGCGACGAGCTGGGAAGCTTCCTGGCACGCGCCGGCCTCGTCGTGATCGTGGCGCGCGACGGCGAAATGGCGGTGCGCCATGCTTCGGCGAGCCCGCCCAAGGTGGCGGTGATCGACTACAATCTTCCGGACATTACCGGCGTCGAGGTTGCCCGGCGGCTGCGCAGCATCCTGCCCAATCTCGCGATCATGATGGTCTCGGCCAAGGTCGGAGGGCTGGAGGAGGAAACGCTGCGCCAGATCGGCATCACCGCCTTCCTCAACAAGCCACTGCCCTTGCGGCCGTGGCGCCAGGCCGTGCTGCGCCTGGTCCAGGCCGGCGGCCGCTCGACCGGCAGCGGCTGGCTCGCCTCCGGCCTCGGCAGCCCCCGCCCGGAAGCCTGAGGTCACAGATTGATCTGGTAGAACAGCTCGTGATCCTCGACGTCGAGCTTGGCCACGATCTTGTTCAGCGGTTCGTCGGTGCGGATGACCCGATCCTTCGTCTTCTTCTCGAGCTCCGTGAGGAGGCTGGGCCAGGGCAGTGTTCCCCAGCCGACGTCCTTCGCCATCGCGACGTCGGTCGGAATCAGGGCGAGCTCCAGCGCGGTCATCAGCTCGAGGCCAAGTGTGCTCAAGGTCGCGTTGTGGCTGGCATGGTGGCCGACCTTGTAGAGGATGGTGCGGCGCAGCAGGTCGGGACCGGTGATGCGGCGTCCCTTGTAGCTCTTCCACTCGACCTTCTGCCATGACAGCCAATTGCCGACCTGGGCATCGGCGGCGAAGAGAAGGACCGGGCCGTCGACCTCGGGAGGCCCAAGCTCGAGCGCCATGACCAGACTGGTGTTGTTGGTGTCCTCGTCGAGCTTGAGGCCGAGCGAGGTCGCCGCGCCCAGCCAGTCGTCGTCGATGC
Source organism: Reyranella sp. (assembly GCF_050185545.1). GTDB lineage: Bacteria > Pseudomonadota > Alphaproteobacteria > Reyranellales > Reyranellaceae > Reyranella. The sequence continues at coordinate 45,198 of NZ_JBFWZI010000036.1, read as the reverse complement.
GACGCCAGTCCTGGGTCGGCTCGGTCCGCTTCGGCGCCGGCTCGGCGCGGTCGGCCCAATAGGCTTTCTGGAAGAACGGAATCGCTTTCGAGCCGGCCAGCGGGATGGCGAACCGGCTGTCGAAGGGCGCCACGCTCCCGCCGGTCAGGGCGAGCTCGATGGCGTCGAGATCCTGGGCGTAGGCGCCGAACGCGTAGACCTCGTTCTCCCCCTTGCGCGGATCGCTGAGATGAATCGCCTCCTTGTCGCGCGGCGGACCGAGCACGAAAATGCGGGCGTTGCCGCCCGGCAGCTCGATCGGCGCCTCGCCCGGCTCGCGGTAGCGGATCGACTTGCCGTCGCCGCTCATCTTCTTGAGGACCGCCGCGGCCTTCTGGAGATTGGCACCCGTCGTATCGCCGAAGAAGCCGAGCAGACCGCTCAGCTTGTTGTCGGCGCCTTCGTGGCCGGCCAGGCGGAAGCGCGACTCGGCCATTCCCAGCGCGGCGAGCGCGCGCGTGCGCTTGTCCTTCAGGCTGCGGGCCAGGTCATCGTTGCTGTCCTCCGTCCACGCCACCCAGACCTCGCCGACCTTGAAGTCCAGGAACTGCTCGGCGGCCTGATGGAAGCCGGAGACGTGATCCCAATGCTCGTGCGTCGCGACGACGACGTCGAGCTTGCCGCCGGTTTCCTCCTTGAGATTGGCGACGACCTTCTTGATGAGCGCGGAACCTCCGGACTTCGACTGGTGGACGCCACAGTCGATCAGAATCCGGTAGGTCGTGCCATCCTCCTGCGGGAGGCTGACGAGGAAGCAATCGCCGACACCCAGCCTGTACATGCGGATGCTGATCTTGGGCCTTCGCCGGCTTGTCGCGGCGGCCCGCTCCGCCGTCGCCCGGTTAGGCCTGGCGACCTTCTTCCTGGCGGCGGCGACCTTTCTGGCAACCGACGTCGCCTTGGGCTTGACCGCCTCGGGCTTCGCCGTCTTGGGTCTCGCGGCCTTGGACTTTGCCTTGGCAATCGGCTTCCTGCTCATGGCGTCCTGCTCTAGTCACGATGCGTCAATGCGAAAGGTTCGGGAGGAATCCGGTCCTCGGCGAAGTAATTTCGCATCGCCGACCCTTCGGTCATGGACATGCGGAACTTGAGCTGATCGTCGATGCTGCGCCTGTTGCCGATGCGCTTGCGGATGACATAGCGGATACGGCCAGTCTCGCGATCGCAGATGATGGTGCAGCCGCCGCGGAACGACAGCCCGATGCCCTCCGGCTTCCAGCTCTGCGTGATGACGATGATGACGTCGTTCAGAATCTTGCCGCTCGGCGCCACGCGGCGCGCCGGACGCACTGAATGCACCTCGATCTTCGAGATCTTGCCGCGCTCCTTGCCGAGAGTGATCTTCTGCCGCCTGTCCGTCTTCACGATCCCCAACTCGGCGAGGGTATGCGGATCGGCGCTCTGGCTCAGGAAATCGTGGAGCTTCGCGGCGTCCTCGTTCGAGCTCAGGAAGGCCTGATGGCGATCGCAATCGATCCGCCAGTCGAGCTTCAGTTCGTTAAAGGCCTCGGCGAGCCCGCTGACGCGGATGTCCGGCTCCTGCCAGGTCAGTGCATCGACCGAGAGATTGCTGACGTCGGTCGGGAATATGCCGCGAGCGCGAAAAGCCGATATGAAGGCGACGCGATAGCCGAGCGGATCGTCTTGGACGAGATCGCGGTCGGCGGTGATCAGCGCCCGCAGGTACTCGCCGAACGTCAGATCGACTGGCGGACAATAGTCGAGGGCGCGAATGCAGATGTTGAGCACCCGGCCGGCGATCCTCGCCGCTTCCTGCGCCAGTCGCTCGACCAGATCGTGCGGTATGCGTCCTTCCGGCAGGATCCCGGTGCCGCCCGAGGCGAGGCGCACCAGATCGTCCGTCTTGCGCTTGTAGACCTGCAGGAACGCATCGAACACGGCCGCCACCAGCACCTTGCCGAGATCATGCGCCTTCGTCGCCGACCTGTAGTCCGTCGGGCTGGGCTCCACCCGCTCGGGCTGACCCTTCTCGTTGACCCTGGAGATGGCGCTGCGCAGGGCGCCGCGCCTGCCGATTGCTTCGCCGAACTGCAAGGCGAGGCCGCCCAGCAGGTTGGCGACCGAAAGATCGCCACGCGCTCTGGCGAGCTCGCTGCGCAGGGCTTCGGGCAGGGTGAAATGCTGGAAGAGCGCGACGATGTCGGCGAATGCCTCGTGGAATGCCAGCATGTCGAGGCTGGACCGCTCCTTGAAGCGCGGATGCAGCCCGTCGAGCAGGGCATGCGTGGTCTCGTGGGCGATGATGTCGTGCGACAGGCAGGTGAAGACCAGGCCGCCCGGAAGGTTGCCGCCGGCGTCGCTCGCCGATGCATTGAAGTAGCCGAACAGCAACGCCATCTTCACCGGGCTGTAGTAGGCGTTGCGCTCGCGCAGCGCATGCGGATAGATGCGCAGGCGTCGCACGAATCGCGAGGCGTACTCGCCGTCTACCGTGGCCAGTCGCGGCGCCCACTGCGCTTCCCGTCCGAGCGCCATGTTGAATCGTTCGACGGTGTTCATGGCCACCGCGTAAACCATCTGCTGGTGGAACTGCGGATTTCCCTCGGTCGGAGCGAGACCTCGGGTCGCCAGGATGCTGGGATGGTTGAGGTCGACCGGCGCATAGGCGGACTCGCTGGGCGGATCGATATCGACGACCTCGAAGTATTCGCCGACCGGCCCCGGCTTCAGGTCGGCTTCCCAATCGATCTCAAGAATGGCTTCGTTGAGATCGCTGGTCTCCAGGCGCGTCGCGACGAGAGGATCGAAGGCATAGACCCTGAGCGCGCGGTGCGCCGGCGGTGGCGGAACCGGTGAGAATGCAGTGGACGGCGTCGATGGCGCCTCAACGGCGGCCGGCCTCGCCGTCTCCGGCTCGAGGGGACTGCCGGCGAAATCGGCTGCAGCGTCATCGGCTGAAGGCGGAGCGCCGTCCGGCTGTCGAAGGAGAGGGCCGGCCGTCGCCAGCCGGCGCGCGAGGAGGCGCCTGAAGGTGCGCGATGCGCCGGGGTGATCGGCCAGCGCTTCGAGGATCTTCCGGGCTTTGTCGGAGCCCGCCAGAGCGGGATCACCAGGGTCGAGGTCGTCCAGGAGCGTCTCGACATCGCGCGACTGCTGGCTGAGCTGAAGCGCCTCCAGCTCGACCATCCTCAGGCGCGGGCTGGGCTCGCCCTGGAGCCCGATTCCGGTCAGGACGCGAAAGAGGCTGAACGACGCGCTGTCCTCTTCCTCCTTGACCAGCGTGCCGGCTTCGGCAGGCGCGATCGCCAGGGCGGCATTGGCGCGCAGCACGCCGCGTCCCAGGCGCCGCGCCAACGCGTCATTGGCGGGCGCCTTGGCCGAGGCGAACAGCGCGCGACGGACCGCTTCGACACGCTGCCAGCCGGAGTAGCCCTCGAGGGTGGCTGCGTGCTTCTGCATCCACAGCGCGGCGGCTGCGGCGATCTGCGGGGTCGCGGCCGACGTGCCACCACCATCCCAGTCGACGACGTCGGCACAGCCGAACTTCGGCCACGGCACGTTCGGCGTATAGGCCGCCATTGCCGTGGCTTCCTTGCTGCGCGGTCCATAGCAGCCGGCCATCTTGCGCGCCGGCAGATCGGCATAGGCGCGCTCGTCGGCCATCACGCCGCAAGCGGCAACGACGCGCCGGAAACGCGCCGGATAGACGATGTAGCGGGTCGGCAGATTGAAGAAATTGTTGCCCGCCGCCGTGACGACGAAGATGCCGCGCTCGTAGAGCGCGTTGATGGCGTCGGCCCACGCCGCGGACGCGATCCCGCCCATGCTCATCGTCACGACATGCACGCGGCTTTGCGGCTGATCCCACAATCCGTGGACATAGTCGAAGGCGCGGGCGATGGCGCTGTTGCGGAACAGCACGACCCAGTTGGCGACGCGGATGGGAACGATGTCGCACTCGGGCGCGCCGCCGAGGAACTGGTTGTCCTCGTCGAACTTGTTGCCGGCCAGCAGCCCGATCGTGCCCGTGCCATGGCCGAGCATGGGGTTGAGCAGCGCGGTCGGCCGGTCGGTGGCGTCGTGGGGACGGTCGCTGTCGACGAAGTTGCGCTGCAGAGCCGTGTTGAGGTGAAGTGGCCGCGTCTTGTGGCTGGCGTCGTAGCCGGTATCGAGGTGGGCGATGCGCACCCTCCGTGCATCGCCAACCGGACCGACCGCCTGGGCCGCCTCGCCCAGCTGCGAGAAGAGCGTGCCCTTGTGCCAGGTTGAATAGGGACCCAGGGCGTAGACGTCGCCATCCTGTGGCGTCCCCTCGGTCGGGCACTCGCCGGTCATGCCGAATGCCTGACGGGACGCGGTCGACCAGAGCCAGGGCTGTTCGAGATCAGGCTCGGCAAACTCGATGCCGCCCGCAATGCCGAGACCGTCCTGGACGGCAAGATGGCAGGCGTCCCACGGCGAGAGCCCGCTTGCCTCGGTCTCCGCCAGCTGCCACGTCGTGCCGGCGGTCAGGCCCAGGCCGGTGGCCGGCCTGATGCTTTGAAACAGCGGCGAAAGCGCTACCGGTGTGCGCCCGTCGCCGAAAGCCAACCTGGCACCCTCGCTGCCCGGTTGCGCGCGCACCAGCAGTCTCAGCTTGCCCGCCATGGTCGTCCACCCAGGAGCTGTCTCGCCGCTCAACCGAGAATACTTGCAGCGACCGCGTACTACAATCCTCGACGCCGGCTCGAGAGCTGACTTCCTGCGGCGAACCGGGCGGCTCGGCTAGGCTCCATAGTCGGCCGGCGGGCGATCCGGCCGCAGCGCTTTGAGGATGAGGTGGTCGAGCGACACCGGACCGGGGCCGGCGATTCCCAGCCAGGCGAACATCACGAAGTACGACACTTCCTCGAAGCCGAGCAGGGTTTGCAGCGAATCGACGTCACCCCACTTCGCCGAGGCGATCGCCACCAGCATGATGATCATCATCGGCACGGAGACGACGCGGGTCAGCAGTCCGAGCAGAAGCATCAGGCCGCCGACGAATTCCATGCCCGAGGCGAACGGCGTCAGGAATTCCGGCGCCGGGATACCCCATTCGCGGAAATTCTCGATCATGCGCGGCAGGAAGTGCAGCTTCTGCCAGCCGGTCCACAGGAACACCCAGCCGACGACGATGCGGACGGCGAGTGGCGCCGCCCAGCCGAGGAAGCCGGCCACCACGCGCGGCCAGTCGTACAGGATCGTGATCAGCGGTTTCATTTGGGCACCACGGGTCGTCGAGTCGGGCTCGCGCCGTCGGCGAGCGTCGTCCACGCCGATCGACGACCGTGTCATCGGACAGCAGCCCCAACCCAACCTTCGACGCGAACGAAGCCGGCCGACATGGGCGCCGGCGTCAGGCCGGTCACCCACGTCGTCCTTCCAGGCGTTGGTCTACATCACCTTGCCGCCTTTGGCGGTGCACTCACCGGCATTGGCCGCTTCGGTGAAGCCCTTGCCCTTGCAGGCATTCTGGCCCTTGCAGGCGTTGCTGGCGCTCTTGCACGCGCTTTGGCCCTTGCAGGCATTGCTGCCGCTGCACTTGACGCCGGCGGCGAAGGCCGTGGTTGCGAACGTGCTGGCGGCGAAGATCGCGGCGGCCGTAGCGATTACTGTACGCTTGTTCATGGAGGTCCTCCTGGAATGACGAGCCAGTTGCTCGCCCTCAGTCATTCGCGGTGCGCTGCCCGGTCGTTACACTGCTGCGCGAAGAATTTTCATCGGAGCCGGGCGGTCTGGCCGCGGCGGCCGAGTATTTTTTGCTGGCCATTGCCCGCGGCCCGCGTCGAAGATCGACGAAAGCCGTGTGTAACGTTCCGGCCGCCGTACACGAACATGTGAAAGAACGACCTCCTTGGCCGACCGAAGCGATCTTTCCACCTTGATGCGGCTGGCCAGGCAAGGGAACGAGGACGCCTATCGGCAACTTCTCGGTCGGGTCTCGGTCTGGCTGCGCGGTGTCGTGCGGCGGGGAATGGTCGCGGCCGGACGAAGCGCGGCGGATTGCGAGGACGTGGTTCAGGAGACTTTGCTGGCGATGCATCTGAAGCGCGACACCTGGGACGAAACACAGCCGCTCGAGCCGTGGCTGCGCGCGATCGCCCGCCACAAGCTGGTCGATCACTTGCGCCGGCGCGGTGTTCGCGATCACGTCAGCATCGACGACCAGGTCGATTGCCTCGCGGCGGGGAGCGACCCCGATCCGGATGCCCGAACCGACTCGCGGCGGCTGCTGGAAAGCCTGCCGGACCGCCAGCGTCGCATCGTCGAGGAGATCTCGATCGAAGGCCATCGGGCGGCCGAGGTGGCGGTGCGCTTCGGCATGAGCGAAGGCGCCGTCCGCGTCACGCTGCACCGCGCCCTCAAGACGCTGGCCGCCGCCTATCGCAAGGGGCAGTCATGAGGACCGCGAACCTGATCGAGGCGCTGGTCGCCGATCGTGCGGCGCGAGGCAAGCCGATGGCACGGGGATTGGTCGGCGCGCTGGTCGCGGGCGCGGCCGCCTCGCTGGCACTGTTCCTGGCCGCGATGGGCGTCCGCGTCGACATTGCCGACGCGCTCGTGACCTGGCGGTTCGAACTCAAGCTCGTCATGGTCTTCCTGGCCCTGGGGCTGGCGTTCAGCCTCTGCGTGTCGCTGTCGCGTCCGGTGACGTCCGGCCGGCTGGCCTGGCGCCTGGCGCCGCTGGCAGCCCTGGCCGTGGCGGCGGTCGCGATCGAGCTCGCGGCGGTTCCCAGCACCACGTGGGTCACGCGGCTGGTCGGCAGCAATGCCGTGGTCTGCCTGATTGCGATTCCCACCCTGTCAATCGCGCCGCTGGCCGTGGTGCTGTGGATCCTGCGGTCGGGCGCTCCCGCATCGCCCGCGCTCGCCGGCGCCGCGGCCGGTCTTCTCGCGGCGACGGCCGGGGCGTCGCTCTATGCCTTTCACTGCTTCGACGACTCGCCGCTGTTCGTGGTCACCTGGTACGTCCTGGCAGCGGCTCCCGTCATCGCGCTCGGCGCACTCCTCGGGCACCGGCTGCTGCGCTGGTAGCCGTCGCGGTCTGATCGCGTTCGTTCGCCGCGCCGATCGTTCCCGGCCGTGCGCCATCCGGTCGCGGAGTCCGCGCGGCCACGCTCCGGCGTTTCTTTCGCGGGATTGTTCCCTGGAGGAACGACGCCATGAGCGACGTCTTCAAGGCGATGCTTGCGCTCGTCGTCCTGTTCGTGCTGGCGGCCTGGGGGTTCGACGGCGGCGGCATTACGGGCATGACGCTCGCGGTCGTGAGTTACGTTTTCCTGGTGGCCGTCGGGCTGGTCACGGTGCTGTGGTTGACCCGGCGGCGCCATCTGCACCTCGACGCGAGCCATAGCCATATCGGGGCGGCTGACACGTTTGGCAGGTGGACCAATCGCGAGGTCGAGACCTCGACCGGCCCGATCCGCGGCTCGCATGCCGTCATCCAGACCCTCCTGCCGATTGCCGCCGTTGCGGTCGGCATGGCGGCTTTCGCCGTGGTCCTGCACTTCGCCGGCCACGCCTGATCCCGGCGCGAGGCCGCGCCGTCACCCCACGTGCGTGGCCGGATCGAGCGCGAAGGCGAGCCCCCGCCACGCATGACCGCCGGCGTCGAGCCTCTTGCGGTTGTCCCTGGCGACTTGCCGGAAGAGCCGAAGCGCCGCGCGGTCATCCATGCCGGCCGTGTCGTGGCCGAGATGCTCGCGCAGCAGCGCGCACCGCAGCGCGCGCACGGTGTTGGGCTGTGCGAAGGAGACATTCATCTCGCTGTTCCCGAACAGCGAGTAGCGATGGAGATTGCACGAGCCGACGGTGGCCCACGCGTCGTCGACCAGCATGAGCTTGTCGTGGACGTAAACCGGCTTGCGACGACCGTTGGCGCCCGGGCCGGCAATGCCGGCCAGCAGGAAGCCCGCATGCGCCGCGAACCCGGCGCGCCTGTCCAGGATCGCACGCCGTTCCGGCGGGACAGGCAGGGTGACGTCCGGCTCGGCCGGCATCAGCAGGACCACATCGACGCCGCGGCCGAGCGCGCAATGCAGGCAATCGATGATGTCGGTCACGTCGAGATACTGGTTTTCGATGTAGATCGAGCGCCGTGCCGCATCGATGGCGGCGCAATACTGGTCGAGAATCGATCGCTCGCCCGTGGCGACATCGAACGCTCGCCCGCCAGGCGTCGCTCGGCCGTTGCGATAGCGTCCGGGAGGGATCGTCCGCTGCACCTGCACGACGGCGTCGCCCCGTCTCGCGGGAACCCGCAGCGGGAACGGCAGGTCGGTCTCGCTGCCGGCACCCCAGCGTCCATCCGGCGCCAGCCGCTCGCTCGCTTCGTTCCAGCGCTGCACGAAATTGTGGTGGACGTCGACCGTCGAAGGACCTGCAAGCTCAACGTAGACGTCGTGATTGTGCCCTTCGCCGCGGTGGCCGGGCGCGACCATGGAATGGGGATTGAGATTGATCCCGCCGACGAAGGCCGTTTCACCGTCGGTGCCGGCATCGATCAGCCAGCTCTTCTGGTGCTGGCAGTAACCGGGATGGGCACGGTCCCAGCGGATCTTCACCGCGGACCGGCGCGCCTCGAGCAGGGCGAGGTGTTCCGTCGATCCCCAGAAGGCATTGCGCTTGTGCCGTTCGGTCTCGGCATCGGGGCGCCAGAAGAGGAGCCGCACGTCGACGCCGCGTGCCGCCGCCCGATCGAGCACGTCCAGGGCGCTGCCCCGGCCGTCGGGCATCTCGAAGGCCGCCCACATGAACGTCACCGTCACCCAGACGCTCTGTCGCGCCGCCTCGATCGCCTCGCAGATGCGGCGGAAGGCCGGTTCGCCGTCGATCAGCGGGCGCAGACGGTTGCCGGGTCGGACCGGATAGGATGCCGAGTGCACGAAGGGAATGGCGCAGCCGGTCACCGCCGCACCGCGACGATACCCTCGGTGCGCGCCCGCACCTCCGGCGAGGCGAGGCACGAAGCGAGCGCCTCGTGGCCGGGCGCACCCGGATACGGCGCCACGCGCATCGGCACGCCGTGATTGGCGGGACAGAACAGGATCGACTCGCCGGCGCCGACAGACTCGAGGTCCAGGATGGCGGTGGAACGCGTGAGCAGGAACAGGGGCCGCGCCGCCGGGCCGCGGCGACGAAGCAGAGCGATCAGCGCCTCCTGGGTGAGCCCGTCGAGCCCCTGCTCGATCATGTCGATGACCAGCACCCGCGGTTCCTGCGATTCGAGCGCGGCGAGCAAAACATCCAAGGCGTCGGACTCCGTGCCGCCATCCTCGATCAGCCAGGCGAGGGTGCGGTCGACCCGCGACGCGAGCGCCGGATCGTCGGCCAGCCGTGCCCGGGCCGCTCTGCTGTTCTCCGCCGATCGCTCCAGGTCCAGGAAGACGGCGTCAGGCATCTCTTCGGCCAGGCGCCTGGCCAACCGAGTCTTGCCGCTGCCCAGGGGACCGGTGATGTAGGTCAGGGCGCCGATATCGCGAAGCTCGAACCGTTCGCCGCCCCACGGCCAGGGAAGATCGAAGGCGACGTCGAGCGGTGAGGCTCGCTCGAGAAGATGCGTCAGGTCGCGGGGCCTCGGTGGCTCGCCGCGCGCCAGCGCGTCCCTGAGGTCGCGGACCTTGTCGGCTGCGGCGATCAGGTGGCGGATGCGTTCTTCCAGCGTGGCCTGGTGACTGGCCAGGGCGCAGTCGAGGGTGCCGAGATCGCCTTTCAAGGCCCGCGCCACGCTGGCGAGGCTGAAGCCGAGCGCCCGCAGGGCGGCGATCTCGGACGCCCGCTCCATCTCGGCGGGACCGTAGGCTCGCCAGCCGGCCGCGCTGCGGACCGGCGCGATGAGGCCGCGCTGCTCGTAGAGCCGCAACGCCTTGGCGGAAATGCCGAGCCGTCTCGCGGCCTCGGACGGATTCAGGAACTCGCTGGAGACGCCCACGACCTGCCTCGCTCTTGTCGACGGCAAGCTTATGGAGGCGGCCCCAGGGGCCGGGTCAACAGGCTCGCGCCGGATTTCACGAAGTTGAGCGGGGATGATTCAGGGCGTCATGCTCCTCCGGACCGCGGGGCGCTCATGCTCTTCTGGACCGCGGGCATCTCGCCCGCTCTGAATCTCGAGCAAGTGGACGATCATGAGCAAGCAGGACGCCCGCGGTCCGCATGAGTGCCGCGGTCCGAATGAGCCTGAGCTTCCCGGGTCAGCGCTGCTCCCTGAGCCACGTGGCCACGGCGAGGTACAGGCTTCCCAGCAGCATCGCGAACCCGCCGATCAGCCACACCAGGTGACCTAACTCCAGGGGCGGCCACAGGGCCAGGACCAGGCCGAAGCCGATCGCGCCGGTGCCATCGAGGACCAGGACCCATTCTCCGTCGACGGCCTCGCGCAGCTTCAGGGCGGCCCAGATCTGCATCGCGCCCGTGGCGATTGCCCAGGTCGCGACGATCGCCACCAGGTGAGCGCCGACGGCCGCGGGCGCGACCAGCACCGCCGCGGCGCAGGCGATGCCGGCTATTCCGATCAAGCCCAGCCAAGCGCGCGGCGTGCCGATCCGGCCGCCGACGGCGGCGCCCAGGACGAGACTGCCGTCGACAAAGGAGTAGACTCCCCAAAGGGCCGTCAAGCCGATCGGGGCAAGGTGAGGCCAAAAGAAGACGAGCAGCCCGAAACTGACCGCCGCCAATCCGCGCCAGCTCAGCAGCGATCGGTGATGGGCGGCTGCCTCGAGCAGCGGAGAGTCGACGAAGGACGGACGTCGCGCATCGGGTCTGCCGTCGTCTGCAGTGGGATCGCTCACTGGAGTGGGATCGCTCAAGGGCCTGTCTGCCTTTCCGTTCGGGCCGGCTCTTGCCGGTCGCGCCGCTCTGGCATGAGAACGCTCCTGCGGCGGCATGGTCTCGCGGTCTCCCGACGGTCCGATCTCAGGCCTGCTCCTTCCTCGACCGCAATCCTTTCAGCAGCGACAGCACGGCAGGAACGAGAAGCTTCCGCGCGGCGACCTCGAACGGATCATGCACGAGTTGCGTGACTGTCGCCTTCACGTTCTTCACCTCGTGGCCCAAGGTCTCGAGCACGACCTTGAGATCGCGTGCGTCCTCCTGAAGCGAGTCGACTGCCATCTTGCGGACCTCGAGCGCGACCTCGAGCTCCGGTCCCGGCCGCGATCTGGCGGCCAGCATCAGGACGATGGCTGCGATGACGAAGTCGACGCCGGCAACGATGGTGGCCGCCCACACGGGACCGACCGAAGCCTGCAGGGCCTGGAAGCCGGCGAGGTTGGCCATTCCCAAGCCGAACACGGCAATCAGGCTCGCGAACACCGTCAACCCGAAGCGACGCAGCAGGGCCTTCAGCCAAATCCTGCCGATCAGGATGTCGGCTTTCTGGAGAACCTGCAGGTCGCGAAGCAGATGATCGATCATGTCGGGGTCCTCAGCGTCGGCCGAGCAGCCGGCCGATCACGATGCCGACAACCAGCGCACCGAGGACGCTGCGGACAGGATTTGCCGCGATGGTCCTCTCGGCCTCCTCGATGAAACTGCCGGCTTCGTCGATGAGCTGGGTCAGCTGGTCACGCAGCTCGCGATCCTCCGCCGATTCCGCGGCCGGCTCTGCGGGAGCCACCGGAGCGGCGGACGGTGGCACGACCGCGGCCGTACGCTCGCGCCGCGTGGCCGCGAGTTCGTCCTGCAGGGACTTGAGTTCACTCGACAGGACGACATCCGTGGCCATTGCCGACACCCTCTCAGATCGACCGCCCGGATCGCGGTCAGCGCGTCGCCGACGCGCATCGCATCATGGGAGAACGCCTGTCGTTCACGTTGACGCAGATCAAACGCCCCAACAGTTGGGGGGAACCAGTAGCGGGCAGCCACTTCCTGTATTCACTCGGCTCACTTCTCGGTGGACCGAGCCAATGGTCAATGAGCCCGAAAACTTTGCCGCTCGTCTTCTTGCGCCGCCTCGACGGCAAGATGGATCGGCTCAGTGAGGACATGCGAGACGTCAAGGTTTGGCTGACGGCCGTCGAGGAACGGCTTGCCGGTGTCGAGAAGTCGGTCGCCTTGGTGCACGGCGACTTCGCCGGTTAGTCACGGCCAATCGACCGATTGGAGACACGTCTGGAGCGGATAGAGCAACGGCTCGAGCTGAGGGACGCTTGAGCTGTCCACTCTCGTTCGGGCAGCGAGCGCCTGCCCTCAGCCTGCCGCAGGGCTCGCGCACGTCCCGTGCAGGCAAGTGCGCCGTTAACTGTCGCTCACTGGGCGGAGCAAAGCGCGCCTTGCGCGCTGGCGCCTCGGGGAGCTCATCCTCTTCCGGACCGCGGGCGTCTCGCCCGAATCGCGAGCGGGCGAGACGCCCGCGGTCCGGAAGAGAGCTCGATCCAGACCGGGGCGTGGTCGCTCGCCTTCTCCCAGCCGCGCACCGACCGGTCGACACCGGCGGCGGCGAGGCGGCCGCTCAGCGTCGGGTTCAGCAGCAGGTGATCGATGCGCAGGCCGGCGTCACGCGCATAGGCGTTCCGGAAGTAATCCCAGAACGTATAGATCTTCTCGCCTGGATGCTTTGCCCGCAGTGCGTCCACCCAGCCTTGCTTCACGAGCTTGGCGTAGGCCGCGCGGGTCTCGGGCCGGAACAGCGCATCGTCGACCCAGCGCTCCGGCTTGTAGACGTCGAGGTCGGAGGGGATGGCATTGTAGTCGCCGGCGAGGATCACCGGCTCGCTGGCCTTGACGAGCTTCCTTGCATGCTTCGTCAGGCGCTCGAACCAGGCGAGCTTGTAGTCGAACTTCGGCCCCGGCGCGGGATTGCCGTTGGGCAGGTAGAGGCAGCCGACGACCAGGCCCGCCACCTCGGCCTCGATGTAGCGGCTGTGCAGATCCGCGGGGTCGCCGGGCAGGGCACGGCCGCGTTCGATGGGCATCGCACCGCGCGCGAGAATGGCGACGCCGTTCCAGCTTTTCTGGCCGTGCCACAAGGCGTGGTAGCCGGCGGCGCGAATCGCGGCCTCGGGGAACCTCTCCTGCGGCGCCTTGAGCTCCTGCAGGCAGACCACGTCCGGCTCGGCTTCGTCCAGCCAACGCAGCAGCACCGGCAGGCGGCCGTTGATGCCGTTGACGTTGAACGTGGCGATCTTCACGAGGCCGGATCCGCGATCGCTGCCGGCGCCGGCTCGTCGCCGTACACGCTGCGCCCGCCATAGGCGTGCGAGCGGCCGCGCTCCTCGGCGAGCAGCGCTTCGACCGACGGACCCGTCGCGTGCCGCTCGAGACGGCGGGCCTGGTCGTCGAGCCGGCGGATCGCCGCCAGCTCCTCGGCGTGGCCGAGCTTCGCCTGCGCGACCGCGCGCTTCAGCGTGTCGATCGTACGGTCGTAGACCTTGATCGGCACCGGGAAGGGATGGCGATCCTTGCCGCCATGGGCGATCGAGAAGCGCGCCGGATCGCTGAAGCGGCAGGGCGCACCGTGCACCACCTCGGCGACCAGGGCGAGGGCGCGGATGGTGCGGGCGCCGACTCCCGGCACCAGCAGCAGGTCGGCGAAGTCGTCCGGCGCGGCGTCGGCCGCGGCGGCGAGATTGCCGTGCAGCCGCCGCGCCACGATGTCCTCGGCCCGCACGTCGTGATGATCCGGCATGACGAGATGCGGCAGCATCGGCTGAAGCGGCGCCGGGCAGGGCGCGGCAGGCGGGTCGATCTCCGCCAGCCGGCGCTCGATGCCATCCGGCCCCAGGCTGCCCAGCAGATCGAGCTGGCCCTGGCGCGAGGCGGCGGCACGCCGGTCGGTGAGGTTGACGATGATGCCCTGGTCGAGACCGTCGATGGCGGCGTGCGGCGCCTCGACGAAACTCTGCAGTCCTTCGGACAGCCAATGATAGCGCCGCGCCTGGCCGCGCGCATCGCTCATGCCCTGCTGGACGACCACCCAGTGGCCGTCGTCGGCAAGAATGAATCCGTGAAGGTAGAGATCGAAGCCGTCCTGCACCGCCGCGCTGTCGACCTTGGCGATGAGGCGGCTGGTGCGGGCGAGCGCTGCGCCGTCGACGCCGAGCTGCTCGCCGAGGCCGATCAATTCGTGCGGCGTCTGCCGCGAATGCCTGCCACGGCCGCCGCAGACATGCAGGCCGAGCTCGCCGGCGCGCGGCGCGAGCCCGCGCTTCAGGGCGCCCAGCACGCTGGTGGTGATGCCCGACGAATGCCAGTCCATGCCCATCACGGCGCCGAAGCTCTGGAACCAGAAAGGATGGGCGAGGCGGCGCAGGAACTCGTCGCGGCCGTACTCGAGCACGATGGCCTCGGCGATGACGGTGCCGAGCCGGGTCATGCGCTCGGCCAGCCAGCGCGGCACGCGGCCGCCATGCAGCGGCAGGTCGGCGCTGCCGGCGCGGCGAGTCATGGATGCCGGCTCCGACGGATCATCAAACCAGTCTATAGTCGAAGGAACACAATGGGAACACACTGGAAAAGTGGACGTGGCAGGGCATCCACCCTTACCCAGGCCTGTGCCGAAAACGTCTGCCCTTCACGTCGCGCGGGCGATGCGACAGGCAAGCTCTTCATCCGGACCAAGGCGCTCGTCGCAATCGCCTTCATCCGGATCAAGAGATGCGTTGCGGCGTCAACCGCCGGACGTCGGAACCGAAGTGCCGCACCCCGCAGGGACCGGGGGCCAGGGCATCTCTTGGGTCAAGGACTTCTGATTGGCGCGCTCCCGGCGAACGCGGTCAACCGATCTCGATCCTTCGGGGAGCGGCCTTCTGCACCTTGTGCAGGTTGAGGGTCAGTACGCCGTCGGTGAACGCCGCGTCGATCCGCTGCTGGTCGATCATGTGCGACAGCGCGAAGCTCCTGGCGAACGGACCCACGCTGTACTCGGCATAGAGAGGCTCCATGCCATCGTACTTGGCGTGATCGATGCGTCCTTCGACGCGGAGGACGTCCTCCTCGACGCGGATGTCGATGTCCTTGCGGTCGACGCCCGGCATCTCCATGACGACCACCAGCGCCTGGTCGGTCTCGTAGATGTCGGTTACCGGCACGAAGTAACGGGCGGGCTTGGTCTGCTCGGCGCCGCGTGGCGCCGCTTCCTTCTTTTCCTGCACTTCGAGTGTTTGAGAGTCGGCCATGGTCGAGCTCCGATTCAGGCGACGGGGATGGGGCGGGGCTTGTCGTGCTCGGCTCGCGGCAGGTGGAGCGCCAGGATGCCGTCGCGGTACTCGGCCTTCACCCCCTCGGAATCGATGGCGATCGGCAGCTCGATGGTGCGGTCGAAGCGGCCACCGCGGCGCTCCCGGCGATGGCTGCTCGCCTGCCCTCCAGGGCCGACCGTGCGCGAACCGGCGATGCGCAACGTGTTGCCCTTGACCTCGACGCGCAGGTCCGCCTTCGCGACGCCCGGCACCTCGGCCACGATGATGATGTCGTCGCCCTTGCGGAAGACGTTCAGCGGAGGATATGCACCGCCGCCGCTCGGGCTGGCGGCGAGCCAGCTGCTCGAGCGCAACTGGTCGAGGGCGCGCTGGAACTGCGACAGGGCGTCGAACGGATCCTGGTAGAACAGAGCCATGATACGCCTCACAAGCTCGGGAAGACCCGCGGCCACGGCATCGGCGGTGGCGAGACGTAGGGAACGAACTCCACCGCGTCGGAACCGGTGGCCCAGCCGTCGAGCGCGGAGCCCGTGTCGGGCTTCGGGAACATAGATGGCTCATTCGAGCCGCTGTCGAGGGATGGCAGGCAGGCCGCCGATCGGATGTGGGCGGGGTCCAATTGAATCATCACGTCCTCCTCGGAGCAACATGGGGAAACAATCGCTGCGCGGGCCCGTTCTCGGCGCCCCGCGACGAAACCATCTAGGTGCGGCGGCCGACGGTTCAAGGGGGTGGCGGTGGCGGCGCGATCTTTTTTGCCGGCAGCGAGGGCGCCGCATCCGGCAATGATGCTAACAAGAGCGCCGAGGAAAAGCTCAGGGGAGAGACCCGACCATGAAAGTCGATTCGAAGATCCGTTCGGTGCAGACGCTTGCCGCCGATGCCGGCTGGCGCAACTACTACTTCGTCAAGGTGACGACCGAGGACGGCATCGTCGGCTGGAGCGAGTACGACGAAGGCTTCGGCGCGCCGGGCGTGGGCACCGCGATCGAGAAGCTGTCGTCCCGCCTGGTCGGCCAGCCGGTCGGCGACCATGAGCGGCTCTACAGCGAGCTCTATTCTGTGACACGCCCGGCGGCGGGCGGTGTCGTCGCGCTGGCGCTCGGCGCGATCGAGAACGCCCTGCTCGACGCCAAGGCCAAGGCGCTCGGCGTGCCGTGCTACGTGCTGCTGGGCGGCAAGGTGCGCGATCGCATCAGGGTCTACTGGTCGCACTGCGCGACCTGGCGCATCAACCATCCGGGCTGGTTCAAGCCGGCCATCACCGACCTCGAGGGCGTCAAGGCGATCGGCCGTGAGGTGCGCGAGAAGGGCTTCACGGCGATGAAGACCAACATCTTCATCTACGACCAGGACAAGAGGAATCCCCGGGGCTGGCGGCCCGGTTTCGGCGTGCCCGCCTATCCCGAACGCAACGTCGATCGCGCCGTGCTGCGCAATCTGCGCATGCATCTCGAGGCGATCCGCGAGGGTGCCGGCCCCGACGTCGACCTGCTGCTCGATCTCAACTTCAACGCCAGCACCGAGGGCTATCTGAAAATCCTGCGCGCCATCCGCGACCTCGACATGTTCTGGGTCGAGATCGACACCTACAGCCCCGAGGCGCTCGGCCTGATCCGCCGCCAGAGCCCGCATCCGATTTCCTCGTGCGAGACCCTGCTCGGCGTCCGCGACTTCCTGCCCTATTTCCGCGAGCAGTCGATGGACGTGGCGATCATCGACACGCCGTGGAACGGCGTCTGGCAGTCGATGAAGATCGCCAACCTCGCCGAGGCGCACGAGGTCAACGTGGCGCCGCACAATTTCTACGGCCACCTCTGTACGATGATGAACGCGCATTTCGCGGCTTCAGTGCCCAACCTGCGCATCATGGAGACCGATGTCGACCGCCTCGAATGGGACCACGAGCTGTTCACCCACGTGCCCGAGTTCGTCGATGGCCACTTGGTGATGCCGTCGCGTCCCGGCTGGGGTACCGAGCCCAACGAGGAGGCGATCCGCGCCCATCCGCCCAAGTCGACAACCGGCGGCCTGGCGAGCTACGGCCGCAAGAGCTGAGCGCGCTCGGGTGCTTCCTCTTCCGGACTGCGAGCATCTTGCTCGCTCATGAATCCGAGCGAGCAAGATGCTCGCGGTCCGGAAGAACATGAGCGCCCGTCAGGATTTGGGGGCTGGACCGGTGACAGTCCACACCGGCTCTGCCTCGTGCTTCCTGATCGTCGGCAGGCCGGGCAGCCACGACTGCGATGAGCGGCACCAGATCTGGTCGCGCGGGACCAGCTGATCGCGCTGGCGAATGGTGCCGACGCGCAATCCATGCACCTTCTGGCCGTCGCCGACGGATGTCGAAAAGATCGGCGCGCCGCATGTCGGGCAGAATGCCTGTTCGCGCTTTCTGCCGCTGTCGGCCACCTTGACGTAGAGCGTTGGCGCACCGGACAGCAGCCGGAAGGTGCCCGGCTTCGTCGGCACGGCCGTGCGGAAGGCCGAGCCGGTCAAGGTCTGGCAGTCCGTGCAGTGGCACATGACGACGTGAGCAGGCTCGATCTCCGCCTCGAAGCGGATGCTGCCGCAATGACAGCTGCCGTCGATCTTCATGCCTCGCTCCCAGCGAATGAACTGCCGTGACCTACTTCGCGACCTGCCCGCGGATCTCGCCACCCTTGTTCTTCTCGGTATGGATGTTGAAATACCACTTGCCCGCCATCAGGTCGGTCGCCTGCGCGTCGGTCAGCGTTGCCTCGCCCTTGATCGGGCTCATGGCGACATCCTTCGCGCCGAGGGCGACGCTGGCGTTGGCCTTGGCGTCGGCGGGGCCGTGGAAATGTGCCGCTGTTGCCGGCCCGCTCAGGCCGGAATAGGTGACGCTGTAGGTGAGCTTCTTGGTGGCGGTGTCGTAGGTCGCCGTGAGGGCGCCGGTGCCCTTGCTGTCATTGGGAGGAACCTCGGCCGCAGCATTCAGCACCGCCTTGTAGCTCTGCATCTCGGCAAACGCCGGAGCAGCCGATATCGTCGCGGCGGCAGCAAGGCCGGCCAGAATATGAGTGATCTTCACGTGTCGTCCCTCCTGCTTGTTGGAGCCCGCTCGATCGTCCTGCGGCGGCCTGGGCGACACGGGCCGGTCGAAGCCGCAGATGACCATGCGCGTCGTCCCAACAGGATGACCGGGGGCGAGGGGAAGCGTGAATCACGACACGGTGAGCCGGATCGATTCGGTGGTGTCTTGCTGTTCTCCCCAGCTTTGCTCCCCCGATGACGGGGGAGGAACAAGAAGAATGTGTGCGCTCCGCAAGCCGGCTCACCGAGAGGTCACTATTGCTGCCGGCCCGTGCTCTCACTAGGTTGCGCGCGCCATGCGGACCCGAGCCAATCCCGTCTATTGCGGCGTCGACACCACCGACCTCGCCCACGCCACCCGGCTGATCCAGTTGATCGCGGGCGGGCCCAACCCGGCGGTTGGCGGCATCAAGCTCGGGCTCGAGTTCTTCCTGGCGCACGGTGCGCCGGGGGTGCGCTACGCCTTCCCGACGCCGGTGCGCGCGACCGGAGTCGGCTTTTTCCTGGATCTCAAGCTGCACGACATTCCCAACACCGTCGCCGGCGGCATCCGCGCCGTGGTCGAGCTCGAGCCGACCTACATCACAATCCACGTCCAGGGCGGGCGCGAGATGTTGCGGGTAGCGGTCGCCGAGGCGGCCGAAGGGGCGGCCCGGCTGGGCGTGGCGCGGCCCAGGCTACTGGGCGTCACCGTGCTGACCTCCCTCGACCGCAGCGACCTCGAGGCCACCGGGGTGCCGGCCGATCCGTCCGACCAGGTGCTGCGGCTCGCCGGCCTGGCACGGGAATGCGGGCTCGACGGTGTCATCTGCTCGCCGCTCGAGATCGCCGCTCTGCGCAAGGCCTGCGGCCCCGACTTCGTCCTGATGGTGCCCGGCATCCGGCCGGTGGGCAGTGCCATCGACGACCAGAAGCGGGCGATGACGCCGCGCCAAGCGGTGGATCTCGGTGCCACCCACCTGGTGGTCGGCCGGCCGATCTGCAAGGCAGGCGATCCGCGCGCCGCCGCCGAGGCGATCGCGCGCGAGGCCGGGGTCAACCAACTGTGAGCGTCGAGGCGAAGATCTGCGGCCTGACGACGCCCGAGGCGATCGAGGCCGCCGCGCGCGCCGGCGCGCGCTGGATCGGCTTCGTCACCTATCCGCGCTCGCCCCGCCATGTCGGCTCGGTCGAGCTGCTGGCGGCGCTGGGCAAGCGCGTGCCGGCGGGCGTCGGCCGGGTCGGCCTGTTCGTCGATCCCGACGACGCGCTGCTCGACGAGCGGCTGGCCAGCGGCGCCATCGACCTGCTGCAGCTCCAGGGCGGCGAGACGCCCGGGCGCCTCGCCGAGATCAAGGCGCGCACCGGCAAGCCGGTGATGAAGGTGATCAAGGTCGCCGAGGCCGGCGACGTCGACCGCGGCATCGCGGCCTATGCCAGCGTCGCCGACCGGCTGATGTTCGAGGCGGCCGGGGGCACGCTGCCGGGCGGCAATGCGCGCGCCTTCGACTGGACGATCCTGTCCGGCCGCACCGTGCCGCTGCCCTGGTTCCTCGCCGGCGGACTGACGGCGGACAACGTTGCCGAGGCGGTGCGCGTAACAGGAGCGCGCGCCGTCGACGTTTCCTCTGGCGTCGAATCGAGTCGCGGTGTGAAATCCCTCGCCTTGATTGCCGCCTTCCTCGAGCGGGTGAAGGCGCTCTGACGGGGGAGACTTGCGATGAAGACCGAACGACGGCTGAAGGAGCTCGGCATTGAGCTTACCATGCCCACCGCGCCGATGGCCAACTACGTCAACGCCGTGCGCACCGGCAACCTCCTGTACCTCGCCGGCAAGGGGCCGGGCCTGCCCGGCCATCCGCTGCCGGTCGGCAAGGTCGGCCGCGACTTCACCAAGGAGCAGGGCTACGAGTACGCCCGCCAGACGGGCCTGAGCCTGATCGCCGTGATGAAGGCCGAGCTGGGCGACCTCGACCGCGTCAAGCGCATCGTCAAGGTGCTGGGCATGGTCAACGCCACGCCCGAGTTCGGCGAGCAGCCCGAGGTGATCAACGGCTGCTCCGACCTGTTCGTCACCGTGTTCGGTGAGCGCGGCCGGCATGCCCGTTCGGCGGTCGGCATGGGCTCGCTGCCGCGCGGCATCCCGGTGGAGATCGAGGTGATCGTCGAGGTCAACGCCGGACCGGCGCGCGCCAGCGCCGCCGCGGCGTCGCGCAAGTCGGCTGGCCGGGCCAAGAGAAAGTCGGCCAAGGCCAAGCGCAGGTAGGGCCATAGTCGGACTTCGTGCGCAGCGAAGCCTGGAAACGGTCAGTCAGGCGGCGGCGCGTCTGGTCGGGCGACGGGCCGGCATTTTCCTGGGCGGTGGAATGAGCGCGTCCGCCGACACGCGAAAGCGACCTGCCCAAGGTCAATTCTGCCAGCGCCAAGCGAAGATAAGGCACCTTTTGACCGACCCCGGCCGGGACTGCTAAGGCCCATGCATTCCCTCCACTCGTGGAGGGAATGCATGAGGTCTTTTCAGGAAACGCGATGGTCACGCCTCCCAACAGCTTCCGTATCGGTCCCGACGAGCGCGGGCATTTCGGCCTCTTCGGCGGTCGCTACGTCGCCGAGACTCTGATGCCGCTGATCCTCGAGCTTGAGAAGGCCTACAACGAGGCCAAGGCCGACGAGCAGTTCAGGGGCGAGCTGACCTATCTGCTGACGCACTATGCCGGCCGGCCGAGCCCGCTCTATTTCGCCGAGCGCCTGAGCCGCCATCTCGGCGGCGCCAAGGTCTACTTCAAGCGCGACGAGCTGAACCACACCGGCAGCCACAAGATCAACAACGTGCTGGGCCAGGTGCTGCTGGCCAAGCGCATGGGCAAGACGCGGGTGATCGCCGAGACCGGCGCCGGCCAGCACGGCGTCGCTACGGCGACCGCCTGCGCGCTGTTCGACATTCCCTGCGTGGTGTTCATGGGCGCGGTCGACGTCGACCGCCAGGCGCCCAACGTCGTGCGCATGAAGATGCTGGGCGCCGAGGTGCGGCCGGTGACCGCCGGCTCGTCGACCCTGAAGGACGCCATGAACGAGGCGCTGCGCGAC
Source organism: Reyranella sp. (assembly GCF_050185545.1). Classification (GTDB taxonomy): domain Bacteria; phylum Pseudomonadota; class Alphaproteobacteria; order Reyranellales; family Reyranellaceae; genus Reyranella. The sequence goes on along the minus strand of NZ_JBFWZI010000036.1, from coordinate 23,914 downwards.
TGGGTGGCGACCTGCGAGACGACGTTCTACTGCATCGGCACGGTGGCCGGCCCGCATCCCTATCCGGCGATGGTGCGCGACTTCCAGTGCGTGATCGGCAACGAGGTGCGCCAGCAGATGATGGAGGCGGAAGGCCGCCTGCCCGACACGCTGGTCGCCTGCATCGGCGGCGGCTCGAACGCGATGGGCCTGTTCCATCCCTTCCTCGACGACACGGGCGTGCGCATCGTCGGCGTCGAGGCGGGCGGCAAGGGCGTCGAGACCGGCGAGCATGCCGCGTCGCTGACCGGCGGACGGCCGGGCGTGCTGCATGGCAACCGCACCTATCTGCTGCAGGACGCCGAGGGCCAGATCACCGAGGCACATTCGATCTCGGCCGGCCTCGACTATCCCGGCATCGGCCCCGAGCATTCCTGGCTTAAGGAGCTGGGCCGAGTCGAGTACGTCTCGGCGACCGACGAGGAGGCGCTCGCAGCCTTCCAGCTCCTGTGCAAGCTCGAAGGCATCATCCCCGCCCTCGAGCCGGCGCACGCGCTGGCTCATGTCACCAAGCTCGCGCCGACCCTGCCCAAGGACAATCTGCTGGTGATGAATCTCTGCGGTCGCGGCGACAAGGACGTGTTCGCCGTCGCCCAGCGCCTGGGCATGAAGATCTGACCATGAGCCGCATCACCCAGCGCTTCGCCCGGCTCGCGGCCGCCAAGCGCGCAGGCCTGGTCGCCTACATCTCTGCTGGCGATCCCGATCCGGCGACCAGCTACGAGATCCTGAAGGGGCTGCCCGACGCCGGCGCCGATCTGATCGAGCTCGGCATGCCGTTCACCGACCCGATGGCCGACGGCCCGTCGGTCCAGCTCGCCGGCCAGCGCGCGCTGAAGGCCGGCATCACGGTCGACGCCACTTTCGACATGGTGCGCCGCTATCGCCGGGAGGCGAGCGACAAGGACATGCCGATCCTGCTGATGGGCTACTACAATCTCGTCTACCAGCGCGGCGTCGAGCGGTTCTGCAGCCAAGCGGCCAAAGCCGGGGTCGACGGCTTCATCCTGGTCGATCTGCCGCCCGAGGAAGCCGACGAGCTGAAGCCGCACGCCGCAGCGCATGGGCTGGATACCGTGCTGCTGACCGCGCCGACGACCGACGACAAGCGGTTGCCCGCGGTCCTGAAGTACTCGTCCGGCTTCGTCTACTTCGTCTCGGTGCTCGGCATCACCGGAACCAAGTCGGCGACCGAGGAGTCAGTCGCCGCGCACGTCTCACGCATCCGGCGGCACACCGCCCTGCCGGTCGGCGTCGGCTTCGGCATCAAGACTCCCGAGCAGGCGGCCGCCGTTGCGCGCCATGCCGATGCGGCCGTCGTCGGCTCGGCAATCGTCGATCGCGTCAAAGCAGGGCTCGGTGCCGATGGCAAGGCCAGGTCCGATCTCGTACCGGGCGTGCTCGACTACGTGCGCAGTCTCGCCGAGGGCGTGCACAGCGTGCGCAAGGCCTAGAGCAGCGCCCGATTGGATCGTACCGCATGCGGTGCGATCGGAGCGAACTAGGCTCCAGATTCCAAAGGTTCTGGAGCACGACCTTCCACTCGGAGATTTCAGCCGAGCGGAACGTGCTCCGGCGACTGTCTTCAGCATTGCTGCAGGTCGCAGGGTGGTGCTGTGACCAATCGTGGCCCGGCATAACTCCGTCATTGGCAGGTCATCTCGCCGTCCCATATCGAGGCCTTCAATCAGCGGAGGAGCACGCGCATGGACGGCACGATCGACCGCAACGACAGGCTTCACCAATCCTTCATCGCGGCGCTGGATCATCTCGATGCCGAGCAGCGCGAGCCTGATCGCTGGGAAGAAGAGTGCCTATCGTATGCCCTCGGCGCGTTGGCCTGTGGCCTCCCACTGGTCGCGCATGTCGAGATCGAGGCGTTCTGGCGACCGGCCGGGCAGCGCTCGCCCGAGGTCGTGGCGGCGCTCGCCGGCAAGCCGGCGCGCTTCACCAAGGCGATGCTGCGCCACGGCCTCGACTACGTGCAGCAGCGCTACACCTGCGCTCCCGCCGCTGATGCCGGCCTGCCGCCAGCGCTCGTCGCAGGCCAGCGCGCCGTGCAGGCGTCGCTTGGCCGGTAGAGCGAATCGCTTTCAAGACCGCGGGCTTCTTGTCCTCCCCGACAAAGCTGGGGAGGAGAGTCAACTCAGTCCACCTGCTTCACGCCCCAGTCGCGCAACGCCTCGGTGCCGCCGTCGCCGCGATGGCGGGGCGGCGGCCGGATGCTGCCCGGCGTGCGCGAGAAGCGCGGTGCGGGAGCGGGCTGGACGACGTCGTCGTGTGTAACGACGGTCTGCCGAGCGGCGATATGCGGATGAAACGGCGCCTCGGTCATCGACAGGACCGGGGCGAAGCAGGCGTCGCTGCCCTCCATCAGAGCGCACCATTCGTCGCGCGTCCTGGTGCGGAACCGTTCGGCGAAGAGCTGGCGCAGGCCCGCCCAGCTCTCGTGGTTCTGGCGGCTGGGCAGCGCGCGCGGATCGAGGCCGAGCGCCTTGACGAGCTGGTCGTAGAACTTGCCTTCGATGGCGCCGACGGCGACGAAGCCGCCGTCTTTGCATTCGTAGGTGTCGTACCACGGCGCCCCGGAGTCGACGACGTTGGCGCCGCGCCGCTCGCGCCATTGCCCCGCACCCATCATGGCGTAGAACATCGTCATCAGTGAGGCCGCCCCATCGACCATGGCGGCATCCACGACCTGTCCCTTGCCCGAGCGCTGGCGCTCGCAGAGCGCGGCCAGGACGCCTACCGCCAGATAAAGCGCGCCGCCGCCGAAATCGCCAACGAGATTGAGCGGCGGCACGGGGCGGTGGTCGCCGGGGCCGATCGCGTGCAGGGCGCCACAGAGCGCGATGTAGTTGATGTCGTGTCCGGCCGCCTGGCCGAGCGGACCGCTTTGCCCCCAGCCCGTCATGCGCCCGTAGACCAGCCCGGGATTGCGCTGGAGGGCGGCGTCGGGGCCGAGCCCGAGCCGTTCCATGACGCCCGGCCGGAAGCCTTCCACGAGCACGTCGGCGCGTTCGATCAGGTCGAACATCAGGCGCACAGAGGCCGGCACCTTCAGGTCGAGCGCGAGCGAGCGCTTGCCGCGCCCGAGCAGCTCGTACTTCGCCGGCAGGGGCAGGCCGAGATCGACATCGTCGGGGCGATCGATGCGCAGCACGTCGGCGCCGAGATCGGCCAGCAGCATGCCGCAAAACGGCACCGGCCCGATGGCCGGCATCTCGATCACCCGCAGGCCCTGCAATGGTCCTTTCACGGCGTTCTCCTTCCACGTTGCAACTCGACAACTACTGACAAGAAACGACCGGGGGTCATCGTCTTCCGGACCCCCGGCGTCG